>JASHOS010000114.1 GCA_030040995.1 Terriglobia bacterium | reverse complement strand
CATGAAAGGAGTTTTGGCACAGCGAGGCTAAATTGAGCCGTTTTGACACAGTTTTGACACAGAAACGGCCTTTGGGACGGACATGAGAGGAGAAGGGAAATTGAAACCAAAGGAGTTAACTGGTACGCCTGGAGGGATTCGAACCCCCGACCTGTTGCTCCGGAGGCAACCGCTCTATCCATCTGAGCTACAGGCGCACATTGATCGGAGTGTACTCTGGGTAGCAGGCAGGGTCAAGGCGCCCACTTGCCGCTGATTGGTCGATAACTGAAGGCGATGTAAGGGGGACAGCTTGTTGTCCCCTTGATTGTCGCCGCGAAAATCGACCAGGGTGGGGGCAACGCCTACCCCTAACTTTGACTACCTCATGGGGCTGATCGGGAGCAAGGCTCCGGGCACGTAGCTGCTCGGCCAAGATTATGTTCGGCCGGTATTGTCGACGGATTGGGGCTTGCGGTCCCCTCTGCTGCGTGCGGGTGTTGGCAGAGACCAAGGCTCATCTTCCGAACCAGTAGGCAGCCGCGATCATGCCGGCGACGACGGCTAGAGCGAGCCAATCGCGGCGCCGGGCGCGAAACTCATCCAGCGCGTGTACTTCCCCCCGAAAGCCTCGGGACAGCATCGCCAGGTAAACATCCTCGCTGAGCTGAAAACTGCGGCTGATCAGCACGCCTGCAGTCGCGGCTACCAACTGGCGGCGCCCGCGTGCGTCGAGCCTTCCTACCATGCGGCTCTGCCGGGATTCGAACATCTCGTGAGCAGACTTAAGGAACAAGAGGACATAGCGGTAGGTGACACCCAAAATGGCCACGACGAGGGGCGGAACTTTGAAGGCCCGCAGCGCTTTCAATACGTTGTTCCAGGGGGTACAGAGCGCAAGGAGACAGGCGAAAGTGGCCGCCGTCTCGACGCGGCTAACAAGGAAGGTGGCCGCGGTTAAGCCCTGTAGAGACACCGGCCAATGAAGAAGCGGGATGCGGCAGAGGACCTTGCCTGGCGTCACAAAGATTGCGGGAAAGGTGATCGCGCCGGTAAAGATCAGAGCAGGAATCCAGATTCTCTTTCCGACGCTTCCAAGAGGGACATGGGAGAAGATTGCCAACACGAGAGCGACGACAAAAAGGCCGAGGATTGCTTCGAGGTGGCGGGATACTGCTGTGGCCACGATGAGCGCAAACAGTCCCCCCAATTTGAAGCGAGGATCGAGCCCTTGTAGCAGGCCGGCCGAATGAGCCAGATCCTCCGCATACAGAGCGCGGCTGGCCCGATCCGCCAGGGAATCGAGGGTGCGTTCAACAAACCTTGTTTTCATCGGCAGGAGGCCGATCCCGGAAGACCCAGCTCGCAATGAGGAAGATCATCAAGATGATGCCCGCCCCGAAAATCCCGGACATGAGATAACCAAAAGCGCGCTGGTGGATGAATGACGGGAAGTAGCCCGGAAATGGCGCGGTCCATAATGTTGATAATCTTGCCAACCCGCGCGGCGCATGAGCTGGAGGCGGGATATGGCGTGACGCCGCGGCTATCTTTTGTCGGGCCGCCGGGTCGGAGAAGGTCCGTGCCGACCATTCCCCCCAAGCCGTCCCGGCTGCCAGAATTCCGAGCGGTGTAAGGACCATCAGCAGGGCAATGCCGGCCCATAGACTCCTCACGGCACTCCAGCCAGCCGTGGACGCGTATCCGCTGCTCTCCGCGCCGGCGCAGGGGGCGCCGGGTGCAGTCTCGCGCAACAGGGCAGGGTTGGCGCGCTGAAGGTAAGCCACTACGCTCCCCGAAATAACCAGCTCTGCCAGACCCGCAAACGCCAAGTGCCCGATCATCATCGCCGAAATCGCAATGTGAGGAGGATACGGGGCGTAGAGCGGCGCGCCCGTTGTGGTCCTGAAGAGCAGCGGCTGGATGCCCAGCTCAATCCCCGCGCAAAGAGCAGACGCGTTGATGCCCACATAGCCTGCGGCCGCTGCCGCGAACACTCTTCGCGGAGATGTGAGTGGAGCCCGCCGCGCCGTCAAGCGGTAGACCACGTAGGAGACAAGCGATCCGACAATGGCCATGTTGAAGCAGTTCGCGCCAAAAGTCGTAATTCCGCCGTCACCGAAGAATACCGCCTGGATAAAGACCGCAATGGAAATAGCAACCGTGGACGCCCAAGGACCAAGCACCACGGTGGCAATGCCCACTCCAACGGCGTGTCCCGTGGTGCCGCCCGGAAGGGGGACGTTGAACATCATGATGATGAACGATAAGGCGGAAAAGACTGACAATCGAGGAATGAGGCGGGTGTTCAAGGCCCGCTTCAGCTTTCGCAGCGCAACCGCCCAAAAGGGTATGGCTGAGGCGTACATCACCGCGCAAGTTGAGGGGCTCAGGTAACCATCGGGGATATGCATGAGAAGGTGAGTCATGGCCAGGAAGGCGGCTTTCGATCTGCCTGCGCTGCCAGCTCACCCTCATTTGTAACACATTTCCCCTGATCGTGCTACCCTCCTGCGCGAGGGTGCAGGGTTACGTCAAAGTTGGGCTTGTTGCGGTTTGGAGCCGTTTTTGTACCGCAGGGCTCGCTTTTTAGCCCTGCGGCTTATAAATCGGTCTAACGAAGCCGCAGCGTTACAAAGCGAACACTGCGCTACAAGTCGATGGGCTGGCATCTCATAACTCCTTCCTTTGAATTGCGGCGCGGCACGCGTCAGGGCACAGGGTCCGCACCGCGCCGCTAGCCTCGAACCACGTGCAAGACGCAAGGTGCGAATCGATTTCATCCTGCGTAAGCCAGGCATCCCGCAACTGCTTTTTGGCCGCGAGTTGAAGTTGGTCGCCATAATGCGGGGATCGGGGGTCGCTCGAATTTCCGTACGTCACAAGCACCCTGGCCCGCAGCGGGTTTGAGAACTCGACCGCGGCGATGAAGCTATCACCGCCAGTGGATACAAAGCGGCCGTTGCTCTGCTGTGAATACGTGATGACCCGGAAAATTCCTAACTCGTCTCCAGGCCCCCCATTCGCCGGCAAGTCAATCCTTCCGCGAGCAAGCCGGAAGACGCTGCCCCAGGGAACATCCAATGCTCTGTAGCGCAACTGAACTTCAGCGGCGGCGGCATCCAACGCCCGAACCGCAGCCTCTGGATTTTTCAGGCCGCTGGGTGTTTCAAGCAGGCGATGAGGGTCGAAGGGCACAGCCCAGAAAGATCCATGCTTGACCATCTCGAGATACCAAGCTCCGAAAAGCACGGCGCCGCGGCTGTCCGCGTCAAAGCAGCGATCCCAAGCGCGCAGAATGCGCGCGGCCTCCTTGGCCTTCGCGTCACCGCGCGCTGCTGTGGCCGCGAGCAAAGGCGGTAGGATGCGGTCCGCCAACAGCGAGCGAGTGGAATACTTATCTTCGATCAATTGTGCGTAGGATATCTTCGGACTGCTGGTGAGCATCTGGATGCCGCGTTCTTCCCTCAGGTTCGCTTGCCCGCTCGGATCATTGAACGGGGCCGAGAGGTACGGCGGATATTTCGATGGGTGAAGCAGTGGCTCAGTTGAGTACCACGGCGCGCTATTGGAGTTCTCGACCCAACCCGATGACGGGTCGAGGACGAGCGGCAAGTCGCTGAACGGGAGAATTCTTGTCCAGAGGGTCGAAGAAATGTTCCCGGGAACCGGCCTCAGCCAGTACTGCCAATCTCCCTGCGGGAGCTGTGGCACGGGTGTCGAATAAAACAGCATGACATGACCATCGCGGTCGGCGTAGATGATGTTCTGGGTGGAAATTTGAAGCATGCGGATGGCCTGTTCGAACTGAGCCAGATTTCGGGCGCGTCCCATCTTCCACCATTGCTCAAAAGCTTTGCCGATGAATCCCTCCTGGAGGCCGGCGACCCGGATGGCCAGAAGCTTTCCGTTTTCCTGAACGACAGGCCCCTGAACTGAACGCCGAAGAGTCACGGGATGTATCTCGAGTTGTCCATCCGGCTGGCGGATTTTCAAAGTCTCCGTGAAGGTCTGGAAGGGGAGCACATGGCCGTCGTACAGATACCCACCGGCTTGTGGCGTGAGTTGATAGAGATAACACGGGTGGCCCATGTTGGTGGTGTGTGTCCAGCCGAGATAATGATTGAATGCAATGGCGAGCACCGGGAAGCCCACCAGCGCTCCGCCATATGCGCTGTAACCGGGCGCCGTCACTTGCGCTTCTTCCCAAGTCGATGGACCTGACCACGCAAGATGCGGATTGGCCAGCAGCATTGCCTTACCGCTTGCCGAGTGGGATGGACCGATGGCCCAGCCGTTCGAGCCGGCAAATCCTTTGGGGACCACGGCGCCGCATCCGCCCTGGCGGCTCTGAAAGCCGTAAAAGCCCACCCAAAGACCCTGAGCGATTTCGTCCGTGCCACTCACGGGGAGAACGAGCCGGGCGGCCGGAAGGAGCCTTGAAGCGTTTTGCTTCGCCCACTCGTTCACTCCTTGAGCAAACGCATCGAGGTTTTTACTGAACCACGGAGCCTGCTTGGCATAGTCTGTCCGGGCGAGCCGGTCAATCCCGATGGTCCGCACGGCAAGATCGCCAGCCAGGTATCGGGCGCCGAAATATTCCGCCGCGCGTCCGCGCGAGGTCGCGTAAAGATGAAGGAGCAGATTCGCGTGGTCCTCCATCTCCGCCCATCCCAGCGCCCGAAACGCTGCCGTATCGCTTGCGGCGAAAATGTGCGGCACGCCCCACGTGTCCCATAAAACTTCAGCTTCAGGCGCGCTGGATTTGTGTTTTCCATTCTCCGTTTTGGCGAGCCGGGCAACTCGAAGGGCGGTGAAGGAAACGAGTATGCTCGCCGCAGCAAGAAGGAGCAGCCCGAATTTCACCGTCCGATCGGACAACAACCGCATGTTCCGCTCCGTTTATCCAGTTTTCAGGACGACAAGTTGCAGAAGACTATATTATGGATGCCTGCCATAGGGAGGGCCAAGCGAAGAATCTATTCCCGCACTATTCCCGTACGGGGGAAAGGCTTCGCAGGTTGGCGACGGCTTCGGAGAGATGTTCAATGACGTAGTCCACTTCTTCAGCGGTATTGAACCGGCCGAGACCGAACCGGATTGAGGAGTAAGCCAGCTCGTCCCGAGTTCCCAAGGCTTTTAGCACGTAAGAAGGCTCAGGATTTGCAGAATTGCAGGCCGATCCGCTGGATAGCGCGATATCGGGCAAGCTCATGAGCAGAGAATCGGATTCGACGTGAGCAAAGCTCAGGTTGAGGTTGTGGGAGAGGCGCTGCTCCATGCTGCCGTTGATGTACACCTCATCGACACGCGAGAAAATACCGTCGCGCAAGCGGTTCCGAAGAGAGCGAAGCCGTTCGGATTCCCCGGGCATCTCGCCGGAGCAAATTTCGCACGCTTTGCCCAAGCCTACAATGCCAGGCACGTTGAGTGTGCCAGAGCGGAGACCACGCTCGTGTCCTCCGCCATCCAGGACGGAAATCAGAGGCGTACCGTCTCGAACGTAGAGCGCCCCAACGCCTTTGGGGCCATACATCTTGTGCGCCGTGATTGACATCAGGTCAACGTGCTGCGCCTCTACGTCCATCGGGATCTTACCTGCAGCCTGAACCGCGTCGGTGTGGAATATGACCGCGCGCTCTCGGCAGAGGCGGCCAATTTCCGCAATGGGTTGAATCACGCCGATCTCGTTATGCGCGGTCATGATGCTGACGAGGATGGTGCCGCCCGTAAGCGCGGCTCGGACATCGTCCGGATCCACCAACCCGTCGGAACGCACGCGAAGATACGTTATGCGAAAACCTTCTGATTCCAAGGCATGGCAGGAGTCGAGCACCGCCTTGTGCTCCGTCGGCAGCGTCAAGATGTGGTTGCCCTGGCGGCACCTCGCGCGGGCAACGCCCTTGACCGCCAGATTGTCGGACTCCGTGGCGCCGGAAGTGAAAACGATCTCGCGCGGCTTCGCTTGAATCAAGCCAGCCACTCGCTTGCGCGCCACCTCCACAGCTTCTTCCGCCTCCCAGCCAAACCCGTGACTCCTACTGGACGCGTTGCCAAACTTGCGCGTATAAAAGGGAAGCATGGCGTCGAGAACGCGGGTGTCGACCGGCGTCGTCGCATGATGGTCCATATAGATGGGAAGGTTCATGCCAGACTCCTTGAAAAATTATACCGCGGGCGATCTGGCACTCGCGGGAACTCCGCAGAGCAGCCGGACTAATGGGTTTGGTACCGGAGCGCCCGAGCCGCCCCAGCTGACGCCCGGAAACGTTCCGGGATACCATGGAACTTGTATCATGACACGCGATTCCAAGACAGCTTACTTTTCAGCCCGGCAACAAGCACTCCGCAGCGAGATGGCGGCGAGAAGGATTGATAGCCTCGTTGTCAGCAAGCCAGAGAATATTTTTTATTTGACCGGGTTTCGTGGGAGCGCGGGAGTGGCGGTCTTCACCGCTTCGGATGCCACGCTCATGGTTGACCCCCGCTACATCCTTCAGGCGCGGGATCAGGCGGCAGGCGCGAAGGTGGTCGAGGTTAAGAACGGCCTGCTGAAGGCCGCCGGCCGCTGGGTGCGAAAAGCCGCGAAAAAATCTACGGGTTTTGAAGACAGCCACCTCACTTGGCATGCCCTTCAGGTCCTCCGGCGCGAGGGGCTTTCAGGCGCCCGCTGGCAGCCCACCAAGGGACTGATTGAGGATCTGCGGGTGGTAAAGGACGAGCTGGAAGTAGAAGCGGTGCGCAAAGCGGGGCAAGTGACCGCCGGTGCCTTGGCCGAAGTAATGGGCAGCATCCGGCCAGGGGTGAGCGAGCGCGATCTCGCTGCGGAGCTTGAGTACCGTATGCGGCGGCTGGGCGCGGAAGGGGCCGCGTTTGAAACTATCGTTGCTTCCGGAGCGCGCGGCGCTCTGCCGCACGCTAGGCCCGCGGCGAAAATGCTGAATGCAGGAGAGTTGGTTATCTTTGATCTGGGTGCTATACTTTCCGGCTACGCAGCAGATATGACGCGGACAATCTATATAGGAACGCCCGGGCGCCGAGTGCACGCGCTCTACGCCGCCGTTCTCGAGGCGCAGCAGGCAGCCATCGCAAATCTGCGAGCGGGAGTGCGGCTGAGCCGGGTCGATTCTGCTGCCCGAAGCGCGCTTGCCCGGCACGGTCTCGAGAAGTTTTTTACTCACAGCACCGGTCACGGTGTAGGCATCGAAATCCATGAGAAGCCGCGCCTCGGGAAGGGCGAGAAAAAGCGACTCGTTGCGGGAAGCGTGGTGACGGCGGAGCCTGGTATCTACATGGAAGGCTTTGGCGGTATTCGGATTGAGGATACCGTTCTCATTGGGCAGGATGGTCCTGAAATCCTGACGCCTGCTTCCACGGATCGTTGGTGGATCAGCTAGGGTGGACTTTCCACAAACTCTCCCGGTCGGCACAGAGTCTTTCGGTCTGCGGCCTGAATCCAAGGGTGAGAGCGCCACAGACCTTAAAGATCTGCGGCCGCCTTCATTGGTGGATCACCTGAAACACGGAGTGGAATGACAATGCCTGGTAAGAATCCCCGCAAAGGGTCCGTGCCGGAGGGTCCCAATCTGGATGAGATCCGTGGGATACTGGACCTGCTGGAAGAGCGGGGAATCGGGGAATTTGAGCTTGAGAAGAATGGGTTCCGCATTCGGATCAAGCGCGAGCCCGTTCACGAAACCGTCCATCACACCGCTCCCGTCGCGCAGTTCGAAACCCATCATGCCAAGCTTCCTGTAGAGGCTGCGGTCTCGGCGCATCCCGTCACTCCGTCTGCTGTGGCGCCCGGAGAGCCTGCGGCTGAGCCGGGCGCGAGTCTTCACACGATCAAGTCTCCGATTGTGGGCACATTTTATGCTTCTTCATCACCCGATGCGCCGCCGTTTGTAAAGCCCGGCGACGTCGTACAGCCTGGCCAAGTGCTGTGCATCATTGAAGCCATGAAACTGATGAACGAAATTGAGGCGGAGATTGCAGGTGAAATCGCGCGGGTTTTTGTGGAAAACGGACAACCCGTCGAATACGGGCAATCCCTCTTCGCAATAATTCCTGCCTGATTAGGTTTAGGTTATGGAGAGCAGACGAAATGGTTCTATCTAACATTTTGCGTTCGTCCGGCGGTTCATCGGCGAGGCTACGGGTGTTCCAGTGTGCTTGGGTGTCTATTCTGGTGGTGGTCTTTGGAAGCGTTTTTGCGCTTCCATCTTTTGCTCAAAGCCCTCAAGCCGCTAATGGCTCGGTGGTAGAAGCTCAAGTAAGAAAGTTCGGCATCGGCAAAGATGTCAAAATCAAGCTTACCAGCGGAGAGAAGCTGCGAGGACATATCAGCAGCATTGGCGCGAGCTCATTCACCGTAAAACTTCGCAAGAGCAAAACGGAAAGGCAGGTTCCTTATAATGACGTAGCGATGGTGAAAGACCCGGGAGCCCTCTTCTGGATCCTGGTCGGCGCCGCAATCGTAATCATCATCATCGTGTCGGTTCACCACTGAAACCAAGCGCGAGCGTCTTAGAGGCCCCAGCGGCGCGTCTGTGCATTTTCTCGAGCGTGTGGAGAGCCGCAGAGCTTCGAATAATGGCGGCTGAGTGCTACCCGATTCCTCTAAGCTCCACCCACGTCTTTGTTCCGGCTACCGATACGGCGTTGTTCAGAACGCTCCAAATTGCCGGCGCAGGCGCGCTGATCGTGTTAATTTCCGCCACGGCGCGAGCCCAGGACATGCGCCGGGTGACGGAATCCGCCTTTCCTCCCGCCTGTGCGGTCCTGCGGGCGCATTGGGTGGCCGTAGGAGGGGGCCGGACGCTTACCGCGGCGGATGAGGACGAGCCGGACACGCGGCGAATTCACTCGGGCCCGGTCCGGTTAACTTTCGACCTTCGGGGGAGGGCGTTACCGTAACGGGAAAACCTGGGAACCTGCGTCCTTACGACTGCACGGCCAAATTCCCGCCTCTGCCGCGATATCCATAGCTTGGCACTCGCCCGGTCATGGTGCCGTTGCGCCCGGGTGATTGATATCGAGTGCTGGGTGGGCAGTGATATCCGGCCTACAAGATGGAGTGTTAGAATCAGATCATGCCAGTTGACACCCGTCTTACCTACGAGGATTACTGCCTGCTGCCCAACGACGGGAAGAGGTACGAGATCATTGATGGAGAGCTGATTGTGTCTCCTTCGCCGGCGCGCGCACATCAAAAAATTGTAACGGCCTTGGTCTATTATCTTGTTGACTTTGTGAGGAAGCGCCGGCTTGGAGAGGTTTACGTCGCTCCGTTTGATGTGGTCTTCTCGCAATTTGACGTGGTCGAGCCGGACGTGCTCTACATCTCCAACTCGCGGTCTTCGATTTTGACACGCGCCAACGTGCAGGGCGCGCCGGACCTGGTGGTGGAGGTGCTTTCAGAATCCACCGAAAAAGTCGACCGCACTACGAAGCTGAAGCTTTACGCGCGATTTGGAGTGAGCGAATATTGGATCATCGATCCGGTGGCGTGCACTGCGAATATTTTCCGTTCCCAGCGCGAAAGCCTGGAATTGGCTCAGCGCCTTTCTCCCACAGATTCACTGACCTCGCCGCTTTTGCCGAGTTTCTCGGTTTCCCTCCAACAGCTTGCGGAATAGCGGCCATCGCAGCAATCCCTCAGAAGGTGTGAAGGAATTTGCACATCTCACGACAAAGGCACCAAGACATGGAGAGAAGAGTTTTGTTTTCAAGCTCTGTGCCTTGGTGCCTTTGTGGTTCAAACGATTTGTTCACAGCTTCTCAGTTTTCGGCTCGTAAAGACGGCTTCGGCTTCATGCCGCCATTCTGTGTGGCGGCGTAAACCCACCGCTACAATTGCGGCGGAAACTGACGGATTACCCGGCGCAGGACGCGGGACAAGCACGGCGCAGGGCAAGCAGTGCCTGCCGTCACCAGCGCCCGTACACGCAGCGGTCCAACAGCTTGGTCATGCTTTTTGAGCGATAACGACACGAGGAATTCCTGCGAGGTCCGGTAAAACCTTAACTTGAGTCCAGCCCGCGCCCAACAGACTTTTCACCGATTCACCTTTCAGATATCCGATTTCCACCACCACGCAGCCGCCCGGCTTCAGCGCGCTATGCGCCTGTGGAAACAAGCGGCGGTAAATCTCGTTGCCGTCTCCGGGGCCTTCCCAGGCGAGGCGTGGCTCGAATTCTCGCACCTCGCGCTGCACCCAATCCGTTTCAGCCGGTCCGACATACGGCGGGTTCGAGACCACAAAATCGAGCGTGGCTAACTGGCCCTCCGCCAGAAAGGCGGTGAGGAGGTCGTCTTCCTTGAACTTGACCCGGTCTGTGAGTCCAAGCCGCGCTGCGTTTTGCGCCGCGACGCGCAATGCCGCTGGCGAAATGTCCGTGGCATAGATTTCTGTGTTCGGCAACTCCGACGCAAGCGCCAGTGCAATACAGCCGGAGCCGGCGCCGACGTCTGCGACGCGGAACAGATCGCCGGTTTTTGCTCCGCCGCGTGCGAGTTCCAGCACCGCCTCCACCAGATGCTCCGTCTCGGGACGGGGAATGAGGACGTCGGGCGTGACTTCGAAATCGAGTCCCCAGAATTGCTGGCGGCCGGTAATATATTGGGTGGGCTTGCCGGTGGTTCGTTCCGCAAGGAGCTTCAAGTAAAGCTCTGCGGCTTCCTGCGAGAGCGCTTGTTCGGGGTGAGAATGCAGGCGCCCGCGGTCGCATCCGAGCGCATGCATCAGCAGTAACTCTGCCGCGAGCTCGGGCGAGGGAACAGCGCTTTCTTTAAGCATCTGAAGGCCAGTTCGGAGGGCCTCACGAACGAACATCGGAAAAGGGAAGGGCTTCGGTTTGGGGAGCGGCGGAAGCCTGCTTGAGTTTTTCGGCTTGGTAGTACGTGGTAAGAGCTTCAATCATCTCATCCAGCTTGCCGTCCATCACCCGATCAAGCTGGTGGAGGGTAAGGCCAATGCGGTGATCGGTGACGCGATTCTGGGGGAAATTGTAGGTGCGAATCTTTTCGCTTCTATCGCCGGCGCCGACCATCGAGCGGCGCTCTTCCGTGATCTGCTTCTGCTGTTCTTGTAATTTCAGCTCATAAAGCCGGGAACGCAGCACACGCTCGGCTTTGGCGCGGTTCTTGATCTGCGATTTCTCGTCTTGGCAAGAGACCACGATTCCGGTGGGCAGGTGCGTAATGCGCACGGCAGAGTATGTGGTGTTCACGGACTGGCCGCCAGGCCCGGAGGAGCAGAAGGTGTCAATGCGGATGTCTTTAGGATCAATTTGAATTTCAACGTCGTCCGCCTCAGGCAGCACGGCCACGGTGATGGCTGAAGTATGGATCCGCCCCTGCTGCTCAGTGGAGGGGACTCGCTGAACGCGGTGGACGCCACCTTCGTATTTCAGCTTGCTGTAAACTTTCTGCCCTTCCACCACGGCAATCACTTCTTTCAGGCCGCCGGCGCCGGAGAGGCTGGTCGAGAGCACCTCCACGCGCCAGCCCTGCGATTCCGCGTACCGGCTGTACATCCGGAAGATTTCCTGGGCAAAAAGCGTGGCTTCATCGCCGCCAGTTCCAGCGCGAATTTCCAGTACCACATTTTTTTCATCGTTCGGGTCGCGGGGCAAAAGCAGCACTTTCAATCCCGCCTCGATTTCGGCCGCCTGACTTTCCAGGTTTTCGATTTCCTCCTCGGCGAGACTTCTCATCGCCGGGTCGGACCCGGGATCGAGAAGCAGCGATCGGGCCCCGGAAAGGTTTTTCTCGACCGCTTTCCATTGACGGTATTTTTCCACCACTTCGCGCAGCCCGGCATGCGATTTCGCAATCTTCTGATAAACAGAAGGCTCAGCGAGAGTCCGCGGGTCGCCCAACTGGGCGGTGAGGTTGTCGTACTTCGCTTCAATCTCTTCGAGTTTGTCCAGGTAATTCATTACGCTACCACGAGCTCGCCGCCGCGCTCGCGCTCGAGCTGCATGGCGGTCTCGAGCGCCCGGATTGCGGTCTCGAGTTGGCTGTCATCCGGCTCGCGCGTCGTAATTCGCTGCAGCCATAAACCTGGGGCGGAGGCCAGACGCCACATCCAGCCCTGAGCCTTTGCTGCGTAGCGGATGAATTCATAAGAGGCGCCCACGATTACAGGCAGCAGAAGAATGCGAATAATGAGTTTCCAGGCGAAGGACTGAAAAGGGATGAATAGATAGACAACGAGCGCGATCACCATCACCACCAGCAGAAAGCTCGTGCCGCAGCGGGGATGGAAACGCGTCGAGCGGCGCGCGCTTTCCAGATCAACGTAGCCGCCATTTTTTTCGAAAGCCCACACGGTCTTGTGCTCCGCCCCGTGATACTCGAAGACCCGTTTGATGTCTTTCAGTTGTGCCAGTACCAGCAAAAACACCATAAACAAGACCAGGCGGATAATCCCGTCCACGAAGTTAAATGCAATGAAATTGTGGATGGCGCCGTGATGCTGGATCAATGTAGCCGCGTAGAGGGGCAGGAACTTGTAGAAGACGATGAAAAAGCCAAGCGACAGGATCAGGTTCAGCGCCAGGAACCAGTTACTAAGCTCCATCTTTTTCTTACCTGCCGTACTTGATTCTTCATCCAGCGCTTGTTGCGCTGAATAGCGTAGAGCGCGAATGCCGAGTACCATCGCTTGTCCGAGCACGCCGAGGCCGCGGAGGAGCGGGTATCTGAGCCAGGGACGCCTTTCCGAAGGCCGGTCTAAGCGATTCTGGCTGAGTGCGATCGAACCGCTCGACTTACGAACGGCGACGGCCCAGGCGTGCGGCGAGCGCATCATAACCCCTTCAATCACCGCCTGCCCGCCCACGAGTACCTCCTCCGGCCCCTGCACAAGAGGAAGAATCGCCACGCGGAGGCATTGGCGGAAACACGTCGCCACCCGGCGTTTCACATCGATTGGCCTTTGATCTTGTGGGTTCAAGTTCTTCGTCATGCCTGACACACAGCCGGAAGTACGGCTTTGCCCTTTAATGATACAACACCGCGATCTGCCTCACTAGCCGCGAATTCGCAGCGCAGCGCGGTCTTGCGGGTTACAAAAGCTTTCTTTCGTTTGCGAGGGCAATGATGCGGTCTACCACCTGGTCGGCGGTAAGGCTGGTGGAATCGATTATGATTGCGTCGGGGGCCGCAGTCAGGGGAGAAATAGCTCTCTCCTCGTCCAGTTGGTCACGACGTCCAATTTCATACGCCGTCTCCTGCAAACTTGCGGTCCTTCCCTTTTCCCGCTCGTCGCTCAGCCTGCGTTGCGCGCGCTCTTCCGGCCCGGCCGTCAGGAAAATCTTCAATGAAGCTTCAGGGAAAACAACGGTACCGATATCACGGCCTTCCATTACGACTCCATGACCGCGGTCAAACGTCCGCTGAAGCGCTACGAGCTTGGATCGCACCTGCGGGAGGCGGGAGACTTTGGCGGCGGCGAGCGTCACTTGTGGCGAACGGATGAAGCTGGTCACATCCCGGCCATCAAGCATGACACGCAGGCCGGAGTCCTGAGCTTGCAGACGAATATCTGTGGATTCGACCGTTGATCCGACGGCAGCGGCATCATCCGACGAGATGCCACACTCAAGAACCTTCAGAGCGATCGCCCGGTAGGTGGCTCCGCTATCGACGTAAGCCAAATTGAGCCTTTTTGCGAGCTTTTGCGCGACCGTGCTTTTGCCGGCGCCGGCCGGGCCATCTATGGCGATCACAAGAGGCTGCATGTTTTCTCGCTCAAGAAAAAGTCGCCGCGTGCTGCGGAAACGCCGAAGACCTGACAGCGGCGTCTACGCTACACCTCTCAGATTTTTCGGCGAACCCCTCATCCGGCGCTCCCTCACCCACCGCTCCGCGACCTCCCCTCTCCCGCAAGCGGGAGAGGGCTGCGATCAGGTTGAGGGGGCGAGGGCCGGGTCCAGGTTTGGTTGCGGCCCTAAGCGCTCGCGCCGTTACGACATTGGCCTGGAAAGGTCAATTTCTCTCCCCCGGCCCAATTGCACGGCACGACGGTAGACGACACCTGCTGCGGCGATGTCCCAAACCGCAATTCCCGTGGATTTGAAGAGGGTTATCTCTTCGGGGGACTGCCGTCCAGCATGAATGCCAGCGGCAATGTCTTTCAGCTCAACTACTTTCTCCCAGCGCTCGGGCGAGGTTTCAAAACCTTGGATCAGGTCGCCTGCCTCGATCTTACATTGCTCAAGCGAGTCTACGGCGATTAGCGAGGCGCGATCGAGAGCTAAGTCATCCAGCTCACGGCGGGAAGCCATATTGGCGCCAATCGCGTTGACGTGCGAGCCTGGGCTGAGCCAGCTACCGGATAGAACGGGGTCGCGCGCTGAGGTGGCGGTCACAATGATATCCGCGGAGCGAACGGAGGCTTCAGCGATCCCGACCGGCGCCACATCGATGCGAAGCCGCTCGCTCATCTCATCGCAGAACGCTTTCCGTCTTCCTTCGTCGCGGCCATAAACGCAGACGCGCGTGAGCCGGCGAACCATGCTGATGGCATGAAGCTGAGTACGCGCTTGCCGCCCTGTCCCAATGACGCCCAGCCTGGACGCATCTGGCCGGCTCAGATATTCCGTTGCTACTCCGCTCGCCGCGCCTGTCCGCATGCGGCCCAGATGGTCCGCTTCAATCAGAGCCAGCATCTCGCCGTTGTCAGCCTTGTAAAGGAGCACCATGAAGCGCAGAAGCCCTTGGGAAACGGTGTAGACCTTGAGCCCCATCAGGTTGTCGGCAGGCAACGCCCCAGCCATATAGTGTAGTGAGACATCCCGTAGAAAGATGCGCTGGCGAGGCTGATTGACAGCATTGTGATGCGCCTGCGCAAGAAAGCTGGCTTTGACCGAGTCCAACGCCGCTTCTATCGTGAAGAGATCAAGAACGTCGTTTTCCGTGAGAACAAGCATGTACGTTCTACGAGCGGCGCCAGCGAGCCACGCTACAGAGCAACGCACCTGTGCCCAATGCCGCAAAACCGAGGGCGGCAGCGCCCAGCAAGCCGGCCGCCAGGGCATAGGGAAAATCGGTGCGAAGCACAGGTATCTTGAACAGCGGGGAGGTCTTCTGCCAGCTCTTATTCGATGGGTCGAGCATCGGCGAGACGAGTTGCCACGCCTCATCGAGCAGAACCTCTCGCGCCGCGTCGGCCCACGAAATATTCGCGGCGGCCGGGCTGCCGATATAACCCTTTCGGTTACCGTAGCGCAGCGGATAATTTCTGCGAACGGCTTTGCGAAGCGGGAACCGCTGGGGCGGAAGCTCGAGGTAGTCTGGATCAACTAGATCGGGGCGGATCTTCAAAAGCAAAGAAGTCTCCCACAGCCCCGCGTGAGCATCGCCCCGCATAGCTTCCTGTTCCTCCGGCATGATCGGGCGGCCCAGCACCTGCGAGAGACGGGCAGAATAGTTGCCGCGCAGCAACTTCCATAAGATTGGTCCGCTCACAGAAAGCATCCGCACTGCATACCGCCGCGAAACGACGCTCGCTGCCTCTTCCAGGGCGACAACGTGCCACGGCCCGGCATGGGCGTTCATCACGAGAATATACTTGAACCCATGCCGGGCGAGAGAGGCGCCGTAGTCAACTGTGACGTTGCGAACGGTGCGAGCCCGCGCGCGAAGCGTCCCGGCCTGGTCGAATGCAGACGCTCCAAGGGGCAGCGAGGGTCCCCGCAGAACTTTCCAGCCGGGCTTTGCATCCACGATTCGAGCAGCCAACTCGCCGCTGAAGTACTCGGCTTCGAAGAGGTCGGTGCCGGCCGGCAAGTGGGTGCCATGCTCCTCGAGCGGGCTCACGGAGAAGATCACAACCGTCCGGCTGCGATCATACCGGTCCAGGGCTGCATAGCTGAGTTCCTCGAGACGGCTGATGCTCCCGCGCGGAGAATTCGGTGCAGCCGGCGATTCAAATTGGCCGTTAGTCATTGAGACCGACGTTAATGTGCGATTTTCGAAACAGCAGCGTAGCGATCCTCATCCCGTTTCAACTCCGCGACGAGCCGATGACGCATGCGGCGGAGATGCTGAAATCGCGGTTGTTTGTCCAGCCCGAGCGCCACGACCCTCGTCCGGTGGTCCAGGAGCCATAGATAACGCAAAAGGTACGCTCCGGAAATAGGAAGCGACGGAGCGTAGTAGCCAGCCTCCGATCTCGGCAGGAAGTGCGCCGCGAGTGCAATCTGGCTGGCGTAGCACGCCAAGGCCACGAGAGTCCGCATCGTCCACTCGCGAGGTGTTGCATTCCACAGCCCGCGCCGAAGCAAGCCCAAGAGCCGAAGCAAAAGCCAAACGATCAGCAGGTTCAGCAAGCCGTAGCAGGCAACCGGAAACCCGGCCACGCTCTCGCACCACACGGCAAGCCTTCGCCACCAGCTTCTGAACCACGGCCCCGCCGTCTTCGCCCGTAATATGGCCAGCGCCGCCCGGCGCCTGGCTTCGCGGTAGGATTCGAGGGACTCGCTAAGAGCAGCGAGTCTTCCGGGATGGCTGCGGTTCAGCTCGCGCACCACCTTAACGAGAAACGGGCTCAGCTCGAAATCTTCCAGCTTCTGCTTTGAATTGGGCCGCTTCGACCACCGCTCCGCGAAATCCTCCCGCATCACCCCTTCAACACCCACAAGGAAGTGGTCAACGTCTTCAGGCTGCAAGCGGAAGGGGTTCTGGCGGCAGGCGTGTCGAATTGCGGCGTCGAAAGCCCGAATTCTGTTGCTGGATTCTTCGCCGTTGCCCGGGACAGTTTCGCTTGCATAAAGCGGACCATCGACGTGGATGAGAAGCTCGCTCATCCGCGAAGGCGGTACCGGAAAGAACAGATGCACGGGATGGGCGGGCACGTCGGCCTTGGCCGCGATCTCGGCGCCTGCTGGAGCAAATGCCGGTTCTGCCTCAGAATGCCGTAATGCCTGCGTTGCGAACACCAGGATCAACCGCCCCCGGTTCAGGGTCTCCTGCGAGAACTGGAGAATAGCGGGCCACGCCTCGTCCCGAAATTCGAAAGCTGTTATATCGAGGGTTCGAGCCGCCAGCATTCGCAAGGGGCCGCGGAGGAAAGGACGATCGAGAAAACAAGTGACGCGCCTTTGAAACGCGGCGATGAGGATGAGCGCGTCCAAAAAGCTCTCGGGGTGGTTCACGACAAGGACAGCCGGCCCGGAAACCAGCGCCGTTTCGGCTTGAAGAACCCGTATCCGGCCAAGGTTTAGTCCGCACCAGATTCGAAGGACTCCACGCACGAGGTTGTAGAAGCCCGACCCTTCCGGGGAGAGGATCGCGGGCAGCGCGGGGCTTGGGGGCTGTTCCATAACTGGCTTGTTCAGCTTGCCGGTCTAGCAGAGGTCAGCTTTCAGCAATCAGCCCTCAGCTTTCAGTCCTCAGCCAACCAGGGGAGTTCCGGACTTCCTGCTGAACGCCGATTGCTCATGGCTGAAAGCTGATAACTGTTACAGGCGCCGTCCGCGTAAGGTTGAGGGTGCCGGCATTGCATCGCTTGTCCAGCCGTCTACGACGCCGATGGGGCGAACGATGGTGTCAAAAAGGCCGTAAACCTTCTGGAACTTCTGTCCTTGATCGTCAACCAGGCGCAATCGAAAATACGGAACACCGCCGATATGGCTTACGGTAATCGGGAAATATCCATCGATCCCGCCTTCCACGTAAGCGGTCACGTACTCATGCCGTTTCACCCACCAAGTGAAGACGCGGATATGGTTAAAATCGGGTCGCCGCGCGCCAACGCGGTCGGCGGCAAGGTACTGTGGCACTTGCTGCCCGTTATCGTCGGCAGTATCGAGCGGCATCCACGCCACTATATTGATCCCCTGGGCGTAGTTGGAGAGGCCGGGCGGAATGTCGAGGCTTACGAAGTCTCCCAGGACCCAGCCGGCAGAATCGCCGCCACGGACCAGATACCACACATCCGTCCGTTGGCTGGCGCTCCCGTTTCCGGCAACAGGCTCCCGCGCCGTTAGCTGCCGGTCATAAACTACCACGTGCTGCCCGAGTCCAAACTGGCCTACCGTCATTCCGTTGCGCGAAGGCTTCAAGTGAACGTTCACCGGCGCGCTGATGTGACCGCTGGCTTGGGCGGGCGCTTGAACCGCCTTTTTCAGGAGATCTTGGGCTTCGTCAAAGCTTTCGGCGTCGAGAAGATCGCTCTGCGGAACCCATCCCGTCGCTCCATCGGGCAAGATCAGATCCGCCCAGCTATCCGCTGACGAGATGACGCGAACCGGCTGCCCGGCGTGGAGGTTGGCGATGATTCGCCTTACGTCGGCGGTCGTATCCACAACCGGGAGTGTTACCGGCAACACGTACTCCAGAGTCCCGGCAGTTAGGCGCGCCCTGGGAGCATAAACATAATGGTAGTAAGCTGCTCCGCCCACCAGGATAAGCAAGAGTATGGCTAATGACTTCAAGCCTTTGCCGCCTCGACCGGCTCTACAGTCCTCTCCCCGGTGTCGTAAAACCCTTCACAGGAGCTGCATCTGCATTCTACACTAATCGAGGTAATTCTCTCTTGCCCTAATCCGTCAATGACCGAAGGTGGTTCAGGCGTAGGGCTTGGTGTCCCCTTGATGACCGCCCGAAAAGCAATGAGGGTAGAGCAAGTCCTACCCCTACGCGGCTCACCTCCAAGGTGGAGACCGCTGGGGGATTAGGAGCAAGTCAATGAAGATTGAAAGGGTTCTTATTCCAGGTCCAGCCGGGGCGATCGAAGCGCTACTCGAATATCAGCCCGGCGATTCGCCAGAATTTGCGGCGCTGGTGTGCCATCCTCACCCGCTCTACGGCGGCACAATGCACAACAAGGTTGTGTTTCGCGTTTCTAAAGCGGCGGCTGAGGAGAAGATTCCGGTGCTTCGCTTCAATTACCGCGGCGTTGGAAAAAGCGAAGGAAAGTACGGCGAAGGCACGGGAGAAACAGATGACGTCCGGGCGGCCCTGGAAAATCTGTGCGCTCGGTTTTCACTGCCGGTCGTTCTTGCGGGTTTTTCGTTTGGCGCAGGAGTAGGACTGCGAGTTGGCGCCGAGGACCCCCGCGTATTCGCGCTGATCGGATTGGGCCTTGCGCCCGCTCGTCACGATTATTCTTTTTTGCGGCAGAGCCGGAAGCCCAAACTCTTTATCCAGGGAACGCTCGATCAGTTTGGCCCGCGAGCTGAAGTCGAAAAGCTGCTTGCAGATCTTCCGCCTCCCCAGACCGTACGCTGGGTCGAAGGCGTCGATCATTTTTTTACCGGTAAGCTCGGTGAGGTGGAAGAGGTTGTTCGAACCTTTCTTCGCGAAATCAGAGGCGCCGCGCACGTAGCGGGGTAGCGCAGCCTCCGGCCGCAACCAAACCAGAGGGAAATCCTGCCCTCGCCCCCTTGGGGGAGAGGGCGGCGCGCAGCGCCGGGCCTGCGCCCACCGAAGGTCGCTTACGCTCCAGAGCTTCAGCGACGGAGAGGTTCCTGCCCGCAGGCGGGTGAGGGGGTCGCTAAAAACTTTGCCCAAAAAACAAGATTTCACGAACTTGCAATACAGACTCGCCACGGCGAGCCTGCGGCTCTTCTTCAGGGACGCACGGACGAGCCGCGGAGTTTCTCCCGCAGGGCGGGACAGGAAACTCTGTATTGCGAGGTCGTAACTTCTTGGTTTCTTGGCAAGCTTTTGGTGCCTGTCATTCTGAGCGAAGCGAAGAATCCCGGTATTTCGTTCTCCCTTACGAATACAGGGATTCTTCGGTCGCTGCGCTCTCTCAGAATGACAGTTCGCGTTAGTCGCGGCCCTGAAGCCGCGCTGCGCTACCTCTTGTTCATCGTGATTATGCGCAGCTCTGAGAGCTGCGCGTCGGGTTAAACCAGTGAAGACCTCTGACGATGTTCCGGCGAAGCCTACTTCGGACCTTTACTGTCCAGCATGCCGCGAGCCTGTGGGCGATCCTCTCGTTTGCGGAGATTGTGGCGCGGTGATCTGCCGCCGGTGCGGAACGCCTCTCGAAACGGCCGACGAACTCGGGATCGGCTAATGTGAATGGCGCCAAAGTACCATTACCCACGTTTTAAATCAGCACCGCTCAGCTTTCCACGAATCACCGTGATCGATCCCATCGGCAGCGTATACATGCCGTCGGGGGGTGGCGTTATCGTCGTGTTTTTGTTCTCGCTCGGGGTATTGCAATATTGCACGAGGGCGACCGGCCCTGAGAAAGAATACTTGACGTTACTGGCGTCGGAGATTGCAAGGTGAACCCGATGGGCCGCATTCAGGTCGTGGTTAATGAGCATCAACGACCAGTTTCCGTCCGGGCGATGCACCACGTATGCGGTGATCACGGTGCGTCCGGCGACGTCCTTAAGGCCGGCCGAGGCAGGGAAAATCTGGTTTGCACTCCCGCCGTGCTGCAACCACTCGAAGTTGATGATGTGCGCCGAAGTGAAGGGAGTGTATTCGGGCGTGCCGTAGGCCCCGCCGCCATAATTCCAGCGATCGCCGGCGCCATTGTTGATTGCGGGCCGGTAGAATGCCGTACCTCCCTGTGCAAAGAACGTGCCGAACGCATCGCACTCCCAGATGGCGCGGCCCGTCACGCCCAGGTAACCCTTCCCGCTTCGGCCGGCCGTGATTCCACTCTCGGAAATAATCAGTGGCACGTTTTTGGGAACGCCGTCCTCGCGCCACATGCGCAAAACGTGCTTCATGATTCCCGGTTCCATATAAAGCGTGTCCCAGTCGTCCGGTGGACTGAACCCGTTGACCATGAACGGGTAGTGTTCGAAAGACATAAACGACAGATCCTTGAGATGGCCGTGGGTCTTAAGATAGTCGATGAAGCGGCCCATCCAGGAAGTGCGTCCCTGGTCGTCCGCCCAGACGGTGATGTCTTTATCCACGCCTTCGAAGACCGGACCGCCCAGCTTGGCATCGGGAGTAAGCTTGTGGATAGCGTCCGCCCATTGGCAATAGAGCGCCCCATAGTCTTCCGGCATGGTGTGCTTGCCGTCGCACTCCTCTCCGATCTCTATTCCGGCTACCGGGTAACCGCGCTTGTGGATATACGCCACCTCACTCGCGGCATCCTCGGGCGTGCCATAGATCACCGTGACCGGAACCAGCGCCGGGTGGCCCATGGTCAACCCGCTGGTAAAGAAATTGTCCATGCCGTTGTATTCATCGCGGCCGCTGGTGATGAGATTATTGGCTTCGTGCCAGGGGTCGACCGAGGACGCGCAGAAATGGCCGGTGGTATCGGCCGCTGAACCGGGAAACGCCCCGCCGTGGTGATGATGCACGGGTCCCGTCGTAGGTCCTGGTTCGACGCCGTTTGCCGGATAGACAATCGAGTAGCCGCCTGCAGCGTCCATTTTCCCAACGGATAGCGTCTGGAGCGCGTAACCCACGCAGTTCCGGATGTCCTGCGCGCCATGGGTGTCGCAGGTTCCGGAGGATTTCGACATCAAAACGCGGACGAAGCGGGCGGTAGTCAGTTCATTGCCGAGCCTAAGGTGCACGTCCCCACCCTTGCCATTCGTCACCGTACCCGATGGGAAAGCCTTCCACACGCCATTCGGACCCATGTCCCAGTCCAATGCGTTGTCGTCGCCGATCCAGTACTGCACCACGTACGTGACCGCATACGGGTTGACCCATTGGATGTGGATAGCATCGACGGCCCGGGCGATGCCCATATCGATCACGACCCATTGCGGGTGCAGCGCGTCGCTTTCGCCCGTGAAATGGCTGGTGAGATAGGGGTTGCTTTTCCAGTAGCTTTGAAACCCCGCCACCAAAGGCGAATCGCCGCTGGTCATGAAGTCGCGATGGGGCAGCGAATAGGAATAGCCGTAGTGGATGGGTTTGCCGAGATCAGCGCTGCCAGTGAAATAACCGCTCTTCGTCGCCGGATCGCTCCACGTGCCGTTTTCGTTCCAGTGCCAGGCGGCGAGGCGCAACTCGCTATTGTTGCGCATGGTGATGGAACCCCAACCCAGGTTCTTAATCCCTTGAATCGTCGCGGGTTTGCTGAGGTTGTCTATCTGCGCCTTGCTCAGAACGTCCATCCACGCGCCGGTGGCCGTGTCGGGATAGATCGTGTTCAGGATGTGCTCCGGCGTTACGTCAACGTGGACGGTGGCTACGGAACCTGCCGTGCCCGCCTCCGGACCGGTTTGCGCGTGAACCTGGAAAAGCGTGCGGCTGGAGACAGCCGCCAAGCCGAGCGCGGCGGCGGCTACCGTACACAAGAACAGGCGCGAGAAAGTTCGTCTGAACAAACCAGTCATCATAATGCATGCTCCTTAACGGACGGTGAAGGGTTCAACGCGCGATTCCGAATTGTACCCCTAGACGCCCACCGATGTTGAGTGGCGCTTTGCAGCTTTGTAGCGCCGACCTTCAGGTCGGCATTTGGCCAGATGCCGGGCTGAAGCCCGGCGCTATGCCCCCGAAACTGAGAAGCTGTGAAAGAATCTGCACGCCTGCCGCGAAGACACTAAGAGACAGAGAAAAGCGTTTCGTTTACAACCTCTGTGTCTTGGCGCCTTCGTGGTGCAAACGATTTATTCACACGTTGTGAGGGACTACGGCAGCAATGATTTTTCCCCTTGACTGCAAGCCTCCGATGTGTTACATGTTGTAGCGTTACGATGCCTAACACACAAGATGCGCGTTTCAGGAATTTGGGCGAGCTCGAGCAGGCGATTATGGAGTTCGTCTGGTCCAAAGGGCCATCCAGCGCCGAAGCCTGCCGCGAAGCGCTGGCGCCAAGACGGATCCTGAAAGATTCAACCGTGCGCACCGTGCTCCGCCGGCTGGAACGAAAAGGCTTCCTCACTCACACGCTGAATGGGCGTACGTACATCTATGGCGCTGTCGAGCCGCGCCAGAACGTCGCAGTGCGCGCGGTGAGGCATATCATCGACCGCTTCTGTGGAGGCTCCGTGGAGCAACTGCTCACCGGCATGGTGGATAATAGGGTGCTCGGCCGCAAAGAGCTCGAACTCCTGGAGCGCAAGATTGCACAATCGAAGGAGCGAAAAGGATGAGCGCAACGCTCGCTTCGCACGCTGCTTCGGCGATGGCCTCCGATATCGTGGCCCCGGCCATCCGATCCCTCTTGGTCGCCGGCGCGGCGGGCCTCGCGCTCGTTCTATCCCGCACGCGCAACGTCTCACTGCGGCTCGCCCTCTGGACGGCTGTGCTTGCTGTCGCGATCGCGATGCCGGCCTTGACCTGGGTTCTTCCGAGCTTCAACCTACCGCTGCCCAGCATCTCAAACGCCGTCCGCCTCGCGACTTTCAGCACTCGTGCACGCAGTAGCCAGGTCTCTGGAGTGGCTCCCGCCGCTAATGCCCGATGGATCGCAGACGAAGGCGGCGCACAACCCTCATTCAGCGTCCGTTCTCCGCATACTTTCCGTTCGTACGACACCATCCCCAGTAATGCGGCGTCGCGCGGGCAGGGGCGCGAGTTTGCGGCTTCCGCTAACCCGGCGCGTAGTGGCGAACGTCGGGCTGCTCTTTTGCTAATCATCGCCGTGGGCTCCTATTTTCTGGTTCTTGGCGTGTTGCTCGTGCGGGTTGCCACCGGCATCCTCTGCAGCTTCCGCTTGGTTCGTTCTGCGCGCCAGGTGCGCGATCCACGCGCCTGCTCGCGTATGGAAGAACGCTTGTCCGGTCTGGGGCTCCGGCGCGCGCCACTTCTTGCCGAGTCGGCGTCGGTCGGAGTTCCTCTAACGCTAGCTTTGCCGCGTGCTGCCATTCTGATGCCTGAAGGGTGGCGGGAATGGGAGGACGGCAAACTGCGCGCTGTGATCGCGCACGAGCTGGCGCACGTGGCGCGCCGGGATGCGCTGGTCCGATTGGTCTCCCTGCTTCACCAGTGTTTCTTCTGGTTCAGCCCGCTTCCCTGGTGGCTGCACCGCAAACTCTCAGAACTCGCCGAGCAAGCGAGTGACGAAGCGGCGCTCGGGGCCGGAGCGGAGAACGCCTACTATGCGGAGGTACTTATGAGCTTCTTTCAGGTTGTCGCCGCTAAACCAGGCAGGGTTGAAGTTTCGATGGCGCAGGGTGAGACTGAGGCAAGACGCATCGAGCATGTGCTTGGCGTTCGACGCCACAGGATTCTTGGCAGGGGCGCACGAGTGGTGCTCGCCCTTTGCGGCGCTCCGATCGTGTGTCTGATGGCTTCGGCTCGGCCTTCACCCGTGCAGAATATAGCGCCGCCGGTCGCCCCCGCCGCCGCACCTTTGCCGGGGCCTTCCGGCCCAGCCCTTCCAGCGCCCGCTTCCGCTCCACCGAAATCCGTTCCTCGCGCGCGGCAGATTCCAGCCCCCTGCTTTGGCGCCTGTGGCCCCGCAGCGATTCCACTAGGCCCCGCTCCGCCCTCCGGACCGCCGATTGAACCGGTGGCGCCAAGCCGACCTGCACTCGCCGCCGCTGCCCCCCCTCTGCCCGTCGCCGCGCCACCGCCGAAGGCTGAACCTGCGCTGCCGTCGACTCCGTCGTTCCCGCCTTCCATGGCTGCGGCTCAGGAGTCGCAATCAATGGTCCCAGCAAATGGCGACCCCTTTGTCATCTTTACCGAATCGGGAACCATCGAGTCCGGTTCATCGTTTGACAGCGATGTGGCCGAATCCTTGCGTGACAAGATCAAAGGCGATTTCATTTGGTTCGAGCATCAGGGTGATTTCTACGTCATCCGCGATCCGGCGACGATCGCGAAAGCCAAGCAGTTCTTCGCGCCGGAAGAAGCGCTTGGAGAGCAGCAGCGTGGGCTCGGCAGGCGACAGCGTGCGCTAGGCGAGCAGCAGCGCGCGCTCGGCGAACAGATGCGGAAGGCGCAGGTGAAATTGCCCGCTGACCTCAATACTAAGCTCCAACAGGTTCAATCGCTCATCAACGAAATCCAATCGGGCGCAGACATGCGGCAACTCGGCCACATCGAAGCTCGGCTTGGGGAGCTAGAGGGTGAGATCGGAAGGCTGCAGGGCGAAGTCGGGCGCGAGCAAGGATTGATTGCGCGACAGCAGGGGCGACTTGGACGGGAACAGGAGGACCTCGGCCGCCAGCAGGGAGAACTCGGACGGCAACAAGGGGAGCTTGCCCGCGAAGCAGACCGCCACGTGCAGCAACTCCTGCAGAACGCGTTATCGAGCGGCTTAGCACAGCGGAGGCCGCAATAGGTAATTTCCTACCTCGCGGTCTTTGTAGCCGTGCAGCTTTTTGCAGCCGGGTGGGCGCAGATCAGTGGTACGCTCGCGGATTTCGGGGGGCTCCGCTCGACGGCATCAGCCGGTGAATTCCTCAGCTCTTTTGTGTCGGAGGCGGCGGAGAGGACGAAGTATTCCGTTACTTCAACCTGCCGAGTGCGCGGAGTTCCGCTTCCACCTCGGCCAGCGTGGAGTGCGACTCTTGGCTCCTGGCTTCCGAGACAACCCCATCCTCGATGTCTTTTGCGAGCACCGAAAGCGCCGTGGTGATCACTTCATCGGCACTGTGGTACGCGCCCGACTGGATAGCCAGTTCGATCACCGGCTGCTGCTCGGGATTGAGATCG
>JASHOS010000113.1 GCA_030040995.1 Terriglobia bacterium | reverse complement strand
CGTGGCGTGAAGTCGTGATGTACGAAGGCGCTGGATGCGCGCTCTGCAATCAAACCGGATTTCACGGGCGCACGGCGATTGGAGAATTGTTGGCGCTCAGCGATCCGATCCGCGAATTGATTCTGCAACGCCATTCCACCGCCGAGCTTCGCCGCGTGGCCCGCCAGGAAGGAATGGTAACGTTGCGAGAATCCGCTTTGGAAAAAGTCCGCGAGGGGACAACGACGTTGAAGGAGATCAACAAAGTAACCTTTGTCGAGTAACGAGGACGTCGGCCTCGCAGTTTCCCCTCTCTCCCGAGGGGGCTGAGCGTGCCCCACATTTTTTGCTGGACATCGGGGGTCAAGATGAAGTCGCTACTACGCAGCGGGTGCGGAGGGCCTCGTATCAGGGCACGGCTTTACAGGTTGCGGAAAAACGGCTTTTCGGCGCCAAAATCGGACGAAAATGGCGGTCGCTCGAACGGATAATCAATAACTTACAAGCTTTGACGAGTGCCATTTTGGGCTCGCAGAGGAGTTTTTCCGCAGCCTGTTTAGCCGTGCCGAGGGAAGCTGGGTCTTGGGGCGGGCTTTAGCCCCTGACCGCCAGCCGCGGCGGCTAAAGCCGCCATTCTGTTGGCTTTCGGTCGGCACGGCTGAAGCCGTGCCCTGATACACCGCAGGTGTCCAGCCGGAGATGTAGGTAAACCCGGTCCCGAGGGAGGGGCCGGCTTCCATTTTTATCGCCCTCTCGAGCAGGGGGCGAGTGGAAATTTTCCACGTGAAGCGCATGAAAGAAAACATACGCAAGGACGCTAAACCCGCTTCCGTCCGCGTGAGGCCCCGCTTCCGTAAGCTGCCTCTGACGATCTTTGAAATCGAGCCGGGCTTCATTTTAGCCGTAAGCCTTCATTCCTCCAGCCGGCCTAAAGTCCGCCGGATTGGAGTAACGGGGCTTGATTCAGGCATCCTAACCCCTTCACCCGTACAGTCGAATATCACGGAAGGTCAGCGGCTGGCGAACAAATTGCACGAAACTGTTCAATCCGTGCGTCCTCGTGGAGGACGATTCGCGCTGCTCGTGCCCGACGGAGTGGCGCGGGTCAGTGTGCTTGCCTTCGACACCTTGCCTGCCAAAAGCAAGGATCGAGAAGCGCTGATTCGTTGGAGAATCAAAGACACGCTCGGATTCCCGCCGGAGCAAGCGAGCGTCTCGTATCAGGTGACGGCCGCCGGGGCGGGGAGCATCGAGGTGCTGGTGGTTGCGGTGAAAACGGAGATCCTTGAACAATACGAAGCCGCGCTGAAAAACCTCAGTGCGGGAGCTGTTCTCACGCTTCCGGCAACCATGGCTTTGCTCCCGCTGCTGCCGGCAGACGGCGCTCAGTTGCTCACGCACTGCTGCGCCGGTTGGATCACGAACGCGGTGGTCACGGGTGACCGGTTGCGCTTCTGGAGGAGCCGGCCCCTGGCCTCGAACGAGGCTAGCGCCGGAACGCCGGAGATTGTCTCAGAGACCGCGCGCGCGGCCGCCAGCGTGCGCGACCGGCTGGGCCTTGAGATTTCCCGCGCCTGGTATTGCGCCCGGCCCGTTGACGAAACTGATTCCGCCAGCGCCATCAGCCACCACTTAGGTCTCCCGGTTGAACGCTTGCCTTGGGAAGAAAGCATTCAGGGGGTGCTAGGCCCCGAAGAGCGATCGCTCCTGAGTGCGTTTGGCGCCCCGGTCGCTGGGCTGATCGCCAATCAAGGAGCATCCCGTTGAAGATCAGCTTGAATCTAGCCCGGCCTCGGAGCCGCCGCGACCGCTGGGCTTCCATCACCGCTCCTGTAGTGATCGTTGTCGCTGCGGTGTTGCTGGCGCGAATCCTGCTCTCGGCGGCCAATAGCTTCAAGGAGTACCGGAAAGTTCATCGCTCCGTTCTGACCCTTCAAGCCGAAGCTGCGGAGCTGCAAACGAAACAAACCCAAGCATTGCGAGTGCTGCACAACGCTTCCACCCTTAAGCTTTACCGGCAGATCGATTTTTTGAACTCGCTGATCCAGCAGAAGAGGTTATCCCTTGCCGGTGTCGCGTTGAGAGTGAGCCAACTGCTCCCCAGCTCAACCCGACTGGATAGCCTGTCGCTAAACGAAACCGATAGCGGACCGGTCGTGAGCTTCGCAGTCGAAGGGAAAGAAGACGACGTTTACGCCTTTCTGAGTAATCTCGAGGACTCGCCGGACTTTGACTCTCCGGTGGTGACCAACCAAATGGTTCAGCAAGAGGGAGACGTGAAAGGGCTCATTTTGCTCACCTGCAGCGCGCGATACACCGCCGTGAAGCTTGCTGCGAGCGGGAACAAAGACCGTTGAATTATGGCACGGCAGAACAAAAAGTGGATCGACGTAGCGGTACGGGTTGCGCTGGCTCTGGTATTGCTAAACGCGCTGGCATACGTGGCGCTGGATCGGCCACTGGCCAGACTGCTTGTCCGCGAGCAGCAGAGGTTCGCCGCCGGCCGGCTTCAGGTGCTGCGCCAGAAGGCCGCTCTCGCGCGCGTCGAGCGCCGTGACGCCGGTCTGCCTGCCAGCCAAAATCAAGTTCGCGCCTTTTTGAACGTCCACATCCCCTCGCGCCGGGAGGGTTTTTCACGGGCCGCAATGTTAATCGAGCATCTCACCCACACTTCGGGCGTGCAGCTTGCCGGAATCTCCTATCATCTGGAGGAAACGGAAACTGGAAAAGTAAGAGATCCCTTCGAGCATTTGCGGCTTGATGTCCGTGTCGAGGGACCCTTCGCCAATCTGCTCAGTTTCGAGCACGGGCTGGAAACAGCAAGCGATTTTATGGTGGTGCATGGGTTCCAATTTGCATCCGGGCAGGGAGGAGTGATAGGCTTGCACCTGACGACTGATCTCTACTTGATGCCATGAATGGAAGGTCCGGTCTTGAAGTTTCGGCTACGGTGGGGCTGGGTCTGGTCTGCGCGGTTCTGGCCGTACGCCTGATTATACGGGTCCATTCCGTGCATGCGGGCGAGGCGGCGCCCGTCTTCTCTGCTCATTCCCTCCGCCGCGCGCTCGATCCTGCACGGCAAAGTCCAGCGGCCTTCCCGGCAGGACCCGCCTTAAACGTAGCCCTGTTCCAAAGTCTTCAGACGCAGCCGTTTGCTCCTCCTACCCGCGACCCCTTCGCCTTTGAGCCAACGCCCCAACAGCTCCGGGCCATTTCACAACAGCAGCAAGCTGCGCTATCTCATGCGGCCGGACCGCCGCCCCCTCCTACCTTACCTCTCCGGGCGCTCGGTTATACCGAGAATGCGCGCGGCGAG
Organism: Terriglobia bacterium; assembly: GCA_030040995.1. Taxonomy (GTDB): domain Bacteria; phylum Acidobacteriota; class Terriglobia; order UBA7540; family UBA7540; genus JASHON01. Next base: position 5,398 of record JASHOS010000113.1, on the reverse strand, counting down.
CTTCAGGCGTACCTGACCGATACCGAGCATGTCTATGCGGTCCGCGAAGGCGAGAAGTTCGGCAAGACTTATCAGGTGCTGAAAATCACACCCACCTTCGTCGAGGTCCAGGATGATTCGCTTAACGTGCGGGCCCAGCTCGCTATCCCCCAACAATAGAGCCCGTGCGGCGCACGGCTCTCTGCCCGCTCTGGCGGCGCGGCGGAACGGCTATGCTCTGTTGGTCGCGATGATCTTCGTGACTGTGATGCTGATTTCGCTCACCGCAGCCCTGCCGCGTGTCTACCAGGAAGGGCAGCGCGAGCGCGAGCAAGAAGCGATTTTTCGCGCCGAACAATACGACCGGGCCATCTATCTTTTCCATCGCACGCTGGGACGCTATCCTAACTCAGTCAAAGAACTGCTGAGCACAAACGGCGTCCGCTATCTTCGGCAAGCCTACCCCGATCCGCTGAGCCCTAACCACCGATGGCGCTTTATTCACGCCACCGCCGGCGGGATTATCCTCGACTCGATAGACCAGAACACTCCTCCCCCCGGCCAGAATGCCGGGTCGCCGAATGGGAATGGAACGGGCGCCGGTTCTTCGACTTTTTCGGCATCCACTACCGGAGCGTCTCCGTTCTCCTCCGGCCTTTCCGGATCAACTGGCGCAGGGTCTTCTTTCTCATCCGGTTTTTCCGGACAAGCCAGCCAAGGCTCCGGATTCTCCACCGCAACCAGTGGCGGGGCGAGCCCCTCCGGAGAAACACCTGCGGCGGGTCAGAAGCCCAAGGTGTCTGCGGACTGCCATGCGCCGGAAGGATCGGTTTCCTCTTCGGAGGCTCAGACGGGGACGCTGCTGGGAGCGGTTATCGTAGGCGTTGCGCCTTGTAACGATAAGAAGTCAATCCGCGTGCTCAACAAGCAAGACGAATACGATAAATGGGAGTTTCTGGGGACCAATTACACTCCCTATCAGCTTCCGCAGACCCAAGGTGCTCAACCATCCTCGTCTTCCCCGAATTCCACGTTCGGGCAGCCGCAATCATCCCCAGGTGCCTCTCAACCCGGAATGCAGAACAATCCGTCACCCAATACGCCGAGCCAAAATCCGGGCGGACCCTAGTGCCACGGTTCGCAACTACAGTTACGTAGTTTGAAACCGTCCGCCCCTCACCCACTCCTTCGCGGCCCCCCAAGGCCTGAGTTTTACCCACATCTTCGTCCGCACACCGGGGGGCAGGGTTACGTCAAAGTTTGGCCTCTTGCGGTTTGGGCCGCGTTTTTGTAGCGCAGGGCTCGCTTTTTAGCCCTGCGGCTTGTTATTTGCACGAAAAAGCCGCAGCGTCAGAAGGCGAACGCTGCGCTACAACCACCCCCATCCGGACTTTGACGTGACCGTGACATCGGGGGCGCATCGCTTGAGCCCCAACGGGGCGAACCAACAAAGCCCAGGCCTACGGCCCATAAGCGCTAACTTAAGGCTCCGGGGGCAAAGTTGCCCGAAGGGCAATACCGTGAATAGCCGTAGGTGCAACCTACGGACAATGAGGCCCAGAATTATACCAACCCCGGAGGGGTTGACTAATCCCAGTGAGCATGATGACGATGATGGAGCGGAGGCAATCGAGGTCGGGCAGTCAACCCCTCCGGGGTTGTTCTTCGATGGTCGCCAGGAGTCCGTAGGTTGCACCTACGGCTATTCATCGTCCCGCCCCTTTTCGGGGCTTGCGAGAAGCACAGCGACAAGCTCGTTCAACGCGTAGGAGTCGCTCACGGCGAGGCCAGCAGTACCCCGGCGTCCAGCAAGAGATGTGGGACACGTCCAGCTCCCAAGAGAAGGCTACTCCCTTTTTGAATCCCAGTTTTCACACTCTTTACATTAGGGCAGCACCGCCGGTACAACATGGTTCGCCCTGCACGCATCTAGCATAGGGATATTTAGCTCTCTTTTCGACGAGGCCGAAAGCGCGAAGGAGGGAGGCGCCGGTGTGTGAGGGGTAGCCAGGAAACGCCCCAACCACCATTCCCTCTCCCACTTGCGGGAGAGGATGGAGAGCGGCCGGCGCGAGCCGGGTGAGGGGGGCCAGGCCGAACTTTTCGGAACAGGGCACAACCTCAGTTGTGCCCTGATGCAACACGTTACCATGCCGATTTACGCAACCAGCCACCGGCGGCGCCGCGTCGTTGTTCACGGCTGAGAGGAGCCGTAGGTATGAAGAGAAATGGACTTCTAGAGGTCGGGTGGGCCATTTTGTTATCCGCGCTTATCCTGATAGCAAGCGGGCTCGCGCGCGCTCAATCCACGCCAGCCGTCAAAGACCGTATCGTGCAGCCGATCAACAATGCGCAGGTGGCAGTAATCAAGGGCAACGTCCGTCCTTGGGCTCGGGCGCAAAACGATCAAGGCAAGGTAACCGACTCGTTCATGATGGACCACATGACGATGGTTTTCAAACTTTCGCAGGTCCAACAGTCGGATTTGACTGCCCTGCTTCAGCAGTTACAAAATCCGGCGTCGCCACAATATCACAAGTGGCTTACGCCGGACGAATATGGCAACCGCTTCGGTCTCAGCCAGAACGACGTCAATAAAGTTGTTGCCTGGCTTCAGGCCCAAAGCTTTACGGTGGACCGGATCGCACGCAGCCATACCTTCATCGTCTTCTCGGGATCGGCGGAGCAAGTTGAGACAGCCTTCAACACGGAGATACACCACTATCTGGTGAATGGACAGACGTATTATGCTAATGAGAGCGACCCCACCGTCCCTTATGCTCTTGCCAATGTGGTGCTGAGTTTCCGAGGGCTCGATAACTTCCGTCCAAAAGCCAGAGCGGTCATCCAAAGAGTGGCAGTTCCTGTCGAACCCCATTTCACCTCCAGCATTTCGGGAGACCATTATCTGGCGCCCAATGACTGGGCCACAATTTACGACGTGACGGGCCTTTATGATAGCGGGATCAATGGCACGGGCCAATCGGTTGCCATAATGGGACAGACTGATATCTATTCCAACGACATTACTGCATTTCGTAGCGCCGCGGGGTTGCCCGCCAGCAATCCTGTCGTCGTCCTTATTCCCGACTCGCCGGACCCAGGGGTCAGCTCAGACGATCTTACGGAAGCGGATCTGGACCTCGAGTGGGCCGGGGGAATAGCGCCCGACGCCACAATCATCTACGTAAATTCAGGCACGGCCAACGGTGTTTTCGACTCGCTGACGTACGCGATCGATGATGGCGTGGCGCCGGTCATCTCGATAACGTATGGCGCCTGCGAGGCGGACTGGGGTTCCGCCGGGCTCGATAGCTTGGCGCAGGAAGCTGAGCAGGCCAACGCCCAGGGAATGACGATCGTTGCGGCCAGCGGAGACCAAGGAGTGGCGGATTGCGACGAGGCCACAACCCCTGACGGCGTGGTGACCATCGCCACGCAGGGCTACGCGGTGGATTCGCCGGCCAGCGTTCCTTACGTGACCGGAGTCGGTGGGACCGAATTTAACGAGGGAACAGGGAACTATTGGAGCAGTACGAACAACAGCAATAACGGGTCTGCGCTTTCGTACATTCCGGAAACAGCATGGAACGATACGTCGTCCGAAAACGGACTGGCCGCTTCAGGCGGCGGCGCGAGTCTCTTCTTTACCAAGCCAAGCTGGCAGACGGGCGAGGGAGTGCCCAATGACGGTGCGCGGGACGTCCCCGACATTGCATTCTCCGCGTCTCCCGTTCATGATCCGTACCTGATATGCTCCCAAGGAAGTTGCGTGAACGGATTCCGGGAGAGTAATGAAGACCTAAACGTGGTGGGCGGAACCTCGGCTGCGACGCCTTCGTTTGCCGCCGTTCTTGCGCTCATTAACCAGGAAACGGGTTCCGTGACGGGCCAGGGCAACGTCAACTACATCCTCTATCCGATGTTTGCAAGCTACCCGGACGCGTTTCACGACATCACCACCGGCAACAACGACGTGCCGTGCGAGGCAGGAAGCATCGATTGCCCGCTCACGGGCATCATCGGTTACAGCGCCGGCGTCGGATATGATCTGGTCACGGGCCTGGGATCGCTCGATGTCGCTAACCTCGTGACGGAATGGAAGTCATTCGTGCCAGCATCCAGCCAAGGAGCGAACTTCCAGCTTTCCCTGTCTCCGGCCAGTTTGACGGTCGCCTCGGGCTCTTCCGGCAGCGCGACAGTCACCGTCACGGCGATCAATGGCTTCACCGGGAGCGTAGATTTTTCCTGTACGGTTGCTAGCTCGCTGACCGGTGTCACATGCGCGGTTAGCCCCACTTCGATGACCGTGGGCTCGGTTACGCCCGTCACGGTTAGCGTTACCGTTCCCGCTGCGAGCACGAGCCTCCCCAGATTTATTGGCTTTGGAAGGTGGGCTGGCGGAGCTTTGCTCTTATCCGTCATTTTGCTCTGCGGCATGCGTAAGCGGTTGCCCGTTGCCTCGATCACCTTCTCCCATGCTGGCGGGCAGGTTCGCCGGCTTCGATCTGCGGCCGTGCTGGCCGCATTGCTCTTGTCGCTTGTGGTGGCGGGCCTTAGTTGCAGCGGAAGCAACAGCACCACGCCAGTCACGAGCACGACCACCACCACCACTACAACCACGACCGCTCCCTTGGAGATTGCTCCGGTATCGAGCACCATTACGGTGACGGGAACTGCCAGCACCTCCAGCGCCAGCCTCAGCCACAGCGCCCTGCTCTCAATAACGGAGAACTGATCGGGTTCGGAATTCTCAACTTCCCTCTCACCCTAATCAGTCGATTCACTGGCCGAATACGATACGACCCACCAGTTGTGTGATCGTACCCTCCGCGGTACTCACCTTGGAGGTGAACAGCGTAGGGGTAGGGCTTGCCCCAGGACTCCGTCAAAGTCCCGGTTCGCATGCCGTCCCGCTGCTATCTATACGATACGCGCGGAAAATCCCCTCACCCGTCCCGCGCCGGCTGGAGAAAGCGCCGGCCGCGGTCCACCCTCTCCCCTCGGGAGAGGGATGGAAACCAAAACCGCAGCCCTCTCCCCGGGGAGAGGGTGCCCGACGAAGGAGGGCGGGTGAGGGGTCTTTTAGCTTCCAGTCGATTTTGACGTGACCCTGGAGCTTGCCCTACCCTCGTCGATTTTCAGGGCAGTTACCGAGGGGACGGCAAGCCGTTCCCCCTACATCACCTTCGGTTATCGACGGATTCGGGTCTCAATTTCCCTCTGTTGTACCTCCATGATAATGTCCCCTTTTGTCCTCGATAGAAATGTCCCCTAAGGTGACCTCCGAAAGGAGATCACCTTGGGGAGAGTTGAAATGAGCAAGAGAGAGTTGGGGAGGGTGGAGGTACTGGCACGAGTGCAGGGTAAGGAGCTTCGCTTGGTGGATGCGGCCGCGTTGCTGCGGCTGGGTTATCGG
>JASHOS010000112.1 GCA_030040995.1 Terriglobia bacterium | reverse complement strand
ATCAGAGAAACACACTGAACTTTGGCTACATGACGAATTTCCTCTGGGAGACCTACGCCTCGACGAACGTGTACTACGGCTCAGGGTTCACGAACGGCTTGTACGGAACGCCGCTCGCACAATATCCCGGGCCCTACCTGCCGGCGCATACCACGTTTGACCTGGCGCTCGGGAAAACGTTCTCCGAGAAGAAATTGGCGGCTTTCACTGGAACAATCCACGCGAGGTTTACGTTGAACTTCGCTGGCGATTTCATTATTGATACAATATCGACGCGCGGCGCGCTGCTGCCTGCTGAGAGCTGACAGGCTTTCCACAAGCCGCGACACTTAACAAGGAGTTGCTCAAAATGACACGACGTGATTTGCTGTCCGGTTCGCTGGCCGCCTCAGTCTTGGTCAGTTCGTCCGCGCCGGGGGATAGCTCCGAAAGCCCGGGAGGCGCCCCATCAGCGGGCCGTGACTATTACGAGCTTAGGCGCTATCAACTGCGGAACGGTCCCGAACCCAGGCTTGTAGAAAACTATCTTCGCGATGCGGCTGTGCCCGCTTTGAATCGCGCTGGCATCAAGCCGGTGGGAGTGTTTAGCGGCATGGTGGGGCCAGAGAATCCCGCCGTTTACGTACTCATCCCCTATCCCTCCCTTGGCGCCATAACCACCGTCCAAAGAGCTCTGGCGCAGGATGGGGAATACCAGAGCCGCGCATCGGATTACCTGAACGCGCCGGCCTCGCAGCCAGCCTATACCCGGTTCGAAGCCTGGCTGCTCGAGGCCTTTGACACGGCGCCGCACATTGAGGTCCCGCCGGCCGCGGCTGAAAACCGCTCCCGCATTTTTGAGTTGCGCACGTACGAAAACCCCAGCGAGAAGGCTAATCTCACCAAGTTAAAGATGTTCAACACGGCCGAGATATCGATCTTCCGGCGCACGGGTCTGCGGCCGGTGTTTTTTGGCAACACACTCCTCGGCAGCCGCATGCCCTGCCTTACCTACATGCTCACTTTTGAGAATCTGGCGGAGCGCGAGAGGAATTGGGGAATATTCGGATCGGATCCGGAGTGGAAAACGCTGAGCACGACGCCGGGCTACACCGATCCCGAAATCATCACTAACATTTCGAACGCGTTTTTGAGCCCGACGCCTTATTCGCAAATATAACGATAAGCCGCGTGACGGAAATTTCGACCGAGGTCCGTGCAAATTTGGGGTAGTTGCCGCCGCTGTATGGGTTCGCGCAAAGGCTGGGCTATCCTGAAAAGTACAGCCTTGGGGAGCTTTAGGTTCGTGATCTGTTATGGTCCATTAACTGCTGCCGTCTTTCATGTTTCAGTACCCGAACAATGATGATCGCGTAGCAAAAGTGAGGAGGACAGTGTATGGCTATTCAGCGTCGATGCCTGGTTTCAGGATGTGGTTGCGGAGGTTATGCGAGAAACATGGAAACCTACGATCCGGAAACCGAGGAACATCCTCTCGATCCGGAGTGGAACGAGGTAAAACTCTACTGCGCTCGCTGTGGACATCCTGAGGAGCGGCACGAATTAGCCGCATCCGACAGTTAGCTCGGGCAGCGGGCGATCTAACGGAGAAGGGAGGCGGAATAAGAAATAAGTTAAACGTATTCAGTCGGTTAAATAAAATGCACGAGAAAACGTTCAGCACCGTGAAGAAAGCCGGGAAACTGCCGATTCCGTACAATATAGCGCTTTGAAAGCGCATGAGGGCTGGCGGGGGCTTTAGGGCGAATTTCTGTCTCCAAAATCCTGGCGGCGAGATGCTAAGGATAAGGGTTGGATCGTGCTTGGCCAGCGTTTACCGGACATCTGTACAGGGCAATCCGCATTCGATTAGGGATTGTACTCGATTGCGTTCGTTTACCGCGCGTGATGATATGGGCAAAAGGGGGGGGAGCAGTCCCGATGGCAAACAGGTGGCTTGAGGAGGGAACTGGCATCTGGATGACCGACGGCGGCAGGCTCCTGATCTTCGCTACGTGGAGGAATGCGATGAGAAAGGATATCCTGGCTTTGGTAGTAAGCGCCGAACCTGGTCCCGCGGCGGCTCTCGAGACTGGTTTGCGACAGCAATCTTTGAAAACCCGGCGCGTCGGCACCTGCCGCGAGGCAGAGGAATTGATTATGCGGGACACTAAGCCCGACATAATTTTCAGTGATATTTCGATGCCTGATGGCACATGGGCTGACGTGGTGAGAATGATTAAAAAGGAACGTGGTTCCGCGGAAGTCATTGTAGTTTCGCGGCTTCCCAATACGGAGCTTTATATGGAGGTCATGGAGCGGGGCGGCTTCGATTTCATTACCCCTCCCTTTGCCCCTTCCGATTTAGCATACTTGGTTCAGAGCGCCACGGTGGATGCCTCGAAACGGTGGGGCGCCCACATGCGTGTACACGCGAGCACAGCGTGACCGCCCCCGCTGCCAAGAGAGCGAGGGCGGCAAAGTTTAGGGCTCGCGACTGTCTATGCGTTTTCGAGCAGGGCGACCGGAAACTGGGCGAGCACGGACGCCACTGGCAGGACTGCTTGGCGTCTGACGGTCGTCGTGGTGAGGATCTCGCCAGTCAGTATATTCTTCCAACTATGGGGAAGACGGGGCAAGGAGGCGTCTAAGAGGAGTGTGGTTGCGCCCCAAACGGAGTGGCCTACCGGGTGGGTGCCTGTCGGGGTAAGCCGGCTGACCAGCCTCGGGATGGCGGTCAAAGCCCATTCTTTTGCCTGGTGACGAAAAAAAGCACAAACATTTTCGCTGTGCTTGCCAATCACTGTCAGCGGAATGTAGTCGCCCTTTTCGAACAAGCGTCTGTGAGTTCTGCGGAAGTTGAGCATGCGCGAGATTAAGTAAAGCTTGATCCGGCCATCGCGCCAGCTTTCGAGCAGCCCCCGGGTGAACGCCTCCTGGTCCTGGCCTTCCTCCCAACGCAGCGATTGAAACAGGCGGACGCGTTTCTCAAAATCCACGGGAGTGCGAATGTCCGGATCAACCAGGCGCAAATCCCACAGTTCCGACCCTTGATAAAAATCGGGAACCCCGGGCGCCGTGATCTTGGCGGCCACCTGGCCAAGCGCGTTGACCGCTCCGTAAAAACTGATCTTTTCCTGAAGCTGAAGAAAGTCTGCCAGAAACCGATTGCTTTGCGACCCCTCCAGCACGGACTCCACAAATTGAAGGAGCGCCCTTTCGTGTTTAACGTCGGGATGGCTCCACGTAGTGTGAACCTTTGCCTCCCGCGCAGCTTTGATCAGATAAGCTTTTAAACGGCCCTTAAACTCGGGAACCTCTGTTTCTTGAAAGGGCCATGCACCGAGCATAGTTTGATAGACGAGAATCTCTTCACTCGGATCCGGAACCCATTGGCCGTTCACGGCCGTCTTCTTGGCCTTGTTGAAACGCATCCACAACTCAAGGCGGCGTTTCCATTCGGAGGGCATCTCGGAGAGGACATTGATGCGCGCCCGGACATCTTCGGACCGCTTGGTATCATGCGTTGTTGTCGCATTCAGGGCATGAGGCCAGTGTACTTTTCTGAGCCGGCAAAACTCGTGAAAACCGGCAACTGAGCTGCCAGCGAAAGCGGGGTCTCCGCCTACCTCATTTAGAGAAGTCAATGGATTGTAGATATAAAGAACCGTATCTTCGAAACCCTTCGCCATAATCGGTCCGCTGAACTGCTGCCATCGCATGACAAAGCTCAGGTGCGCTTCCTTTTGGCTTGAAGAAAGGTGAGTCCTGTTCTTCAAGGCAAGAACGTCACGAAGAAAATCAAAACACCCAGGATTGATCTGAGGGTTGCGGCGGCGAGACGCCTCGACAGCCTGCTCGATGTACCTTCGTTCCAGAGGAGTGACATCGAAGTTGCGGATGTAGGTGCGGTAGATGGGCAGGAAGGCGGTCACTTCGATAAGCCCCCGCGCCAGATCTGCCGCTGGCAGATCCCGCGCGTACCGGTCCTGCTCGGCAAGCATGCTAAGGTGGTGTCCCAACGCTCGCATCTCGACCGCGAGATAGGTCTCCATCACCTGTTTCTTCTTCTCGTAAACCAGATCGTTGTACGAAAGGGCGTTCCTTATCATGCGCCCGTAGTGCCCGATCAATGCTCTGTGGCCACAGGCGTCGACGAAGAGGCGGTTGAGCGCGTTCAGAAAGTCATAGCCGGTTGTTCCGAAAGACGGCCAGCTTTCAGGCAGCAACTCATCACGCCCGAGAATCTTCTCAACGATGACGTAAAAAGCGGGCCGTTGCGTTTTGGCGTGCTCGGGCGCCAGCCGCTCCTGCAGTCTTCGGAGATAGCCTGTGGGATCACGAAGGCCGTCAATATGATCGATCCGCAGACCTGTGACTGCGCCCCTTTCTACAAGCCTCAGAATAGCGGTGTGCGTGGCATTGAAGACCAGCGGGTCTTCCACGCGGACACCCACCAAATCGCTGATGGTGAAAAACCGGCGATAGTTGATTTCTTCATTGGCCGTTTGCCAGAACGCCAGCACGTAGGCTTGTTCGCCAAGCAGTTCATCCAGATGAGTAAAACTGCCGGCATTTCTCTTCTTCCCGTTGAAGGTGCGCAGATTGTTGTCGATAAAGCTGTGGATTTCTGGGGAAGTATTGTAAAGCTGCCAGAGGCGGTCTTTAATGGCTTCCTCGCCGAGCCGCCGGTCTCCGGCGGCTTCCGAAGGCAGCGCGACTCGCGGCGGCAATTCCTCGAGCGCCGCCAAGATGCCTTGCAGCTCGCCAAACGCGAGCGAATCCGCGCCGATACCTTGTTTGAGCTGATCGAGACGGTACCCGATGATGCGGATGTAGGATTTGGGAGCAATGGGCAATTGAGTCGCGCCGTACCGGATAAAGAATCCGTGCTCCTCAAAGAACAGCGTCAATTCCTGGTTTTCCAGGACTTCAGCGAAGCGGCGCACTAAAAGCGGCAGCAGGACTTTATTCTCCAATGTCTTTACGGGTGGGTGCCAATCGATATCAAAATACCCGGCGTAACTGGAGGCAGGACCGTTCTCGAGGACGTTGGCCCACCACGGGTTCTCGATGCTCGCCGCCATATGGTTGGGAACGATATCCAGAAGAAGGCCCATCCTGCACCGTTGCAGTTCATGGACCAGGGTCTCAAGGTCTTCCTCGTTCCCGATCTCCGAATTGAGCCGTGTGGGGTCGGTCACGTCGTATCCATGCAGGCTGCCGCGCCGCGCCTGGAGAATCGGAGAGGCGTAGAGATCCGTAATCCCGAGTTCGTGCAGGGTGGGAACAAGGTTCCGCGCGTTCTCGAAGCGAAGCTGCGAATTCAGCTGTAAGCGGTAAGTCGCGCCGGGAATGAAAAGTTTTGCCATCGCGCTTTATGGCACGGAAAGTGACAGTTTTTCCGCAAGCTCCCGGAAATGGTTTGCCCAGAGACGGGCGGCATCATCACCCTCATCCGCTTTCTTTTGCCAGGACGGATAAGCCGACTGGAAGAGATCGTAGCAAATATTCTGGACGGTCCAGACGTTGACCTCAAAAGGCAAAGAGCGTGCCAGATCCATGGCGGCGCCGAGTTTCTGAATCAGCTCCACGTCACCGGAATGCTCCCTGAGCTGACCGGCGATGTGCTCGAGGTTCACACGAAGAGCATATTCGAGGGTAGGTACGTCAAGGCTTATCTTCGCGGCTTGAGCGTCAGAGGCGAGTGCGGAAATTTCGGCTGTGTTCAGCTCGTCCGCAGTCAAGCTGCGGTGGAGCTGAGTGTTGACAGCGAACTCGGCGATGGCAAAGAAGGCGCGAGGGATGGGAAGGGCTACTCCGGTCTTTGTAACCGCGCGGAGGATCGCGATGAGCTGCGGGTAAATATGGCGAATGGCAGCCTCAGCCTCCGGTGACTCGACTTCCAGAATCCGGCTCAGAATCCGGCGTTGCTCATCCTTAAAAAGAACGCTCAACGTGTAGGTCTCATTACCAAAGATCTCTTGAATCGCGCGGCTGACCCCGGCAATGCTATCCCGTGAAAAGACCCCGGTTAGCCGGCTTTCGAGCTGATCGTAAGTCTGCCCCTGATCAAGGGCCCGCGCCGCGCCAATGGCGTTGAAGTCTCCGCCCCGAAGCGCTGCGAAACAGAGCACGGCGGAATCCTGCGTCACCACTGAGGTAAACCGTGCCCTTCCTATTTCCAGCTTTTTTTCCTGTTTTTCGCCTTCGCAGAGGTTCGAGGCGGCCTCGCGTTGCACGGTGTAACAATAAATGCACGTCTCGCCTTCATACGGCTCGAAGAGCGACCGGATGGCATAGTGGCCACCCACCTTGTTAAGATCCACAAACGCTGGTTTGACGAATTTCTGGTAGATTGCCGTCCCATCCTGGTGTTCGCCGATGTTGCTTTTGGCGTGGGAGAGCAGGTCAAGAAATTTGCTCTCGATTTGATCCTCCAGCAGCTCCTGAGCAAGCTGGATCGCGCGCCCCGCGTACTGGATGACCTGAACGGTTTCGATTCCGGAAAGCTCATCGAAAAACCATCCGCAGCTCGTATACATGAGCATCGCGTGCCGTTGAATCTCCAGGAGCTTCAAGGCAGACACTCTTTCCGCTCCGTCCAGCTTGCGACCAGCCTGCTTTTCGAGAAATTCGTCTACTGTGTTACCGGATCGGTTGAGAACCGCGTCGATATAGCTGTCTCGCGCTAGCCAGAGGTTGCTCAACAGACCTTCGCTTTTTACCTCGCAACGGAGACCCAACTCGTCGCGAAGCCAGTCGAGGGCCTCCCTCAGCGGCTTCCTCCATTCTTGATTCCATCCGGGGTGGCCACCAGAATTACACCCGCAATTGCTGCGCCACCGTTCAACGCCATGCACGCAACTCCAGGAGCTGTTTTCGAATATTTCCACTTCGTGGGTGGGAGGATGCCGCTCGAGAAATTGACCATAATTCACAATCTCGGCAAGTTGATTCGATTCAATGTAGTCCAGCGCATAGGCGAGGGCCATTTCCCCACGCCGATGGTGATGACCATAGGTTTCGCCGTCCGTAGCAATGTGAACCAGTTCCGGCCAGGGCCGCGTATCCTCGGAAAATGCGCCCGCCAGCCGCTGCGCAAATTCCTGTCCGTTATCAAGGAGTTTTTCGAAGGCGATAGCGCGGGAAATAGGGCCGTCGTAGAAGAAGAGGCTAATGCCACGGCCGGAAGGCAAACGCAAACGGTAGGCCATGGTGGGATCGATCCGGCTGTTGCTTACGTCTTTCCAGTTGCGGCCGCCGATCTTCCGGATTCTTTGTGCCTGGTTTGGCGCCAGAATCGTGAACTGGATGTGCGCTTCTGCGAGCATCTCCAAGGTCGCCAGATCGACAGCCGTTTCCGGCAACCACATTCCTTCGGGCTTGCGCGCAAACCGGCGTTCGAAATCACGGATCCCCCAAACGACCTGCGTGCGCCTATCCCGCTCATTCGCCAGAGGCATAATCATATGATTGTAGGCTTGCGCAAGAGCGGAGCCGTGACCGGAAAACCTTTGCCGGCTTTCTTTATCTGCCTGCAGGATCGCCTGATAAAGCTCGGGATGCGTGGTTTCGATCCAGGAAATCAGGGTGGGCCCGAAGTTGAAGCTGATCTTCGAATAGTTGTTGACGATCCGCGTGATTCGCTTCTCATCGTTCATGATACGCGAGGCGGCGTTAGGCGCGTAGCACTCCGCCGTCACTCGCTCGTTCCAGTCGTGGTACGGGTGCGCGGATTCTTGCACTTCGATGGCTTCTAGCCAGGGGTTCTCGCGCGGTGGCTGATAGAAGTGTCCGTGGATGCAAATGTATCCCATCAATTAGCCTGCTTTCATGCAGAATACACAGAGGCTCTGACCCTCCATATCCCAGGATAGCGTGCCGAAGGACTCAAGCTTATCAGAAACCGTACTGCCGGAGCCCAGCCATCGCGCCTCCGCCGAATCCAGAAGCTTCGCCCACTTTCCCGGCGACGCTGGAAGGGAGCACTGTACGAGGCCGGGTCCGAAGTTGAAAGCGATGATCGCCTCTTCGCCATCACACCGGCGGCGGAGGATGAGCGCTTCCTCGCGGTCTACCTTCATGACTTCCATCGCGCTTTTGCTGAGGAGAGCTAGCGGGCGGCATTCCCTTCTCAGCCGCAGCAACTCACGATAAAACGTGTGAAGCGCGCCGTTCTTGGCTGTCGTGCCCGTCGCGCGCCGCAATTTGGACGAGAGGAAAGTCGATTCTGCTTGTGGGTCCGGCAGATCGCCTTGCCATCCGAAGCCGGCAAATTCCTCCCGGCGTCCCTTTCGCATCCCCTCAATCAAAGCGGGGTCCTGAAAGCTGGTGAAAAACTGGAAGGGAGCCTCCTCGCCGTACTCTTCGCCCATAAACAACAGCGGAAGGAAGGGGGAAAGAATCACAGCACCGGCCGCAAGCTTGAGCCCTTCGAATGAGGTGAGCCGCGTCAGCCGGTCGCCCAGCATGCGGTTGCCAACCTGGTCGTGGTTTTGAGCGAACACCACGAACTGGCGCGCCGGTATATCTTGTGAGGAGTTTCCGTGCCGCCGCAGGCGGTAGGCCGAATATTGGCCGGAATAGACATAGCCCTCGCGGAACGCCTTCGCGAGCGGTTCAATACCCCCAAAATCCCGGTAATAACCCGAGCGCTCGCCCGTCAACAGGCAATGCAGGGCGTGGTGAAAGTCGTCGCTCCACTGCGCATGGAGTCCATATCCCCCGCGATCCGCGGGACGGAGGAAGCGCGCGTCATTCAAATCGCTTTCAGCGACTAAATAAATGCTGCGTCCGACTTGCCTGCCAAAGGCTTCGACGGACTCCGCCAGAAGCTGCAGGAAAGGGCGCGCATTCCGGTCCGTAATGCCGTGGATCGCGTCGAGCCGCAATGCGTCCATGTGCAGCTCCGAGAACCAGTACAAAGCGTTCTCAATGAAGAAGCGCACCACTTCGTCGCTGTTCGGGCCGTCAAAGTTAACGGCTTGCCCCCAGGGTGTGCGGTATTGGCTGGTGAAATACGGCCCAAACTCTCTTAGATAATTCCCTTCGTGACCCAAATGATTGTAGACGACGTCAAGTATCGCTGCGAGTCCGCGCTCATGGCAGGCGTTGACGAAGCGCTTTAATCCCTCCGGCCCGCCATAGCTATTTTGAACTGCAAACGGAAAAACTCCGTCGTAACCCCAGCTGCGGTTTCCCGGAAATTGCGCTACCGGCATGATTTCAACAGCCGTCACGCCTAAATCCTTAAGCTCGTTAAGATGAGGAATGGCGGAGTCGAAGGTGCCATGCGGGGTGAACGCCCCCACGTGAAGCTCGTAGATGACGTATTCGTCCAACGCACGGCCTCTCCAGTTGCCGTCCGTCCAGCGGAATACCTCAGAGTCAACCACCTGGGAAGGGCCGTGAACCCCATGTGGCTGGAAGCGGGACGCCGGATCAGGAAGGTCCTTCTGATGATCCAGCACGTACCGGTAAAGACTGCCGGGCGGCAAGCCCTCAACGGTTGCTTCGAAATAGCCGTGCTCTAACTTCATCAGGACGGCGCGCCGGGGGCGAGGTTGGAGGATTTGCAATTCCACGCTTTCTCTTGCTGGCGCCCAGACGCGAAAGCGTGTCTGGTTGTTACCGGCGCAAACGGCGCCTATCGAAAGAGAGGTTTCGCAGGGCATTCATCAAATCGCTTTCAGAACTTTAATAGGGCTTACACCCTGCGCAGCTGAGCGGCACTGCGGGAGTATTTCAGCAGGCGGGATTTAACGGGTAGCACGCGGTTCCCTTGGCGGGATTCGCGCTTCGTGATTTATCGATAGGATTCCAGGTTCTTCGAGCGCGACCTGGCGCCAGCTTTACTTCCAGGTCAAACGGTCTTAAATTCCCCGTTGCTTGCTAACCAGGTTCAGGAGCAAAGGTCCGGCCGGTTTTCCGGCTCGCTCACGGACGAATGCTGGATAGAGCAGTTCGCCGCGACGGCTCCGGTTCGAAAGTGTTGCGATGCCGTTCTCCTCCCAACTCGGAGTTTCTACAAGCGCTTTCCTGTTCTCTCCGGCACTTCCTTTCATGGCTTTGCTGCGATTCTTCCGAGTCGAGCATCTTCCCGCAAATTGAGCACTGAAACCAGCGAAACCGAACTTCATTTTCGTTCATAACCGCCTCCTTCAGCGTCCCGGGTCTCGCAACGTTCATGAAGGAACGAAAGACGCGGCGAGGATATTATAGGTCTTCTTGGGTCCGCCGCATGGTGTGAAAGTGCAGCGCCGGCGTCCGTCTGGCCTAGAGCGACGCCGTCAGGCAGGGTGCCCCTTCACTCCCTCTTCCTGGAGGGTAAGGCTGAAATGTGTGCGTGTCTCTCCAGCGACTGGAGATTCCGGCATAACTTCTCATGAGCGCGAACCTCGGTGACACTGTTAAATCTCTGGTCGCAGCCACCCCATACATATTGCCCGCTCCGCGAGCCATTCGTAAGTATCTTACGCACTCTTGGTATCCCCCTTTGGTCCGTACCGCACGTTATGCGGAAACTGATGCAGCGGTATGGACGGCAACTCTGAGGGAGAGTTGTTGGGAGTGTGCCGGATTCCGCTGCCTAAATTCATGCCCAAAACTAACGAGGTAAACTCAATCAGTTCAGCGGCGCCAGAGACTCGCCGGCGAGATCCTCCTTTTCACGATTTGCAGCTTTCGCCAATCTTATAGTCAAGATCTGACCCACGCTGTCCGCCGACGATCCTGACGGGTCAATCGCCTGGGAGAGTTCGAAGGTCAAGACACCGGGCACCACAGCCGTCGCTAGTCCCGCAGCACCTTCGGTCCAAACCAGAATGCGACGGGCCTCGAAGCCGATTTGGCTGATACCCGGCTCAGGAACGAAACCGCGCAGCGTAAAGTAGCCGCCCGAATCCGTTATGTTTGCAGGCAGGGGCCGCATGATTTCTGCCTCGGCGCGGGCCCAGTCTTCTGATTCGTGCCCCGGCGCCCCGCCGCGCATTTCGTAAAGCTCATACGCTCTGCGTGCGATCGACTGCCGCAAGTCGGCGAGACAAGCGGCCAACTCGTCGCCGGCAAGAAATTTGACCTTGTTCGGAGTTTGAATGGCCCTCGTCCTTGAAGCTGTTGCCCTTCTCATGATTTGCCTCTGATGCAAGTTAGCTCAACCATCGTCCCTCTGAGTCCGCAGCGGAGACAAGACGCGCGGCGTTTCCTCAGACTTCCGGCGTGGACGGCGCATCGCAGTGAATAGACCGAGAGAATAACCTAACCACCGAACGAAACTCTAATTTACGGGCTGCCGTGATAGCGATCAATCGGGCGAATCCCGTAGGTTGCATAGAGACTTACCTTAAACTCGCGCCAGATCGTATACGAATTTAATTAATAAAGGTACTGCTACTTACGGTTGGACCAGCTTATTACGGATTGCATAGCGGACCAAGCTTGAGAGAGAGTGGAGGTCTAGTTTGGCCATAAGGTTAGCCCGGTGGGTTTCAACTGTTTTCAGGGTAATGCCGAGAATAGCAGATGCGTCTTTGGAGTTCTTGCCTTCTGCGAGAAGTTGCAACACCTCTCTCTCGCGGGGCGTCAGTACTTCAGTGGGCACTTTGGCAACCCGCGCTTTGGGACCGCCTTTCAGGAAATCGGGCGACATCAACGGTGCGAGCTTCGAGCTCACGAATATCTGCCGGCGAGAGCTTGCTTCGATCGCCGACACTAAATCACTGCTGGAGTCTGACTTGAGCACATAACCTTGTGCTCCTGTATTCAGAGCTTCGTAAACCATCTGTTCGGAATTGTGCATCGTGAAAAAAACCAGTCTTGTTTCGGGTAATTCCGCCAGTATCCTTCTTGCAACCTCCAGACCTGTAAGTTCTGGCAAGGTGATGTCAAGCACGACGACTTCCGGTCTCACTTTCCGGGTCTTTTCGATAGCCTCGCGGCCATCCGACGCCTCGTCGACGACCCTCCATCCGGCATGAGAATTCAGAAAAGCTTTTAGACCTCTCCGAACTACCTCGTGGTCATCCGCCAACAAGATTGTAAGTTCTGACACGAACGTGCACCTGAACAAAGGCTTCCGGCCCGGCGCGCCGGATCACTGGCGTATATTCAACAAAGAGCAGACAATGAATTGCACCAAAGAATGTAAAATCGAATTCAAAAGATTTGACCCGCACTGCGACTTGTCTTCAGCAGCCGGATAAGGGGCTATTGTAGCCTAGGAGTCGGCCCATGTACGAGCGGATTTTTGTGGCGATGGCTGGAGCGAAGCGCGTTCAGCCTGAATGTCTCTTACAATAGACGAAGTGCGGCATGGCCCGGGGCGGCGTGTGCCGCTAGTTTCCAGTTAGCAGAGCTGCCAATGAGAACCTATCGTATTGCGGTCCTTCCCGGCGATGGCATCGGAAAGGAAGTAATCCCGCCGGCGCTGCGGGCGATCGAAGCCGCCGCCGCCGGCTTTTCCTGTGAGTTTAAGCCTCTCGACTGGGGTTGCGAATATTATCACCGGACTGGCAACATGATGCCTCCCGGCGGCTTGGAGCAACTGCGTCCCATGGACGCAATCTTGCTAGGCGCTATTGGACATCCCACCGTGCCGGACCATGTCTCACTTCGCGATCTGCTGCTTCGCATCCGGTTCGCATTCGACCTTTATGTTAACCTCCGGCCAGTGGAGCTTTTGCCGGGAATCGAGTGCCCGCTGCGCGGGAAAACGGCCTCACAAATCAATATGCTCTTCGTCCGTGAGAACACCGAGGGCGAATATTGCGGAATTGGCGGCCGTTTCAAGCGGGACATGGCGGAGGAAGTAGCATTCCAAGAGTCAGTCTTTACCCGCAGGGGAACGGAGCGCGTGATCCGTTATGCCTTCGGGCTGGCCAGCAAGCGGCCGCGCAAGAAGCTCGCGAGCATAACCAAGTCCAACGCGATGCAATATACGATGGTGCTTTGGGATGAGGTCTTCGCCGAGGTCGCGCGCGATTTTCCCGAAGTTGAAACGGCAAAGTACCATGTGGATGCCGCCGCGGCGCGGATGATCACGGCACCGGAAAGCCTGGATGTCGTGGTGGGCTCAAATCTCTTCGCTGATATTCTTACCGATCTCGGTGGCGCCTTGCAAGGAAGCCTCGGACTCGCGGCCAGTGCGAATCTGAATCCGCAGGAGCGCTGCGGTCCGGCCATGTTCGAGCCCGTACACGGCAGCGCCCCAGACATCGAAGGCCGCGGTATCGCTAATCCCATCGCCGCCATCTGGGCCGCTTCACTCATGCTGGAGTATCTTGGAGAGAGCCAGGCCGCCGTCAAAATTAAGAACGCTCTTCAGGCCGTCACCGGTGAGAGGCGAGTCCGCACTCCTGACCTGGGCGGGAAGAGTACGACGGAAGAGTTTGCTTCGGCGGTCATCCAGCAGATATGAGCCTTGAATCCAGAATTGAAGAACTCTTTTCGCGTGAAACGGGCGATGGCGGCGAAGAATGCCATCAGGCGATCAGCGAGCTCAAGGTGGGGTTGAATGAAGGCAAAATCCGCGCTGCCGAGCGCGATCCCTCGTCCTCCACCGGATGGAGGGTGAATGCGTGGGTGAAAAAGGGTATCCTGCTCGGTTTCCGAATTGGAAAAATAGTGGATATGTCCGCCGGCGGCTTTCCGTTTTATGACAAGGATACTTTTCCTCTTAAGAGGCTCGCACCCGAGACGCGAGCTCGTATTGTCCCCGGCGGATCGTCTATCCGCGACGGATCTTTTATCGGGCGCAATGTCACCTGCATGCCGCCCATGTATATCAACGTCGGCGCGTATATTGATGAAGGAACGATGGTCGATTCGCACGCGTTAGTGGGATCGTGCGCTCAGATCGGCAAGCGATGCCACCTGAGCGCGGCGGCGCAAATCGGCGGTGTTCTCGAGCCGGTTGGAGCACTACCCGTCATTATCGAGGACGAAGTGCTGATCGGAGGGAATTGCGGGGTTTACGAGGGCACGATTGTGGGCGAGCGCGCCGTACTGGCTGCGGGCACGATCCTGACTGGCTCGACGCCAGTCTACGACCTGGTGCGTGAGACGATCTATCGCCGGGAAGACAACACCCCGCTGCGAATTCCGCCGGACGCCGTTGTGGTTCCCGGCTCACGTGCCGTCACCCGCGGTCGGGGCCCCGAGTGGGGTCTCGCGCTTTCGACAGCCGTCATCGTCAAATATCGCGACAACAACACGGGCGAGAGAGTGAAATTGGAAGAATGGCTCCGGTAGACCTCCTATTTCCATCGACCACACTCGCCGAACTCGTGCGGGCAATACACTGCCATCGCTCCATCCGAGCTAAGCCTCCGGTTGAGGGCTGAGTGGACACAGGCCGGGCTTTCAGATAAGGTAGTCCTAGTCATGTGCCACTAACGGTTCTGGACAATGTTGTACGCCTTGGTAGCTCTTTTGACTTTCGCCAGAATGCGGTCGGCAGTGGCGGTCCAAACGAAGGGCTTAGGATCAGCATTGTGCACGCTCACGTAGTCGGCAATCGCCGCCTCCAGCTCCGCGACGGAGCGGAAGGCTCCGCGCTGGAGCCGATTCTG
>JASHOS010000111.1 GCA_030040995.1 Terriglobia bacterium | reverse complement strand
GCTCGAACATACTCTCGGATTCGTCGTGCGAGGTCGTCATTTAATAGCGCGGTCTCTGGAACTACCAACATTCGGTAAGAAGTGAAATCGAATTTGCAGACAGCGAATTGCCCCCCAATTCGCTCGGTAAAATACCCGACCTCACGCAGTCCAAGCGAAGGGACTTCGCCGGGTTGTTCTGTCTCAGTAGCAGGAGTGCGCCAGTGAGAGCGCTTCCAGATGTCCCTCAGCAGAGGTATTTCCAGGAGGTCCGGCGCCGGATGTCCCACCACGATTCCGACATCAGCATACGGCAAGATATCAACCAGACTCGATCGATTTTCATTTAACCATTTACCGATGGAGCGGAGTAAATGGATATCACCATCCATGTCAAAAACACCCGAGTGTCCGGGAGTCAAGGCTCCGTAGACATTTGCACCCTGGACCCAGGCAGTGGCGGCTGAGACAACCGCCTCTGCTTCTGACATTGCAGCCGGGGGAGCCGGGTCCCCGGTTGGGACGTACCAAGAGGAGTTTAAGAGCATACCGACTTCATGGGGACGGTCGTCAGTACGACCCACTCGTGCACCATGGTCGATACGATTGACGGTATGCCCCTCCATGGAGAACCAGTCGCAGAGCCCGTCAACCAGCTTCGCCTTCCGGGGACGAACAACGTCGTCCATTCCTGAACCATTCCAGGTGAAGCCCACCGTGGGCTGGACCGCCGCAACCGACTTCCGGATTTCCACCAGGAAGTCTCGTAGCGTGTCCACCACAAAACCTTCTGCTTCCCTATCGGTTGCCTGTTCAATGGGCTTTCCGTATTTCGACTGGAAGGCCTTCCGCGTGTACTTGTCGTAAGAGACTACCGGCTGAGTGTAAAGGTCCAGCCAGAAACCCTCAATGGGTCCGTAATTGTGCAAGATCTCAATAAGTTGGTTAGTCACGTAATGCCGATAAGGAGAGTAAAAGGATTTCCAGTCGGTTGGGAACGCGAGGCCGAGCGGCCCGCCATTCTTGTCGCGGCACGTCCACTCCAGAAATTTGGGATCCGGATTATAGTCCAATCCCACAGAGTAATAGACGACGGCTTTCATCTTATATTTGTGAAGAGCCTTGAGGGTGTCGCCAAGCAAGTCTCGTTCGGTGGTGAAGTCCGTGTACTTGGTCGGATAATTCACCAACCCACTGTGCCATTTGGAATAAAAGATCACTCCGCTTGCCCCGGCATCGCGAAAGGCCTTTGCAGTCTCATCAGCGTCATAGTCTCGACCCAGTCCCTTCCTCCATCTTGAAAGAGCCGCCTGCTGCTTTTCATGTGTCCATTCGCCACTGACGATGAAATCCGGACCCCAGTCACCCGTCGTCGTGTTGGCGATAAACCCAGTCATCACGAACAACTGAGGCGCCCGGTACCAGGGAGTTCGGATGAGCTTCGGTTCAGGCTGTGGGTCCGCCAAAGCCGGAGCCCCTGGCGAGCCCAAAGCAGAGAGATTTGGTGAAGTGAGTAAGGGAATTCCACCAGCCAGCGAGGATGGACCAGGAGGAAAAACTGACGACACTCCAATCCCTGCAATCAAAGAATTGAATTTCCGACGGTTCATTTCTTGACCTCAATCCCCAGTACAGAGGATGTTCCTGCCAACCTCAAGATCTAGGAAGTAAAATCCCGGCGGTTCATAATCTGCCTCTTTACTTTTAAGCGGGATGTGATGACTTTGGGGTTGGTCGTTCTGTTTCCAGACTGTCACAGTGGGGCAGTGGGACCATTTGCGGGGGATCCCCACCCTCTCTCGTCTCGCCGGGCACCCTTCGTCTGCGCGCGCAACGACTGGATCTAATTCCCGCTGGCGGATTGGGATTGGCGGGCTTTAAGGACTTCTATTGCTTCCAACGCTGCGTCATCGTGGGGATTCAGTTTCAAAGCTGTTTCCAGTTCGTGGCGCGCATGTTCCAAATCGCCCTTTCGCGCCAGGACAAGGCCGAAATCCTTATGGAGTTGCTCACCCTGCTGGCAACGGCCGCAGATCGCAATAGCCTGCTCAAAATTAGAAACAGCTCGACTCCAGAGGTGTTGATCGGCAGCTTGCAACCCAAAATTGGCCAAGGTTTGAACGCGGTCAGTACGCATTACCTCCATTTGCAGAGCCTGGAACCGGCTCATGTAGAATTTGCCCTGCGGATTGCCTGTTTTGTTGAGCACCTGCGCAAGACTATACAGCGCCTCGGTACTATTCGGATTTGCCTTTAGAGCCAGGCGCCAGTGATCGACCGCTTCCGTTTCCTTGCCTAGATCTTGGTAATTCCGGCCAAGCAAATACTCGGCGTCGGAGTTCGAAGGAGCCAAAGCAATAACCTTCTGGAGCATTTCTGTAGATTCTTGCAGGTGATGCTGCGTCCGCTCGATTTCCGCCAGCATATAGAGCGCGGATGGGTAATCAGGCTGCAGCTTACACGCAGTCTCCAGTTCCTCGCGCGCTTTGCCAACGCTGCCCATTTCGGAATACGCGCGCGCTTCATTGTAGTGTGCCGCCGCGTCCTTCGGGTCCAGACGCGCGGCATCGGAAAACTGCGTGAGGGCTTCAAGCAACTGGTGGTTGCCGGCAAACCCGATTCCCAGGTTGATATGGGCCTGTGGAGAACTTGGTTCGAGAGCCACGATCTTCTGGAAAACTGGCATCGCGTCTTGCTTCCGCCCCTCGTTGACCAGGGCCCGAGCCAAAGCCGTGTAGGCTGTGGTGAAACGGGGTGAGATCTGAATTGCTTTCTTGAATAGGTCCACGGCCTGATAGTAGAGGCCCTCGTTCGCCAGGATAATACCCCAATTCAAATAGGCCTGGGCATATTGAGGATCGTTCAGCGTGGCTTCCCGAAACATGGCCACCGCGTCTTTGCTCTTCCCCTCGTGCGCATAAACCACCCCCAGGTTACCCTGGGCTTCGGCGAACTGCGGGTTGATCTGCAAGGCGGCTTGGAATTCCTTTTCGGCTTTCGCTAGGCGGCCGTCCTCCAAATAAAGCAGGCCCAGCTCGTTGTGAACTTTGCTGAGATTGGGGTCCAGCTCAGAGGCTGCGGTAAGCTGATTCTCGGCGTTTTTGCGGTCATTCAGCGCAGAAAGCGCCAGCGCGTAGTTGTAATGCCATTGCGCGTTTGGCGGATCAAGAGTGACCGCCTGCTGATAGGCCCGCGCCGCCTCGCGATATTTTCCAGCACCCAAGTCGGCATTGCCCTGATTATTCAGAACGCCGGCCTTTACCTTGTTGTCTTTCTCCACCTGCATTTTCTGAAATGCGACAAAATTTTTCTGCGCCGCCGTCTTGTTTTCCCGCGCAAGGATCACCCCGAGTTCATAATCGGCCTCGGGCGAGTCTGGTTTCAGCGTTTTCGCCTCTTGAAGCTCTTCCACAGCCTCCTGCGTGTGGCCCGACCGTGCGAGGGCAACTCCCAGATTGTAGTGCCCGTCGTAATCGCGCGGATTTAGCTGTATGGCCCGCCGCAATGCGGGTATGGCCGACTGGAACTGTCCGAGTTTTCGGTAGCCCTCACCCAGGACGAGAAAGCCCAGGTAATCATTCGGTTCGTCCTTTGTGTACCGGAGGGCCTGCGTAACTGCCCCCGGGACCTGATTGATGATGACCATGGCCTGGGCAAGTGAGATCCGTGTCACGTCATCGGACGGCTTGAGGTTCAAGGCACGCTGATATTCAGTGACCGCTTCCGCATATCGCTCGTCATGCGCATACGATGTGGCGAGATTAAAATGAATTTGTGCTGAGTCCGGATGCTGAAGAAGCATCTGTTTGAATATTCCGCTTGCTTTCGCGTATTGCTTGTTTTCGGAATATGCCGCTCCCATGTCCATTTGCATGCGGTAGGCCAACGCGGGAGGGGGCGAAAGCGCCAGCACCTGTTTGAGGTAATAGACAGCCGCAGCATACCTTTTTAACTCCATGTCAACTTCAGCGAGGTTCAGCGACGAATAATAAAATCCGGGCTTCAGGACCATCGCCTTTTCGAACTCGGCCGCTGCCGCATCGAGCTGACCTTCTCTCTCGAGAACGAGCCCAAGCCCGTTCCGGATCTGGTAAGCATCCGGCTCCTCGTGGAGGACGACACGGAACTCGCTTTCCGCTTGCTTCAGGCTTCCCGCCTCGACGTAGCTCAAAGCCAGAAGGTTATGGGTTTCCCACGAGTCCGGCTCGATCGCCAGCGATGCTTTAAATGCAGCCACGGCGCATTCCAGTTGGCGGTGTTGTCCGTAGAAGGCGCCAAGCGCATTGTAGGCCTTCCAGGAAGGTTGCTGTGCCAGGATATGGAGAAGCGCTTGGGCCTGCGGACCCAACTTGGAAGCTTCACGGCAAGAGGCCGGAATCGTGGCGGCGGGTGCTTCTGTCAAGACTTGAGGTCCCGGTTTTGCGATTGAGGTCTGTGCTCGCAAACTGAAACAAGGCTCGGCTACAAATACAATGGCCAGCATAAGCGCAGACATGTGCAGCGAACTTCCAAGGCCTTCCCCAGCACCGAGAATACCCGAACTCATCGTTCCCAACCGTAACCGAGGAGGTACTTGAAAATGAAGAAAACCATTCATGAGTGGTGCTTCGCCGTACACTCCGAGATCTCGCTTTCCCAAGACCGCTCTACGCATTCTCACAAACGTCTTGGTACTTGTACGGAATGCAGTACTCACGATGGCCGAGAGCTTCCGATTTGGTTTGTTGTCCTGCCGCCACTTCCAGAACAGCATTGAAAATTTGTTCGCCGATCTCAACAAGGCCTGCTTCACCGGTCACAATGCGTCCCGCGTTCACATCCATGTCCGCCGACATTCGAGCATATGTTCGGGGATTGCCGCAGATCTTCAAGACGGGCGATATAACGCTCCCGATGACACTTCCGCGTCCGGTCGTGAACAAGACCATATGAGCACCGCACGAGATCAGATCGAGGACTCCCTCCGAATCGTTGGGGTTGCTGTATCCGAGGAGGAAGGACGACGGATCGGGAACTGAGTCCAGGACGAAGAGTCCGTGGCCGGGTGGCTTTTGGGCTACTTTGATAATTCCTCGAATTGGCCTAGTGCCACACTTAGCAAAAGCACCCATCGATTTTTCCTCGATTGTGGTCAAGCCTCCATGACGATTCCCAACTGCAATCGAAGATTGGTTAGCTTTCAACGAGAATTCTTCTGCCTTTCTCACCGTTTCGCGGAGTTGCTCCGCAACTTGCATACTGGCACCCCGGCTCGCCACAATTTCTGCGCAGCCGACCATTTCAAGGGTCTCTTCAATGATCGCCGTCGCCCCGGCGTCAACGAGCATATCAAAGGCATGCCCGACCGCAGGATTCGCTGCGATGCCGGATGTCGCATCCGAACCACCGCACTCCGTCCCAATGGTTAGGTCGGATATCGACATTTCGACACGAGGCGTTTTCTCGAGGCCTGCCAACATATCCCCGACAATCTTTTTGCCTCGCCGAATAGCCTGCTCCGTGCCTCCCGCTTCTTGGATGCGGATGATATCGACTGGCCTTCCAGTTTGCCGGATCGTTTCTGCCATTGTGCCTGCGTCCGTTCCTTCACAACCCAGGCTGACCAAAAGTACCGCTCCGACGTTCGGATGACAGGCCAGCGCGGTCATGATCCGCGAAGCATACGGATTGTTGTAACAGCCGGGAAAGCCCAGCGTATGCACAGAGGGACTCGCGCCCGCGATCTCTTCAGCCACAAACGAGGAACACTCCACCGTGTGTATACAGGCCACCAAGTTCCTAATCCCCGGCGGTCCTTCACGTCTTTGGTAACCACGTAATGGACTCATGGGATTTCTCCTCCTCGCCTGGCCTCATGATACGACTTCGCGTTATGTTCGTGAATCCATTCTCCGATTGGGATATCCGCTAACGCAAACGCGATAGGCACACCGTACTTCAGAATGAGCTCCCCCCTTTTGATGGAAGAGAGGGCGATTTTGTGGGCAAAAGGAATCGAGTGCAGAGCTATGACGACTTCTCTATCGAGGCCTTCGATCAAAACACCCACGCCGGCAGGGATATCTTCGAGGGCAATTGCCACGTTATCCCTGAGATTGATCCGGAGCGCTCTCGCTTTCTGTTGCATCATTTTCCGGTGAAAAGTCTGCCTGGGCAATCGCACTTCGTCGCCGCGCCTCTTTCAGACGGCCTAGGGAGCCGGCCATGTGGTCAGCCATGGCTCGGCGGGCGCCCTCGGCGTCGTGTTGTTTGATGCGTTCCACGATGGCCGAATGTTCCTCAGTTCTGACGCGCCGGTTGTTACTTTCGTGGTAAGCCGCCGCATACATTTGGCTCATGCTTCGAATTGTAACCGTCGAGATCGAGTTGATTAGCGCAAGGAAGAGCGGGTTGCCCGTCGCCTCTGCCAAGCGAGTGTGGAACAGGTAATCATGCTTGGCGTAGTCCGCAGCTCGCAAATTCTCTCGTTGGAGTATCGAGATCTCGTCTTCTAGGCCGGCGATCTCTTCCCTTCCTGCGCGTTCCGCTGCTATGCCTGAAGCACTGACCTCCAGCACACTCCGAACCTCGTAAATTTGGTCGGGACTAAGGTTGTTGGCTCGCAAGAGGAGATTGACCGAATCGCAGAGGATGCCAGGTCCAATCGCTCGGACGTAGGTGCCAGACCCCGACGTTACCTCGATCAAGCCCTCGGCCGTGAGAAGGCGAATCGCCTCCCGAACTACGGTCCGGCTGACACCGAGCATTTCGCCTAGGTGGTGCTCAGTCGGTAGACGTTGTCCCGGCTGCAACGAGCCGTTGAGGATTAACGACTCAAGCTGCTCCCTTGAACGCTCCACAAGGCTTATAGTTCGCGGAATGGTTCGGAACAGTTCGCTCCTTTCATGTTCATCACGGGAAGAGTTAAAAGAAATCCCTGAAGGACAACCTTTACTTTTCATATTTTTTCATATTATCCATCATACAACATACACAGGGGCAGCCTTCCACTTAAATTTATTCAGGATCCACATCAAAGTTGTGGCGACTTGGGGATGAGCACAGCGAGGAAATCGACAACTTCCGGAAGACAATATTCTCATAACCTACTGATTTCTCGCCGGCACGTTAAGTCTCCATACAGGCAATCCAAAAAATCTTTTTTCTTGACAGCACTAAGGGTATGACTGTAAGATCAGCCTCGGTAAGGTAATCAGAAAATAGCCTGAGTTTAATATCCACACCCGTGAGAGGTAACTAGAATGCGGACCACATTCGGTTTTCCCACTCCACTGCGACTCTGTCTTTGTGGAGTGATAGCGGCGTCAATCATGTTCTTCGCCCTGGGTCCTAATGTAACCATGTTAGCCCAAGTGGCCACTGCGTCGATCAACGGTATTGTCAAGGATCCGACTGGCGCAGCGATCCCAGCCGCAACCGTCTCTTTGACCAACGTTGCCACGGGTGTGACGGCAACAACAAAAACCAATAGCGTCGGCCAATATGTAATCCTGAATATACCGCCTGGAAACTATACGCTCACCGTTGTCAAAACCGGTTTTGAAACGAGGAAGCAAAGCGAGTTTGCGCTGAACGTAAACCAGACGACCACCTTCGATTTCACCCTCACGGTCGGGTCCACCCGGCAATCGGTGACGGTGCAAGCTGCGGCAGCCCAATTGGAAACGTCAACGGCAGACCTCGGAACCGCCATCACCCAAAACGAAGTGAATGATCTGCCACTAAACGGCAGGAACTTCACACAGCTTCTAGCGCTCACTCCAGGGGTAAGTATACTCAACACCTCGCAAAATTCTGGCGGGTTCGATACGAATCCCACAGGGGTCTTTGTGATTCCTTCCGTCGGTGGCCAAACGAACCGGAGCGACTTTTTCATGTTGGACGGATTGAACGATGAGGAAGTATTCAACAGCACGTACTCGATATCGCCGATCGTCGACGACATCCAGGAATTCAAGGTGGTTTCTCACACTGACTCAGCGCAGTTTGGCGGCGTTTTAGGCGGCATTATCAACGTGGTGACGAAATCCGGAACGAACCAGGTTCACGGCACGGCTTGGGAGTTTATGCGCAACAACGCGCTGGATTCCCGGGATCCGTTTGTTACCACTACGAGTCCACTTGTACAGAACCAGTTCGGCGCGAACGTCGGAGGGCCGGTCGTAATCCCCCACGTCTACAACGGCAAGAATCGCACTTTCTTCTTTGCCAGTTATGAAGGGGACAGAATCCACTCGGCAGGAACAGACCTTGATTACATTCCAACTCCGGCAGAAATAAATGGGGACTTTAGCCAGGATTTCAACTCCAGCGGCCAATTGATCACGATATACAACCCGTACACCACGACCCCGGATCCAGCCCACCCTGGTGAGTATCTTCGGACTCCCTTTCCAGGTAACATCATTCCAACCGCCGACCTCAATACAAACATGGTCGCTCTCGCGAAACTGATTTACCCGGCGTCTTACCAAACATCCATCCCAGGAGTCAATTATGAGCAAATAGCTCCGGAGGTCCAAGACACAAATCAATATAGCCTACGGGGAGACGAACAATTGGGGACCAAGAACTCATTCTGGGTCCGCTTCACCCATCTAAGTTCCCCTACCACATATCAAGAATCCCTTCCCGGGTTTTTCGGTCAAGACCTATATCACGCTTATCAAACGGGTGGCGATTGGACTCACATTTTTGGTCCTACGACCGTTTTGACCGTGGAATTTGGGCGCAATTATGGCTACGAGATTAGCGGCGGGATTGGCAAAGGAGTAGACGCGGGCACTAATTTTGCTTCAGTGGCTGGTTTCGCAGCGCCGTTTGCGTGTGATTATACGTCAGCGCCCGCGCCCTTTAGTTCTTGCGAGCCGGGCCTATCGCTTGCTGGGTACACAGGCGCTGGCGTGAGCTATGATGGGACTTCGCTTTCGGATGTATATGAAGAAAATGCGAATCTGTCCAAAATCGTTGGCCATCACACATTCACCTTTGGAACTACGCTCAATGAGAGTGGTTTTATCTCTCCCATTGGGGGCTCGGGAATCTGTTTTACCTCGTTTCAGACTACCAATCTGGAGACTTCGGCCGGAGGAGACAGCGTCGCGTCCTTCCTTTTGGGAGTTCCAGATGGCGCCAGTCGGCGGGATGTACAGGAGTCGGAACATGAGGCGTATGTAAACGGTTTCTTTGGCCAGGATTCGTGGAAGGCGACGGACCGCCTGACCGTCAATTTGGGCGTCAGGTATGATTACTCAACATTCCCCGCGTACGGTCTGCTATCAAACGGAAGTGCCTATGCTGGCGATTACGACCTCAACAATGGCACATATGTACTTCAAGATAAGCCTCCATCGTGCACTGTGACGGAGGCAGCTCCCTGCATCCCTAACGGGGTCTTGCCGGCCCATGTGGTCGTTTCCACAAACGGAAAGATTTATCATACCCCTTACGATGATATTCAGCCTCGGGCGGGATTTGCGTACCGTCTCGGCCAAAAGAATGTGATCCGAGTGTCAGGAGGACGGTTCTACGACGAATGGGCTGCCAACATGCAGACAGGGCAGAATTATGAAGGCACTTGGCCAGGCATCGGAGAATTGATAACCGCTCCCCTCAACCAGACAACACCCGTTGTTACTGCGGAAAATCCGGTCGCGACGACCGGCCTCTTACCTGCCGCAACTCCCTTTAATCAGGTGACATGGTTTGCTTCCCCGTACCTTGAAAATCCAGAATCGTGGCAGTGGAATGCGGGCATTCAGCGTCAATTGACCCAGAACACGGTTTTAACGGTGAACTATGCGGGGTCCGCGGACACCCAGACCGACATCGGTGACGCTCAGAACACTCCCCTCACGCCGGGTCCCGGAAATCCCCAATCCCGAGCTCCTTATAATTACATCACGCCGACGTTCTACGATAAGAGCATCGGGCGAGCGACGTACAATGCGCTTCAATTCTCGCTACAGAAGACAGGGGCGGGAATGACATATTTGATAAGTTATACTTACTCGAAAGCGGAGGATTTGTGTTCCGACGGCTGGTACGGCGCCGACGGCACAGACGTTGAGAACGCGAACGATTTGGCAAGCTGCTGGAGCGTTGCCGGCTACAATCTGACCCACGCCCTCTCTGCCAGCGTGAGTTATAAGCTCCCGTTCGGTACAGGCAATAGATTCTCCCCAAGTAATCGCGCGCTGCGCTATGTCACTGGGAATTGGCAGGTTAACGGTATTCTGTCATTAAGCTCGGGGGTTCCGTATAACATCTTTTCCTCAGATAACATTCCGAATGAGGACCAATTCTGGGAGAACGGCAACCAAGTCTTGGCCAACACAGGTGTATCGAACCCCTCGCCGACAGAGTGGTTCAACACAAAAGCTTTCGCGTCTCCGGCAGAATACACCTACGGTAATGTGGGGCGAAACTCATTGACAAGTGACTGGTTGAAAGATTTTGATTTTTCGATCTTCCGCGATTTTCCATTCGGCGAGAGCAAAAAGATCGAATTTCGCGCAGACGCTTTCAATTTGGGCAATTGGCCGGTATGGGGTGTCCCCGATGACACGACTGAGGACCCAAGCTTCGGGAGAGTCCTCAGCACTGAAAATACTGCACGGGAATTCCAGTTTGCCCTGAAGTTTTACTGGTGATTCATGGGAGGCGGCCCCACCAGGATTCGGACCGAGTAAGCCAAGCTTTGCCTGCCGAGTTGGGCAGGTTGCCAGATTTGTCTAGAAACTAGCTTATCGGTCCTCCGCCACAGCCGAGGCCGGAACCCCTGCTGCATCTGCCGATGCGCGGAGTGGACCGTTCAATCCCGCAACTACAGGGCACCCCGATCCACCACTCACTCACTTCAAATTCGAACCGGACGCATAGGCGTCGATCTTCTGTTCCGCCAGTTGTTGCAAGGCACGGACGGCAAACAAACCACTAGCGGGGCTAAGCTGTGGGAAGGTCTCTCGACAACGTACCTCGATGCTTGCCGCCACCGGGACCGAGGTGCCGTTGCCAGTCAATATGAAACGAACCTGGTCACGCAGGGACTTTATGAAAGCCGCTTTACGGGGAGGAGCTACACTGGCAGCCTTGCCTATGGCTTCCCGTTTTGGAGGCGCGGAGATATCACCTTTTCCCGGAAAGTATCAGGCCACATGGGACTCGCTCTCGCAGTACAACGTCCCTGACTGGTTTCGGGACGCGAAATTTGGAGCCTGGACCGTCTGGGGGCCTTACTCTGTGCCGGCCCACGATAATGAGTGGTACCCAAGGAACATGTATGTCAGAAACAACCCTGTGTTCGAATGGCATCGGCAGCATTGGGGACCGCAGTCGATGTTCGGCTATAAAGATTTCATTCCTATGTTTCGAGGCGAGCATTGGAGTCCGGAACGATGGGTGGAGACATTTAAGAATGCCGGCGCCAAATACTTCGTGCAAATCGCAGATTTCCATGACGGCTTTCCAATGTACGACTCTGATTTGACGGAGTGGACGTCCGCCAAAATGGGCCCCCATCGCGATGTTGTAGGCGAATTAGCACGAGAGGTCAGGAATCAAGGACTCAAATTAGGCGTTTCTTCGCATCGCGCTTTTCACTGGTCTTTCTATCCCTTTGAGGAAGATTTCGATACGAGCAATCCCTTATATGCCGGTCTCTACGGCCCCATTCACGCGCCGACGCCCCTCATCGATAATCAACCCGGCCAATTAGTGCAGGAACCCTCCCCTGAGTTCATGCAGGACTGGTACGCACGGTGCGTTGAGTTGGTCGACAAATACCATCCGGATCTTTTCTATTTTGACTGGGCGAACGAGGCTCAAGGGTTGCTGCCCTACCGGAAGGAATTCGCCGCTTACTATTACGATTGGGCTGACCGTTGGGAGCAGGGTGTGGTGATCACCTACAAGTACCAGGCCTATCCCCGTCACGCCGCGCTCCTCGACTTCGAACGTGGCCTGGCGGCTTCTATCCAGCCTCTGCCCTGGCAAACGGATACCTCGGTAAGCTGGAAGTCTTGGGGGTATATTGACAACGATAGCTTCAAATCAACGGCCGAAATCGTCCATGAGTTGATCGATATCGTCAGCAAAAACGGGAATCTTCTGCTAAGCGTGGGGCCCAAGGCCGATGGCACTCTACCTGAAGAGGCTGAGGAAATCTACCGCAACATCGGACGGTGGATGGATATCAATGGAGAGGCAATCTACGGGACGCGTCCGTGGAGAGTTTACGGCGAAGGCCCGGCGACTCTCGCAGGGGGCGCATTCAGCGAAAGCAAGGTCAAACGAATGAGCTTTACTCCGCAGGATATCCGCTTTACCCGAAGAGACGATACGATCTACGCCATCTTACTTGCTTGGCCAGCACACGAGGCCAAGATCAAGGAACTGGGTAAGAACTCGGAGAACGCTGCAAGACGTATTTCAAACGTAAGCCTGCTCGGGAATGCATCAAAGCTCCATTGGCATCAAGGTCCTGAGGCACTGACGATCCGTACGCCTGAAAAGAAACCTTGCGACTACGCGTACGCTTTCAAAATTGAAGGTTGAGGCGTATTGGAAAGTCATCACTGGCCTTCGCAGGCTTGTATCAGGAATTGCCGGCTTGTACAGAGGAATGTCGTCTCAGATAGCCGATGTCGACAACGATGGACTTACATAACTGGAGATGAGTAATGCGTCGTCGTAAATTCTTTCACCTGCTCGGCGGCTTAGCCGCCACACCGGTTGCCTTCTCCTTTCCCGTGGGAGACAGAACGGGTAAGACAGCTAGCGCCGCAGGCGATTCCCAGTCTGCGGCTGGTTTCAACAAATATACCGAAGATTACGCCCGGTTTTGCGCTACGCCCGCAAACGAGCGGGTGTTTTACGCCTTGCGTGATGGCCGTATTGTCTCTGAACGTCTGAACAACAATGGTTGGCAGCCGTCCCCGGAATACTACCCTGCAGGCGTCGAACTGCCTGTGCCCGGCGGCTCGTGGGATGGCGTGCCGAAGATATCTCCCACTCCAGGCTTAGCTGGTGAGGGACCATACAAGCCTGCTTGGGACTCATTGCTTCAGTACGAATGCCCCGAATGGTACCAAGACGCCAAATTCGGAATTTGGAATCATTGGAGCCCTCAATGTGTGCCAGAAGACGGTGACTGGTACGCCCGCAGTATGTACATGCAGGAGATGGAGTTCCGGAACCACCGGCTCCAAAACCCGCAATATCGCTTCCAGCTCGCGCACTACGGCCCTCCCTCCCGCTTCGGCTACAAAGACCTTTGCGCCCAATGGACGCTGCTCAACTGGGAACCTTCCGAGCTTATGGAACTGTACGCCCGCGCCGGGGCTCGTATATTCGTTGCACTCGCTAACCACCACGACGGCTTCGACACCTGGAATTCCAAGCACCATCAGTGGAATACGGTCAATATTGGACCTCGCCGGGACGTGATCGGGACCTGGGCAACGGAGGCGCGCAAGCGCAATTTGCGTTTCGGTGTGACGGTGCACCAAGCGCGTAACTGGTCGTGGTTCCAGACCAGTCACGGGGCTGACGCCACAGGGCCTTTGGCCGGTGTTCCCTATGACGGCGACCTCATCCTGGCCGAGGGCCAAAAACAGTGGTGGCAGGGCTATGATCCGCAACAACTCTACGCACCGAAGCATCCTCCCGACGCCCTGCCCGACGTTTCTTACGTTAAGAACTTTTATGATCGCACTCGCGATCTGGTAGACCAGCACAATCCTGACCTGCTTTATTTCGACGATGATCTCCTTCCGCTGGGATGGGGTGGCATGAACATCGGCGCGTATTATTACAATCACAGCCTGGCGGTGAACGGCGGCAGGATGGAAGGTGTGCTCAATATCAAGAACGTTCCGCCCAACCTTTTCAAAGCGGTCGTAGCCGATCTCGAGCGCGGCCTAACCAATAACATCCAGACGTATCCCTGGCAATCCGAAACCTGCATCGGGGATTGGCATTACCAGCGCGAATTGTACGAATGGCCGGGAGAATACGGCCATTACCTGCCGCCGCGCGACGTGATCCACTGGCTGGTTGACGCGGTCAGCAAGAACGGAACGTTCATCCTGAATATCCCTGGCAAGCCCGACGGTACGATTGATAGCAAGGAGCGCCTGATCCTCGAGCGCATCGCGGCATGGTTCAAGATCAACGGCGAAGCGATTTACGCTACGCGTCCGTGGACGCTTTTCGGCGAAGGTCCGAATATGATCAAGGCTGGCTCTTTTCAGGGCCAGACCGTCAGCGAGCTGGGCGCGAGCGACGTGCGATACACGCGCAACAAGGCCGGGACGGTGGTTTACGCCGTCATGCTCGGCTGGCCGGAACGCCGCTTTCCCGAAGGGGAAAGGGGGTTGCTCCTGAAATCGTTCGGTGCTTCGGCCGCTAAACCACTGAAAGTGGCGAACGTTGAGCTTCTCGGTTCGCCGGAAAAAATGCGTTTCACGCAGACAGGCGAAGGTCTACGGATCGAGTGGCCTCGGATGACGATACCACCTTCGGACGTTGCCGTTGCTTTCAAGCTCAGCCTTGCCTGATCCTTAACTGCCAGCGGGCCCGTATGCTAGCGGAGGCTTTAGGCTTGTGTGGCCCTTCAAAAAGGGGCCTGCCGGGGAGGCAATGCTAGTTTGACAGGTCCGAGAGTCGTCATTTCCCAGACCTCCCAAGTTTCGATAAAGTCCCCTTATACCAACTCCTCTCCCCGGGGAAGAGGGACAAGGGGTGAAAGGGTCAGGGGTGTTTCGTACGCCTCGGGGCAGCGCTATCAACCGTCTTGCGATCAGGCCTGGGGGAACCCGCTTAATTGGGTGGGACCTGCCGTGCTGTGAACGGTCCTGTAGTCCGCCGAGGCGACGAGCACTTCAAGAATATGGAAACCGCCGTTATCCAGTCCGTTGAAGCTAAGGACATCAGGTTTCCTCTTCCGCCCGCTGCCGGAACCGACGCCGTTCATTCTGGCTCCGAATACTCCTACGCTGTCACAGCTTTCCGCGACAGCCTTGGACACCAAGGGTCGGGTCTGGCCTTAACCTTAGGCAAAGGGAATCAGTTGGTGTGCGATGCCATTCTGCTTTTAGCTGAGTCGTTGGATGGGTTGGCAATTGAAGAACTGATGTCTGATTTTGGAGCAACTTTTCATAAGCTCGCCGATCACCCTCAGCTTCGTTGGCTTGGACCTCATAAGGGGGTCATCCACCTCGCTCTCGCTTCAATCACAAACGCTTGCTTTGACCTCTGGGCTAAGAGTCGTGGCGTCCCATTATGGCGCCTTTTACTCGATCTCAGTCCGGAGGAGATCGTTCGGCTTCTGGATTTCAGCTATCTCGAAGATATCCTCACGTTTCCCGACGCGCTCTCGATAATTAAGCAGGAATTTCCAAACAGGGCAAACCGCATGCCGATCCTTGGCGAGGGCTATCCCGGCTACGATACCTCGGTTGGCTGGTTTCAATATGATGATGCAAGGGTGAGGGACGAGGCCTTACACGCTTTTGAGCGAGGCTTTCGCGCCTTCAAGCTCAAGGTGGGATCAACGGAGGGTAACCGCGATATGAGGCGGGCGTTCCTGTTGAGAGATGCGCTTGGCCCGGGGGTGCGTATCATGCTGGACGCCAATCAGCAATGGACGCTTCCCCAAGCTTTGGAAATGTGCCGCTCCCTGCGCCCCATGTCCCCGTACTGGATCGAAGAACCTACTCATCCGGATGACGTTTCCGCTCACAAGACTCTTGCAGAGGCGATCTCGCCCGTTCCTCTGGCTCTGGGCGAACACGTTCCCAATCGGGTTG
>JASHOS010000110.1 GCA_030040995.1 Terriglobia bacterium | reverse complement strand
CTCCTCCTTCTTGCCCACGTTCAGCGGCTGGCTGCGCTTGGACCCGTCGCGGTAAATGGCAATCGCCTTAATGCCCATGCGCCACGATTCCACCAAGGCGTTCGCGATGTCTTCTGCCGTCGAATCTTCCGGCATATTCACGGTCTTAGAAATAGCTCCTGAAATGAACGGTTGCACGGCCGCCATCATGCGGATGTGCCCCATGTACTCGATGGAGCGGTTGCCCTGCGCGGGTTTCAGCGAGCAGTCAAACACCGGCAAATGCGCCGCCTGAAGATGTGGAGCGCCTTCGATGGAGCCATGCTGGTCGATATAATTCACAATTTCGGCAGCCTGCTGGTCCGTATAGCCGAGTTTGAGCAGGGCCGCCGGCACAACGTTATTCACGATCTTGATTAAGCCGCCGCCCACTAGTTTCTTGTATTTCACAAGCGCCAGGTCGGGCTCGATTCCCGTAGTATCACAGTCCATCATGAAGCCAATCGTACCGGTCGGAGCAAGCACCGTCACCTGCGCGTTGCGGTAGCCGTGCTTCAGGCCGCCTTGCAGGCATTCATCCCAGATCGTCTTGGCCGCCTGCCCCAGGTTTTCCGGGACGTTCCTGGGATTGACTCCGCCTACCGCGTTGCGGTGCATGGAAATGACCTCCAGGAACGAATCGCGGTTCACGGCGAATCCCGCGAAAGGTCCGGTCTCCGCGGCAATGCGCGACGAGGTCAGGTAAGCTTGTCCGTGCATGACCGCGGTGATGGCCGCGGCAAAATCGCGCCCGCCATCGGAATCGTAAGGCAGGCCGCTGGCCATCAGGAGCGCGCCGAGATTCGCGTAGCCGAGCCCGAGAGGGCGGAAATCGTGCGAATTTTGCGCGATTTTCGCGGTGGGATAGCTCGCGTGATCCACGATAATTTCCTGCGCCGTAATCAGGATGTCTACCGCATGACGGAAAGCCTCGACGTCAAATTTCCCGTCCGGGGCCTGGAACTTCATCAGGTTCAGCGACGCCAGGTTGCAGGCAGAGTCGTCCAGGAACATATATTCGCTGCAGGGATTTGAGGCGTTGATGCGCGCCGTGCTCTTGCACGTGTGCCACTTGTTGATGGTGGTATCAAACTGCATCCCCGGATCACCGCACTGCCAGGCCGCTTCGGCGATCTTGCGGAGCAAGTCACGGGCACGATAGGTATTGAGCGGCTCGCCAGTGGTCACCTTGCGTGTCGCCCAGTCCCCATCGGTGATGGCTCTCTTCATGAAATCATCGCTGACGCGAACGCTATTGTTGGCGTTTTGAAAAAAGATGGAGCTGTAGGCCTCGCCGTCCAACGAAGAGTCGTAACCTGCGTCAACCAGAGTCCACGCCTTCCGTTCCTCTTTGGCTTTGCATTCAATGAAATCAACCACGTCGGGATGATCGATATTCAGAATCACCATCTTGGCGGCGCGGCGCGTTTTACCGCCCGACTTAATCACCCCCGCAAAAGCGTCATAGCCCTTCATAAACGACAGTGGCCCCGAGGCAATTCCGCCACCGGAAAGGGACTCAATCGAAGAGCGTAAGGGGGAAAGATTCGTTCCCGTGCCTGAACCCCACTTGAAAAGCATCCCCTCGGTCTTAGCCAGGGAGAGAATGCTTTCGAGATCGTCCTCAACAGAATTGATGAAGCATGCGGAACACTGCGGATGCCGGTAGGCCTCTGTCTCTTTCTTGACGCCGCTCGTGGCCGGGTCCCAGTACCATCCAGTCCCGCGCGAACTGCGATGATACTGATGCCACAGGCCGCAGTTGAACCATACCGGCGAGTTAAACGCCGCCTTTTGCCGCACCAACAGATGCGTCAGCTCGTCGCGAAAAGCTTGCGCGTCTTCCTCTCCCCGGAAAAGACCGTCTTCGATGCCCCAGTCCGCGATGGTTTCCGCCACCCGGCTAACCAGTTGCCGCACGCTCGACTCGCGCTCCCCGGTGCCCAGCTTTCCATGGAAATATTTCGACGCTACAATATTGGTCGCGGTCATCGACCAGTCTGCCGGCGTCTCCACGTTTCGCTGCTCGAATATCGTTTTTCCCTTTTCATTTTGGATTGACGCCGTCCGAAGTTCCCAGACGATTCCATCAAAGGGGCTTACGCCAGGCTTGGAAAAATAGCGCTTGAAGGCCAATCCCCGCTTTTCGGTCGTCCGCGATTGTTGAGTCCTGCTTAATAACCTTTCAGTAACGTCTATTTCCGCCATACGGCCTCCTAACTTATAAGATGAGAGGAATTTCATTTTCGATGGTTAAGCGGCGCCCGCGATTGTAAGAGGCGTTGCCGAGCACATGGACAAACTCTTAGCTCACATCCACGGTCCCTGTTGCGGCGGTAGAACGGAAAATAACATCACGGCGGAGTTTGCTGCGCAGTAAGGCACCGTTCTCCTGACGCGTTGACCAAGAAGATCCATAGTTGCCGAACAAGCGCCACCGAGCGGAAACCACGCTCCAGCGTTTGGAAATTCCCGAAATTGTCAGGGTCGTGCATTGGTACCGTGGAGCCAATTTAGCCCCGGAGAGTTGTAATGTCAAGGGGAAAAAATACTATACATTGTGGTGGGGACTGGAGGGATGCCGATATATAGGGTTAAGCCGTTTTTTTTCTTCGATATCGATTGCTAGTCAGCTTTCTTGAAGCCGTTCGCCTCTGTTTTCCCGGCCTCGCTCGGCGGCTGCTTTACCGTCATGCCGGCGAATCACTTCTTAAAAAGAGCTTCAAATGCCTGGCGCGGATCGGCAATCCGCGAAGGTCCCGGTGAGGTTTGCCGTTCGATCGCCACTTTGGGCGAGTAAAAGGTGCAGTCATTCCGGCTATCCTTCCTCACTATCCGGGCTGGAACAGGCTGGGTACATTCAAGCCGGGCTGACGTATCGAAATAGGCGCACTGCTTGCAACTATGAAGCTGAAACCCGCAGTGGGGACACTGGCCGGCAGGGTCAAAACCTGAAGGCAGCATCTTTCCGCAGCGGGCACACCGCGAAACAAGGTGCTTATCCGGCATGGCAGGGGTTTTGGGTCCGAAGGATTCCACCTTACGCTCCAGATGCGGCTCCTGCCGCTTTACCCCGTGATCTTGATAGCCCCGTTGTTTATATTTCCTATCCATACTTGCTCCTCGAAAATACAGGAAAGCACTGGCGCGCCTGGCGCACACCTGTGCGTTGACGGGATCAATGCAATTCAAGAACCCATCGAACAAAACTCAGAAACGCCAGGACTATGACTGAACAGATGAAAAGACTACGCAGTCAGAGCAGAGAGAAGGAGAATCGCTGTCCGGTCATCAAGCTCCGGGGCGAACTCCATGCAGTTTGGATGTTTGGCTTCAAGGAGTGGACGGCGCCTCAACTTGCCAGCTCGTGCCGCAGAATTTCCTGGCTTACGGCGGGCGGTGGTTGCGCCGTGCTCAACCGCGACCAGACTGGCGCCTCCCGGCGCGAGCGACGCCCCTCGATCCGGAGAACCATGAAACGGAGGTCAGAATGCTACTGACCTTTTGCGCTGTTAAGCGAACGGATATAGAGAACGAGCGCGTGAATTTGCGCAGTGCTCAGCTTGGTTTTCCAAGCCGGCATCGAGGTTCCCTGAACGCCGTTGGCGATGGCGGCGGCGATTCTCGCGTCCGAATGCCTTTGCTGCCACTGCGAGCTGGTGAAATTGGGCGTGTGGATCGCAGGATATCCTTTCCCGTCCAGGCCGTGGCACATTGAACACTTCGATTTAAAAAGCCCGGCGGCATCGCTCTTCGTGACAGCACTGTAACTGACCACACCAAGCAAGCTCACCGCAATGATCACTAGCGACAACATTCGCGTGAAGGCTCTCATATTTGTCTTGGTCCTCAGTTCTGATGCTCGGGATGAGTGCAGGCGCCTGGGAAGGACTGGTTATACCGGTCTCCTTGGTATTTCAACTCCTGCTCCATCCCTATCTCTGAAGTGTAATACCCGAAAATCGTCGAATCTTTGATTTGCTCAAAAAATGCAATTCCAGGCCGGTCGTCAGGATTGTTGTTCCGGCCATCCGCCAGAGGTTCCAGCAAGGCCGTCTGCTGCTCTTTCGTCAGCATGACGAAGGGTGTTCCATGCACAGCAAGGGACCGCCCGTCGATCCAAGCAAGCCCTTCTAAGAACTTCTGCTGCGTCCCGACATCTTCTTCGTTCAAGAAACGGTCGATGACCCGGTTGACCTGCGCCGCCTTCGCCCCTGGCGTATCCGTATCCGGAATAATCAGGTCTGTCAGAACTACGACTGTCTCATTTTGATGCGCGTCAAAGAAAAGAGGTTTCCAGCCGGACTCTGCTGCCGGCCGAGATCCTTCGGGCAATGCCGCATCGCTACGCATCGCAGTCGCTGACGCCGGCTGCCCCAGAATCGGAAATGCCGCAGCCGCTCCAGTGCCCATTGCCATTCTCTTTAGGGCATTGCGTCTTCCCGGGTTTTTTATCTCCTCTGGCCGGTTCTCTGCCATGCCGCCACCTCGCTCCTCTTCACAAAACGATCTTCACCTTTCCAAGCCGGATAGTACTAGCTGGCCGCTCAAAAATCAAGCGGCTGTACTCGTCCAGTAGATGCGTGACCAGGCGGCTGTCGCCGGAAAAATTCTTAGCTCGCGTATCGCGAGGTCAACGCTGACGGGGTTGACCTGGGAGGGATCGCCGCGTTCGAATGCCGACGAAATGAGTTAATTGGTTCCGATCCCGCCAGGGCGTTGTTCGGCCCCTTCAGAGCCGAAAGGTATTGTTCGCCTCATTCCCGTGGGTTTCACCCACGGCTATTCACGGTTTGCTCCTTCGGGGCAGCCGCCGCACTGTGTTATTCTTAGGGTACCTACGATCGGGATGAAAAAGCTTAAAAGGGACGTCCGCAGCATCAAAATGAAAGTAACGTCTGCAGTTTCATTTGCCCGAGTCAAAAGCCATGTTCGGCATCGATGAGCGTGTAGCCCGCTATACGTGGACCATCATCGCCGTGCTGATGGTCCTAGCGATTCTGGATAAGATCTACGACACAGTTTTCGCCTTCATTGTCGCCGTTCTCTTTGCCTATCTGTTATCTCCTATAGTTGAATATTTGAACCGGCGGCTGCCGGGCCGCTCCCGCGTGCCCGCGCTAGCGATTGTTTATGTAGTGTTAGTAGGCCTGGTCATTTGGGGGCTCTTCGAAGTGGTCACGCGAGCCCTCGCCGAAGCCAGCGTGCTGGCAGCAAAGTTGCCTGGTCTTCTTTCTAAATTCGAGCAATCGAGGCAAGCGCCGGCCGGGAGTGCTTCCCTCCGGTCTGCAATGCTTGCCGAGTTAAGTAAGCAACTTGCCGAGCATTCGAGCGCTCTCGCTTCAATAGCACCGAAAGCAGCTCTCAAAGCGGTCAGCCTGGCCCGAGATCTTGCGTTCCTCATTCTGGTGCCGATCCTCAGCTTTTTCTTCCTGAAAGACGGCGCGGAAATGCGAGACTTTATACTTAATATGGCTCCGGAAGGCGCGCGCCGAAGACAATTGGAGGAGATCGGAACGGACCTGCACGTTCTGCTCGTTCAATATATGCGAGCGCTCATCATCCTTGCCGGAATTGCTTTCGGCGCTTTTGCATCCTTTTTTTCGCTGATCAAGGTCCCCTATGCGATTCTATTGGCGGCTATTGAGCTTCCCCTCGAGATCATCCCTGTGGTGGGTCCAGTTATCGGGTTCGTGGTGGTCACGCTGGTGGCGATTTTCAGCGGATACCATCACGTCTGGTGGGTTGTGATCTTCATGGGTGTCTTCAGGATGGTTCAGGATTACGTGATTTCGCCGCGCCTGATGAGCGCTGAAATGGAGCTTCATCCCCTCGTCGTGATTTTTGGCGTCTTAGCAGGCGCACAGCTCGCCGGCGTTATAGGCAGCTTCCTGTCTGTTCCCGTGCTCTCGGGGTTGCGGATCGTTTATTTCCGGTTGCGGCGCCGAAGAGCCATTGTCGTGCGGAAATCCTCCGTTACCCCGTCGCCGTGAAATCCACTTATCTATGGCTCGATCATTTGGTTTCTGACGGCGTAGTGCACCAGATCGCCAATGGAATGCAGGTTCAGCTTGTGCATGATGTTGGCCCGGTGTGTCTCCGAAGTCTTCACGGTAATTCCCAGTGCGTCTGCCACTTCCTTGTTACTCTTGCCCTCCGCCAGCAACTGAATGATGTGGCGCTCCCTCCCGGTAAGGGAAACAGAGAATCCACCAACCGTCCCCTGCCGGGCCGCCGCTTTGAGGTAGCCGTCAAGAACCATCCGGGCAATTTTGGAGCTGAAGAAAGGCCGATGTTCCTTTAGTGACTCGACGCCCGTCAGCAGGTCACGCGCCGCGTCCGACTTCAATAGGTAGCCGCGAACTCCTGCACTCAAGAGCTGCTGCGCCAACTGCTCGGAATCGGTGACTGTGAGCGCGAGCACTTCAGTCTGATCAAGCGACTGTCTGATTTCCCGGGCCGCCTCCAGCCCGTTCAATTCCGGCATGCAGACGTCCATTACAACAACATCGGGACGAAGTTGATGCGCCTTCGCTACTGCCTGCCTTCCGTCGCAAGCTTCTCCACAAACTTGATATCGAGGGTTGCTCTCGAGTAGGGTGCGGATTCCTTTACGGACGAGTTCATGGTCATCCACCAGCAGAACTCGGATCGGGGCAGACTGCGCCCTGACGGTGTCCGCAGATAGCGTCAGTTTTGGCTCCACGTCCGCCTCCTTGCAGTTCAGTGAGCAACACGCAATACCACATTCAGCGTTCTGCTAAATAGCTCCGAAGAAGCATCACACGATGGGGTCAGAATAGCCTCGCCTGGTCCCTAAAGTCAAACCGTGGTACCGTGAATTCTTCCCCCAATTACGGCTTGTGCCGGATGGAGCAAGCCGCCGCCCTGTATAAGGATTAAATTATGGGGCCCACCCCTCCAACAGTTCGGCAATCGCCACCCGGGAAGGTGGGACGCAATAGGGCCGTTTTCGGTATCTATTCGAGCTATGCGGGAGTGCAAAGCGGAGCGGCGGGTTTACAGAACGCCGGCTTCCGGCCTACAGATATTGCCTCTCTCGTTCCTGAAAACCAGGGCTCAAAAGACTTTGCTCACCGGCGCTATAGCAAGGCCCCGGAAGGGGCAATGACCGGTGGCATTATCGGCGCCATCATTGGAGGAGTTTTAGGGTGGGTGGCGGGCAGTGGTATCCTGTTCATCTCTGCGTGGAAGCCGTTGCTCAATGCCGGTCCTGTAGTAGCAATGCTGGCGGGAATCGGGGCTTTGGGATCGCTCGGGTTTGTTATCGGAGGATTGGCCGGATGGTCTTCTCCCGAGTATGAAGCGAAGCGATACCAAGGCCGAGTGAGGTCAGGCGGGCTGCTCCTCTCCGTCCACTGCGACAACAGGAGCCGGTCTGCGCTGGCCAAGAAGGCCCTCAAAATGAGCGGCGCCGATTCAATTTCCGAAGCTCGAGAATCCAAGGCTGATTATGCCAAAAGTGACGAGCCTCTTCCGCGCACCGTGACCGGCGGCAGCCCCGAGCGGTAATTGAATCAAAACCGATCGCGGGCGGC
Source organism: Terriglobia bacterium (assembly GCA_030040995.1). Taxonomy (GTDB): domain Bacteria; phylum Acidobacteriota; class Terriglobia; order UBA7540; family UBA7540; genus JASHON01. The sequence goes on along the minus strand of JASHOS010000110.1, from coordinate 25,506 downwards.
GTCCGGATGACGTAGGACTAAGTCTCTTAATTCGGCCAAGAACAACAAAAGGAGGCCTAATGCTGTACTATGCTCTGGTATTCCTGATCATCGCCATCATCGCAGGTATTCTCGGTTTCGGCGGCATTGCGGCGGCCGCTGCAGGGATTGCGAAAATACTGTTCGTGATCTTTCTGGTTCTGTTCATATTGGCTCTTATCAGGCATTCGACAAGGCGGGTGTGAGTGGTCTTTTTCCGCAAATACTGAGCAGAATTCCCGCCAGCTATGAAAACCTGGCCAGGCAGACCTTATCCGCTCGGGGTGACGTTCGAGCCCTCCGGGGTCAATTTCGCCTTATTTTCAGAGAATGCTACGAAAGTCGATTTGTGCTTGTTCGACAAAGCGAACGGGACGGGGGAGACAGCCCGAATCCTACTGAAAGAATATACCGACTTTGTCTGGCACGTCTTCCTTCCCGGGTTAGGTCCAGGCCAGCTCTATGGCTACCGCGTGGACGGACCCTACGAGCCAGCCCAGGGCCACCGCTTTAATCCAGCCAAGCTCCTGTTAGACCCCTATGCAAAAGCGATTACGGGCAGCTTCCGGTGGAGTGATGCCCAGTTCGGGTATATTGTGGGCGATCCCGGCGCCGATCTCACCCGCGACGATAGAGACAATGCCGCCGATATGCCCAAATGCGCCGTTCTCGATCCCTCGTTCGACTGGGAGGGCGATGCGCCTCTCCGAACGGCCTTCCACAAGAGCCTGATTTACGAACTTCACGTGAAAGGGTTCAGCGTTCTGAACGCCAAAGTACCCGAACAGAGACGCGGAACCTATGCGGGTATCGCATCCCCGGCGTCCATCGAATACCTCAAGAACCTGGGCATTACGGCTGTTGAGTTGATGCCGGTGCATGCATTCCTCGATGACAGGAATCTGGTGGAACGGGGTTTGAGGAACTATTGGGGTTACAACTCCATCGGCTTCTTTGCTCCTGATGCGCGGTATTCCAGCAGCGGAGACTGCGGCCAGCAGGTGATCGAGTTTAAGGCCATGGTCAAGGAGCTTCACAAAGCTGGCATTGAGGTGATTCTGGACGTGGTGTATAACCACACGGCGGAAGGCAACCAGCTTGGACCGACTTTGTGTTTTCGCGGCATCGACAACGCCAGCTACTACCTCTTGAGCGCGGAGGACCGCCGCTATTATCAGGATTATACGGGCTGCGGGAATTCTCCAAATATGAGCCATCCACGCGTTCTGCAGCTCATCATGGATAGCCTGCGGTATTGGACGCTCGATATGCACGTGGACGGGTTTCGCTTTGACCTGGCTGCGACCCTAGCGCGGACCCTGCACGGCGTCGACCGGCTTGGGGCGTTCTTCGACATCATTCACCAGGATCCTGTTCTCTCGCAGGTAAAGCTGATCGCCGAACCTTGGGACCTCGGCGAAGGCGGGTATCAAGTGGGCAACTTTCCCGTCCTGTGGGCGGAGTGGAATGGGAAGTACAGGGATACGGTGCGGCGCTACTGGCGCGGAGATCCCGGTCAGGTGGCAGATTTGGCGTATCGCCTCACGGGCAGCAGCGATCTCTACGAGCACGGCGGCCGGCGGCCCCACGCCAGCATCAACTTCATCACCGCTCACGACGGCTTTACTCTGCGCGACCTCGTCTCCTACAACGAAAAGCATAACGAAGCTAACGGCGAAGAGAACCGTGACGGCGCCAACGATAACTATAGCTGGAATTGCGGGGCAGAAGGAGAGACGGACGATCCCGCAATCAACGGCTTGCGCGAAAGACAAGAGCGCAATTTGCTGGCGACCCTACTGCTGTCTCAGGGAGTGCCGATGCTTTTATCCGGCGATGAAATCGCACGAAGCAAAAAGGGAAACAACAACACATATTGCCAGGATAACGAAACATCGTGGTTGCACTGGGATCTGGACCGGCCGCGGACGGAGCTGCTGGAATTTACGCGCCATCTGATCCAGCTCTTTCATGAACATCCCGCTTTGAGCCGCCGGCGCTTTTTCCACGGCCGCAAGATCCGTGGCGCCGGAGTTAAGGACCTGACCTGGCTTCGACCCGACGGAAGGGAGATGTCCGAGGAAGACTGGGCTAACCCCGAGTCGAGAACGCTCGGGTTAAGGATTGCCGGCGATGCTCTGGAAGACGTGGACGAGCAAGGACGCGTCATCACGGATGATATCTTACTGTTCCTTCTGAACGCCCACCATGAACCGGTCGACTTTGTCCTGCCCGCCAGAATGCCCGGACAGCATTGGGATTTGCTCCTCGATACCCGGAACTTCATCACTCAGGAACAGCCGTTGAATGATAAGGTGGAGAGATATCAACTTGAAGGGCGCTCCCTTACGTTTCTGCGCATTAAGAGCAAGTGACGGAAGATTGAAACGTCCGGCCGACAGCGGGAGCGATGAGGCGTAATTCAGCGACCAGCTCTTCGAACTGCTGTGGATATAACGCCTGAGGTCCGTCGCTCAACGCCTTCTCCGGCTCGTGATGTACTTCGAGCAGCAGCCCGTCGGCGCCAGCAGCCACCGCGGCCCGCGCCATAGGAAGTACAAAGTCGCGGCGGCCCATGGCATGTGACGGGTCGGCGATCACGGGCAGATGTGAAAGCTTATGGACCAGCGGAATCGCCGAGACATCCAGCGTGTTGCGGGTGGCATTTTCAAAGGTGCGAATGCCGCGTTCACACAGCACAACGTTATAGTTGCCGCCGGACATGATGTACTCCGCTGAAAGCAGCCATTCTTCAACGGTAGCGGAAATGCCCCGCTTGAGCAGGACCGGCTTGTTTACCTTACCCAGCTCCTTCAGCAGGTTGAAGTTCTGCATGTTTCGCGTCCCCACCTGCAACAGATCAACATATTCGAGCATGGTGGGAATTTGGGTGTGGTCCATCACCTCCGAGACAACGAGCAGTTTGTACCGGTCAGCGGCTTGGCGCATGTATTCCAAGCCCTTGTAACCCAAACCTTGGAAGCTGTAAGGCGATGTACGCGGCTTGAAAGCACCGCCGCGCAACACGCGGACGCCTTGGCGCGCCACAACTGCGGCGATGGCGTCAATCTGTTCCAGACTTTCCACGCTACACGGTCCCGCCATCATCACCACTTCGGGACCTCCGAACGCCACGCCGTTGCCGACCTGAACGATGCTGCCTTCCGGGCGAAAATGGCGGCTGGCCAGCTTGTAAGGCGCGAGAATGCGATGGACTTCTTGCACACCGTCGAGCAGCTCGATTTCCCGGGTGTCAAAGTCGGGGTTCGAGCCGACGCCGCCCAGCACGGTCTGGAGCGCGCCGGTAGAGCGGTGAATATCAAAGCCCATCCTCATTAGCCTCACGATCACGCTCTGGATCTGCTCTTCCGTCGCGCCCTCTTGCATCACCACGACCATCGTTCAAGACTCCTTCGCCGGCATCTCATTCTCGTTCATGGAATGGCGCTCGAGCGAGCGCGCCTCATCGATGATTCGCTCGAAGAGACGCCGCACGGCGGCATCGCCGAGCGGGCCGCAGTTTGCCCTCACCACATGCTGCAGAATTTCCGCTTCCCGCTCCGGGGACCATGCAGGAAGGCTCAGTCGCTGTTTGCAGTGGCCGATTTCGACGGCGCATTGGGAGCGCTCGTTCAGAAGCCGCAGTATCTCGATATCAATCTCGTCAATGCGCTTACGCCAATCGGCTATATCCTTCATTGCGGCTCGCTCCCTACCCCCGTTTTTAACCAGCGTACAAAACGCTCAATCCCAGCTTTACCTTCGGTGGGGTAACGGTCTTCGATGGCCCGGACGACGGCGCTGCCGACCACTGCAGCGTCAGCCAGCGATTGCACTTGGCGGACTTGCTCTGGAGTTGATAAGCCAAAGCCGACCGCCAGAGGCAAATCGGTGAATTGCCTCACCCGTTTTACAAGCGGCGGAACAGCCGATGAAAAATCCGCCTTCTCGCCCGTTACGCCGGGGCGCGAAATCAGGTAAACAAAGCCGGCGGAAAGCCGCGCGATGCGAGCAAGGCGCTCGTCCGTGGAAGTGGGAGAGGCGAGGAAAACAGTATCGAGCCTGGCGGCTCGCATGGTGGCGGCATAAGGCTCAGCCTCTTCGGGCGAAAGGTCTACGACGAGCGCGCCTTCGGCGCCCGTTTGTGAGAGCGCGCGGCTGAACCGTTCCAACCCGTACTGGAGGATAGGATTGTAATAGCTGAACAGGATAACGGGAACGCCGATCGCTCGCCGCCAGTCTGCGAGCCGCTCGATGATCGCGGCCAACGCTGCCCCGCTTCGGACTGCCCGTTCCGAAGCCCTCTGAATGACCGGCCCATCGGCCATGGGGTCGGAGAAAGGCACGCCAAGCTCAATCAGGTCGGCGCCGCCTCGGGCTATGGCCGCCATCAGCTCGCCGGTATCGTGGAGGGTTGGATCACCCGCCGTGAGATAGACGATCAGCTTGTTCGCCCTGGCGCTAGCAGGATTGCGGAGGGCAGCTTCGATCGCACTTGTGAAAGTTGTGGTCACGTCCGGATTGTCTCCATCTTGATACGCGCTCCGCCAGCCGGCTGCTCCTTCGCAGCAGGTAGCGCAGACTTCGCGCCTGTCGAAGTCTGCGGCTTTTCGTTAGGAATTCACGGACACGCCCTGCGGCCTGGGCGGGGCAAACCCCGGGGCTGTCCAAATTAGCTTTCACATCTTTGGAGGCGACATGCGGCTTCGCCGCCTGCGGCGCAGCGCGGACCTCCGCTCTTGTATCCGCGCCTCGTCCGTCAGGTGACTGAAAAGCCGCAGACCCCGAAAAGCACGGGGTTTGCGCTACGACGTGCCCTGAAAAATTCCCAGGTCCTTATCGCCGCGCCCGGAAATGTTCACGATGGCGATGGAATCTGCGGGCAGGCGGCGCGCGCGCTTGAGCACTTCAGCGACGGCATGGGCGGACTCGAGCGCTGGAATGATGCCTTCCAGGCGGGCAAGCAATCGCGCTGCTTCCAGAGCCTCGGCATCGCTGGCGCGCGTGTATTCTGCTCTGCCTGACCGGAAAAGCGCGGCGTGCTCGGGACCGACCGCCGGGTAATCGAGCCCAGCCGAAACCGAATGGGTGTTCGAGATCAATCCATCGGCGGTTTGGAGCACGTACGTATAGGAGCCGTGCAGAACACCCGGTTTGCCACCGTCGAACCGCGCCGCGTGCTCGCCCAGTTCCCTTCCCCGCCCCCCTGCTTCCACGCCGATCATCTCTACACCCGCGTCGGGAATAAATTCATAGAACAGTCCAATCGAATTACTCCCGCCGCCGACGCAGGCCACGAGCAGGTGTGGAAGGCGCCCGGCAGCATCGAGAATTTGCCGGCGCGCCTCTTCTCCAATCACGCGGTGAAAATCGCGCACCATGACCGGGTAGGGATGAGGGCCGAGCACGGAGCCGAGCAGGTAATGAGTGTTTTCGACGTTAGTCACCCAGTCCCGCATGGCCTCGTTGATGGCGTCCTTCAAGGTTTTGCTTCCGGAAGAGACCGGAATCACTTCCGCCCCGAGCAATCGCATGCGAAAGACGTTGGGCGCCTGGCGAGCCATATCCTCCGAGCCCATGTAGACCACGCATTCAAGCCCCAGAAGCGCTGCCACAGTCGCCGTGCCAACTCCGTGCTGCCCTGCGCCGGTTTCTGCAACCAGCCGGGTTTTGTTCATTCGCCGCGCGAGCAAGGCTTGCCCCAGACAGTTATTAATCTTGTGGGCTCCGGTGTGGAGCAAATCCTCGCGCTTGAGAAAAATCTGCGCTCCGCCGGCATATTCCGTCAGGCGCCGCGCGTGAAAAAGAGGTGTGGGACGGCCCGCATAATTCCTGAGCAGGTCCTTGAACTCGGTTTGAAATGCTGGATCCTGGCGCGCCGTCTCATACGCTTTCTCCAACTCCTCAACCGGATGCATGAGCGTCTCTGGCACGTAGCGGCCTCCGAACTCGCCGAAGCGCCCATGTTCATCGGGATTGGTTCTTGCAAACGGCATGTTTCTGTCCGTGGCTCCTATCACTTGTCCTTTGCTTCGCCGTCCGCCTGGCGCACCGCATCAAAAAAAGCGCGCAGTTTCGCTTCGTCCTTAATTCCCGGGCTAGACTCAACACCTGTCGCCACATCGACAGCGTAGGGAGCGACAAGTCGAATGGCTTCGCTGACGTTTTCCGGGGTGAGACCGCCCGCCAGGATAATGGGCGTTCCCTGGCCGGCAGCCTGGCGCACCAAATTCCAGTCAATCGTGCGGCCGCTGCCGCCAATGCGCTGCGGGTCGCAGGCATCGAGCAGGAAGGCAGTAGCCGTAAGGGTCTGAAGCCGGGATAGGTCAAAGTCTTGGCCGACAGGAACCGCGCGGATCAGAGCAAACTTCCGAAGCGGCGTGAGGTCCTCCGGAAAGCGGGGACCGTGCAGTTGGATCGTGCTTACTTTTGCCTGTCGCGCAATGGCCGCAATCCGGCCTGAATCCACCTCGTCCGCAAAAACTCCCACGGCAGTAACAAAGGGTGGGAGGCAGTCAGTTATGCTGCGCGCGGCTTGCGGCGTAACGTAGCGCGGCGAAGCGGAATAAAAATTGAAACCCAGCGCGGCCGCGCCCAGTGCAACTGCCCGCCGGGCGTCCTCGGCCCGTGTGATACCGCAAATTTTTACTCGTGTCATGGGGTCTCACAGAAGGGCCCTGGAGTACAACAGTGTCTCATCTCCCTAACACTTGGCGGCCAGTGGCTATCGGCGGCCCCTCGCCCACCGCTGCGCGGTCCCCCCTCTCCCGCAAGCGGGAGAGGGCTGGGCTAAGGGCGGGGCGAGGGAATTGCTAAAAATTAAGCGGAACAGGACAACAACTTGTTGGCTTCGTCCACCATCAACTTCAGCGCGTCGCCGGGCATCTCCGATCGCATGAACGATTCCCCTACCAGCATGGCGTCGAACCCGGCATCCATCAGCATCTTCACGTCTGCGGCCGAACGGATTCCGCTCTCGCTGACCGACCGGCAGTGAGACGGAATCTTCTCCCGCAGCCGCAGGGAGGTGGCCCGGTCCACTTCCAGGGTTTGCAGGTCGCGATTGTTGACGCCGATGATCGAGGCGCCCGCTGCGACCGCCTGTTGGAGCTCCTCTTCCGTGTGCACCTCGACGAGCGCAGCGATTTGGAGTTGCTCGGCAAGCTCCATCAGGTTGCGCAGGAGCGCTTCCGGAAGCGCCGCAACGATAAGGAGCAAGGCGTCCGCGCCCGCGGCCGCCGCTTCATAAACCTGGTATTCATCGACAATGAAATCTTTCCGCAATACCGGCAGGCACGTGGCCGAACGAGCTTCCACCAAGCCGCTGAGCGAGCCTTGAAAATAATCCTCTTCGGTCAAGACCGAAAGGGCGGCGGCGCCGGCCTGCTCATAAGCGTTCGCGATCTCGCTGCACGAGTAGTTCTCGCGAAGCAGGCCCGCGGACGGCGACGCCTTCTTCATCTCGGCGATGATCCGCACACCAGGTCCCGCCAGGACCGACGGGAAGGAGCGATAATCACGCCGCAACGCGGCCCGACGGCTTAGAAGGGAAAGAGGCGTTCGGGCTTGTGCTTCCTGCACCCGGCGGCACCGCGCGGCCAGTATTTCCTCGAGAATAGTTCCCACTAAGTTCTGTTTCACAAGTGGTGGACGCGAAGGGATTCGAACCCTCGACCTCAGCGTTGCGAACGCCGCGCTCTCCCAACTGAGCTACGCGCCCTGGCTGCCGTGGCAACGTTGATTCAATATATCATGCCGTTCGCGCAGCCCACAATCTAGAGCTATCATCGAATTTTTTATCGCCGTTTCGAATTGCCGTCGTGACGAGTTGCTGATTGACGTGAGGAAAATAGTTTGGCATCATCGGGCTATTTTAAAGTGGTAGATAATAAGCCGTCGCTAACGGAGCAACTGCAATCTTTCATGCAGGGCGACAAGACTGTGGTCGAGTCGCTGCTCCGCGAAGTTTTACCCAAACTATATGAAATAGCGGCCCGTGAGTTGAAAAGGGAACGATACCTGGCGCCCGTTTCAAAAACTGAGTTGATTCAAGAGGTCTGGGTACGAAACCTGTCGAAAGGCGGTTGGGAGGTACGGAACCGGGGACATTTCTATGCTTTGGCAAGCTTGGCGATGAGGCGAGTTCTTATCGATTTGGCTCGAAATCGGCTTGCCCAGCGTCGCGGCGGCTCTGAAGCCACACTGCCGCTCAACGAAGCTGCCGCAGTGCTCCGAGCCCCAGTGCGTGAGGCTCAGCAGATTGTCGAGATCGGAATCGCGATGGAGCGGCTGGAAGCGCATGATCCAGACGCAGCCCGCATCGTGGATATGCATTACATCGCCGGATTTACGCTCGACGAAATTGCAAAGGAGACTGGGCTCAGCTTCCGGCAGGTACGCTCGCGCTGGGAAAGAGGCCGTGAGTGGCTCAAACAAACACTTCGGGGTAAAGTAAAGGGGGCACAGTCACTCCCATTAGGGCTGCCTGACTCGCGGGCTTGACTCGAGGTCTTCAACAATGGCCCTGGCAAAGTAGCCTGCCGCCTGGGGCCTCTTTGCCGGGTCGAACTCGAGCGCAGTCGCGAGCATGGTAATCGATTCCCCACTGAGCTCGATATCTAAGCTTCTCAGCAGATCCTGAACCTGCAGCGGCAGATCCAGCGCGGCGTCGGGCAGCAGCTGGGACAGGCGCCTTCCGCTGAGCATTTCAATCACAACTTTAGACAGGCTGTAGATGTCGCTTGAATTCTGAGCGTAGCCGATAGCCTGCTCCGGCGCCATATAATCGAAGGTTCCAGCCGCCCGGGAAAGTCCGTGGAGTGTTTCGTCAGCATCTTTGACGATGGCAATCGAAAAATCGATTAGAACCGGTTCCTCATTGGATGTACCTTCTTTGCGAATCATGATGTTCTCGGGCTTTACGTCACGGTGCCAGATGCTCTCCGAATGAATCGCGTCGAGCGCGCCGGCAAGCTGACGCAACAGCCGGGCCACGCGCTCGGGCGGCAGAGCCCCCGTTTCAAGCACTTCACGCAGGCTCCTGCCCTCCACGAACTCCATAACGAGATAAGGCGAGCCTGAAGGTGCGATACCTTTCGCGTAGATCGAAACGACGTTGGGGTGCCGCACTTGTTGGAGCGCGGTGACCTCCTGTTCAAATCTTCGCTGCACCCAGGCTTTGTCTTTTACCTCGCTGCGGAAGATCTTGATGGCGCAACGCTGCTGCTGGCTGCGATCGTATCCGCTCATCACATGGGCAAATCCGCCCCTCGCTAGAATCTCCCCCACTTCAAATCGTGAGTCAAGCACGGTTCCTGCCAACCCATGCAACTCTGGCAACAGAGTTCCCAACCGCCATGCCGCCAGGTTAGGCAACAGCGCAACCTCGTCGGCTTGATGTTTGCGTTGCAATAGGTACAAAGCAATCGGCAGCAAGGCCAGCGTCACGATGTAGCCAACAACAAGCGGCCAGGCCAGCCAGGCTGGGCGTAGCACGGTGAACGATTGTCTTACGGTGCCTGACCACGGTCCTGTGAAGAGTCTCGCCTGTACTTCCAGCGTGTGCGAGCCCCAGCCTAGTTTTCCCAGAGGCAAATCGAGGTTGCTCGTGGCGCGCCAGGACGATCGTCTTGGCAAAAGCCGGTACCGCAGGCGCAAGTTATTGCGCCGGTCGAATTGAAGTGAACCAATGTAAGCGATGATGTTCGATCCGTGTGGTATCTCATGAACGGCCTCAGCCATCTCCGGGGCTCCACCGTTCCACGAGAATGCCGAGATAAACACCAAGGGAGCGCGGGCGGGATGAACCAAGTCGGAGGGTGGAAACATGTGAACGATGGAGTCTTCCGCTCCGAACCAAACGGAACCATCTGTATCTTCAAAGAAGGACTTCTGGTTCGTATCGACCGCCGGAAGACCGTCCCGGCGATCGAGGTGCAGCCACTGACCCGAGCGCGCTTCTTCCGCATCTGCAACGTAGAGCCCGTCTGGAGTTCCACGCCAAAGCCAGCCACGACGGTCTACATTGAGGAAATAGCTGCGCGCGGTAGACAATTCTCCGCCGCCCGGAAAATAGCGAAACAGGGGCTTGCTACTGCGAGGCCCTCGGATCAGAGAAAGAAAGGGGGTACCGAGGTAGGCGTACCAGATGTCTCCGGCTCCATCGATGGCAAAGGAATCACACTGATCCTGCAAAAGTCCCACCCGCGTGGACAGAATACGCCAGCCGGAATCATCCAGGTGGCCGAGTCCAGCCGCGGAGCAGGTCCAGAGGCTGCCGTCGTGATCGACCTTCATGTCGAGTCCTTCAGGCTGTGGGGACGCAGCATCTGCCGCTTCCAAGTCTAAGCGCTTCCCCCTGGGAATAACTCTGAACGTTCCGTTTCCTGCTGCCCAGAACTGCCCGTCCGGCGTTCGCGTTAGCATGCTCACGTCTGTGGGAACGGATCGACGCAATACTTTTCCGTTCTGGCTTAGTTGCACCACGCCATCCGTATGGCTTCCCGCCAGTATTGTACTGTTGGGACCGGCAATGAGATGTGTCCCGGCCCGTAACCTCGTCAGCAACTGCCAGCGGCGCCGATCCCGGTCGAGGACTCGAATCGAGTCACCTGCGATTGCAAACATTCTGTTTTGCAATCGCAGCACCGACCAGGTGAGGCCGTCCAATCCATCTTGCGGCGACCAGAACTCCAGTTCCAATCGGGGCGAGAAGAGAAATAAGCCATTTTGGTTGGTCAGCAAAATGCGGCCATTTTCGGTGACGAGCGCACCTGCTACACTTGGGTAGCCGTTCAGCACCGTCACCACGCGAAATTTTCCAGGCCGGCCAATGGCGATCCCAGCAAAGCTGGGAATAACGATAGCGCCATCATTCAACTCGAAGATCAACGGGAACCCCTCGCTCACTATACTTGAAGAGAGCGTGATCGGGCGGGGATCGGCGGGGCATCGGTACGAAGCATCGTTCTCACTCCGCATCCATGTGCATCCAAAACGATCTCTCCAGACAACAGACACACGGTCCGCGTAGCTCGTGCGCGTGGGCATCACGTGATGCGTAACCGTAAGGACGTCGCCGGGCCGCCAATGCAGGACTTCGTCTCTCTGCAATTCACAGAATCCGCCAGCGCACCCGAAAAGGATATTTCCGGACCGATCAAGCCGAAACTGGACCTGAGGAACCGATCTCAGAATTACGTCGGCCTTCCACCCCCGCGCCGCTCTTGTTATGCGCGTGATCGCAGCACCCGTAAGTGTTCTAACCCCATGCCTCCCGATCGTTAGGAGAAAAACGTCCGGAGCGACATTCGTAATTCCCGCCCAAGCCTGTCCATCGGCTATCTTTTCCAGGCTGCCATGATAGGCGCGATATAGCCCTGACGTGGAAGGTATCCATATTCCACCCTCGCTGTCCTCCGCCATACCTCTCACAAGGCCCTGCGGAAAAGGGGTTTTTAGCGGGGACATGAAACGCCTTCCGTCAAAATAGAAAAAGCCTTCCGTCCCCGTCTCGCACCCGGCGAGCCAGAGACCTCCGCGACTATCCTGAAATGGAAAAAAGCAGCCCTTCGGCGCGTCCGCTCCGCCAATCTTCACGAATGGATACTGCTGCCCGTGCGCGACCGTAGTGGGAAAGAGGCTGAGAGCAGAAATAAGCAAGGCGGGGACGAGTTTCCGCACGAACTCCTTGCGCGAGTTGAATTTGCGTCGGCGCCTGACGGTGCGCTGTCCGGCAAAGGGCGAGAGTAGTTGCGCGAACCGGTTCATAGCGGTCACCTTCTCAAAACCGCCACGCTGCTGGACCTGATGCTTGATTCGTTGGCCCATCTTCGCACTGGCTTGTGTCTTAGGTCAACCGTGAGCGCCCACAATTCTATCTGCGTGAGTTCTGGCTCGCGGTGACATTGAGGTCCGAATTTTACGGCAGCGCGAAACCGCGCTACGCTCTCCGCTCTAAGCCTGGTAGCCCGGAATCTGTGCAACCCCTCACCCGGAACGCGTTGGCTGGAAAAAGCGCCGGCCGCGTCCCGTCCTCGCCAGTCGGAGCGCGAGAAAACTTCCGTCCCCGTCTCCACCTCTTTCAAGCTCCCCGAACCCATGTCTTGCTCCGCACCTAAGGGAAACGGCCCCCGTTGCAAGTTGGTTAAAAATAACTTGGCAAAAAGTCCCGAGCTTTACGCAGATAGAGCTATGGGAGGGCCTCTTTTCAGCCTGAAGATCTGGACCCACACGGGATTTCTGAGCGTAAGTTAGGAGGGAACGATGCACTCAGCGGAGGCAAGTCACAGAAGGGGATGGACTTGGGTTATCACCTGTTTGTTCTTCTTGGCTGTTCCGGCATTCGCCCAAAACAATAAGAAGAAGAGCACACCGCCGCCGAAGCGACCAGCTCCTGCCGCCAAGCCACCTGCCCGGCCCGCAAACACACGACGGCCGGTGACCCCGCAGAGGAGGCTCGTGCCTGGCGCCAGAAATAACATGGCGATTAGACGGCCGGCAAATTTTGTAAGGCGGCCCGCTGCTCCCGGTTTGCGGAATGTCAGGACTGTCTCACTGCCGGGCGGCAGGATGGCCACCGTCAGGCGCCTCCCAAACGGCAGAATTGCGACGATTCGTACGCGAGGAATGACCATTCGTCACCCGCTCCGCGGCCCTCGGAGGGTTGAGATTGAGCGGAATGGGAGGACCATTGTGGCCTATGGCCGGCACGGCGGCTACGTCGAGCGGCCCTATATGATGCGTGGCGGCAGAAGGTATTTTCAGCGTACTTATGTGGTGGACGGACGGACGCGCGTGGTGGTGTACAGGTCGTACGCTTACCGCGGCGCGGTGTATTACCGATACGCTCCCGTCTATTACTACCACCCGGTTTATTATCGATGGGCCTATAATCCCTGGCCGGCGCCTGTGTACTACGCCCCAGCAGCCTGGGGCTGGGCGGGCTCCCCGTGGTACGGGTATTACGGTCCCTACTTTGCTCCGTATCCCGTGTATCCAGCGGCATCACTGTGGCTGACAGACTATATCATTGCCGCCAACCTCCAGGCTGCCTACGCAGCACAGGCCGAGGCGAATGCCGCGCAAGCCTCCGCAAGCAACGCGGCGCCGCCTGCGACGTACGCGGTTAACGTACCCCCAACTTTGAATGTATGCGAGCAAGGTGGCTGTTCTACGTGGACGTGGGATGGCGCGCATTATAACGCCGCGTGGAGCAACGGTTCTGTTTCGGTCCTATCGGTCGTCAGGTGGGATGCGGGCGCCGTCGTGCTTACCCGAACAGATCCGGCGGGCGTATCAGCGGGAAACTATGCCACCTACACCGGCAGAATCCTGACCCCAAATACTGTCGGTGGCTCCGTCGCGGGCGTATACAACGGGAATCCTTGGAACGAGACCTGGAACGGCACGTCCGCGACGCCGGTACTTGTGGCGAGCGTGGTAGCACCCCCTGCGGGTGATCCTCCGCCAGCGCCGTCCGGCGCGCAAGGAGGTACAGGCCAGGTTCAACTTAGCCCCCAGGTCAAGCAGATGATTGCCGACGAGGTCAAAGCGCAACTCGCCTCCGAGCAATCCGCTGCGGCCGACCCATCCCAGCCTGGCGGCGGCGATGTGCCTGCTGCTCTGAACCCCGCCGTGCGCGTTTTCGTTGTTTCGAGCGGCTTCGACGTGGTCAATGCCAGTGGGGAAGAATGCGCCCTGACGCCTGGTGACGTCGTGATGCGACTCACGGATACCCCGGACGAAAACCAAAGGGTTAGCGCCCGAGTGCTAAGCAGCATGCAAGCGGACTGCGCGGCCGGCCAGAGCGTAACAGTTGGCGTCCAGGACCTGCAGGAAATGTACAACCAGCTTCTCCAGCAGGTTGATTCTGGCCTTAAGCAGCTTGCTGATAACTCCGGGAAGGGCGGTCTGCCGAAGGCGCCAGACACATCCACCACGGCTGGAGAAGTTCCAGCGCCCGCGGCCGACCCTGGTGCGGCGGCCCAAGTGGCAGGAGCGCAACAGCAGGCTGACCAGACTGAGGCGGCCGTCCAGCAGTAAGAAGTTTGGTTACAGGCCGCAGCTTTCCAAATCAGCCGAACCGCTGAGACCACAGAGCGGTTTTGCCGCAGGTTATATCGAGGCACGGCGTAACCCACAGAAGCGCTGTTAGCCATTTCTCCAATTCGGAAAAACCATAAAGGAGGCATCGACCTATGCGGCGGCATCTTGAGATCGGATTTCTCGTAATCACATTGATTGCGGAGGGCGCGCTTTCCTGTTCGGTCTTGCTTGCACAAAACGCTTCGGCGCCTTCAATCCAAGAACAGCTTGAAGCGCAGTACCAGTTGGCGAAGATGGGTTCGGACTCGAGCGGCCCTACAGTACTTCAGCAGGGGACAATGCTCGTTGTCCAGAAGGGCGGAATCCTCGGGACTCCCTGGGGAAGTCCGAAGGGTTGTCCTGCAAAGTTCAAAGATGATGACCTGCAACCGCCGGGCAAGCTTTGCACTGCAGCACGAGGGCACGGCGGAAAGCACGGCTTCGGCGCACTCACAAGTCACTTGCCTGGATCGACCGCAGGTGATGTGAGCAGCTCCAGTACGGACACCTCGTCAACGCAATATTTCAAAGTAGGTGACAAAGTCTATCCTACGAAAATTGACGTCAACCCGAAGAAAGACAGCATCGCGTTCAGCATTGTCGCTTGCGACACCTGCAACGGAACTAACCCGCCCACGTACTACAAGTCCGAGGTGGACTTTCAGTTTGCCAAGGGCTCTCTGCAGAAGGGTGATGTGTCGAAGATTGAAGACACGATTGGCGAAGTGTTCAGCATCGACAACAGTAGCGGCTCACAACAGGACCAGGGCGCCCAGGCGGGACAGGGACAGGATCAAGGACAGTCTCAGGACCAGGGCCAAGCTGCCGCTCCGCCGGCTCAGCCAGTAAGCATCCAGAAGGGCCAAACTCCAGATCAGGTGCAAGCCGCTCTCGGCCAACCCGATAAAACTGTCGATTTAGGATCCAAGAAGATCTGGGTCTACAAGGACCTCAAAGTGACATTTATCAATGGGAAGGTTTCGGACGTGCAGTGACGTGGCCTGCCTGCCGCGAAAGAATCCAGTGTCTCGAAGAGAGAGGTCGTAAGAAAACTTCAGTTGGCGATCACCGCAGTATTTCTTCTGAGTGCGCCGTCAGCTCGCGCGAATACGTGATTCGCTGACTACACATTCCCCCATTTCTACGGGCCCTACTCAATCTCGCCGCCCTATACGAGGGCCTCACGGCTGGAGGGACGGAGCGGGGGGAGCGAGATGAACGTTATAAGCATCGAGAAGAGTTCCTTCCGCATGGGCCAGGTCAGCAACAGCGAGCTGATAGGTAATCTCCGCCTGCACGAGGCTGTTTTCTGCCGCCGCCAGCGCCGTTTGCGCCGCAAGCACAAAGTATACCTGCTCGGTTCCGAGTCTGTATTTCTCCTGTTGGGCTTGCAGGTTCTTCTCCGCCAGATCCCGTGACGACACGGCTGCCGCCAGTTGGAGCTTCGCATCCTCAAGCTCATGTACGGCGTTCACCACATCGAGGTGGACAGTTTCTTTTTCCTCACGCAGTGAATAAAGATCGTGCTTTCTCGAGACGGCGGCCTGTCCGAGCGCCGCTTCCGCCGCGTGATTACGAATCGGCAGGGTCAGGGTGAGTGTAAGCCCGTAGGTTGGGTAGTGGAAATGGAAGAGCTGGCTGAGGGAACTTCCGAATCCGCCGGGGATGACGACGGGTGGCGTGCCCGGCAGAAGTTCATCACCGCCTAGACCGTTCGAAGCGTAATTTCCTGAGAGTTCGAGATTCGGCAGCATCTGATTGTGCTGGTAGCGAACGTTCGCTTCATCGGCCAGGAACTGCTGGTTAAGCGCCGCCAGCTCCGGCCGGTGGGCGAGCGCCTCCTGCAGAGCGGTGTCCGGGTCCACGGTAAGAAGCTGGCCCTGCGGGCGGGGGTCTCCAGCCAAATCGAGATCGAGCTCATCAATCGCCGGATCGAGGTCCGCGCCGATATCCTGCCGCAACTGTTCTTCCGCCTGCTGGAGCTGATACCGCACCTGAATGACGTTGACCTTCACCTGGGCCACCTGCGATTCCGATTGGTAGATATCCAGAGGAGAAAGCGCGCCTAACTGGAGAGACCGCTCGTCGTGGTTATAACTGGCCTGGGCTTGCGCAAGAGAGCTGTGAGCCACATTCAGATTTTCGCGCGCGCCCACTGCAGTCCAGTAGTCGGTAATCACGTGCTGGAGGAGGTCGCTGACTTGAGCCTCGAACGTTTGGCGCGACTCATCAAGGGTTCTCTGGGCGATGACGATGGGAGCGCGGTTTGCAAAAAACCCCCGGTTCCTCAACAGTGGCTGGGTTAGTGTAACACTGAGATCAGACGACAGGTAGGGGTTCAGGAAATAGTAGACGCTGTTGGTAGTTCCCTTGCTGCCGGTAAAGTTGGCCGTGTAGTTCGTGCCCGTC
Organism: Terriglobia bacterium; assembly: GCA_030040995.1. Lineage (GTDB taxonomy): Bacteria > Acidobacteriota > Terriglobia > UBA7540 > UBA7540 > JASHON01. Next base: position 8,994 of record JASHOS010000110.1, on the reverse strand, counting down.
TCAAACGTCTGAGAGTACGTTGTATCGTCATCCTGGAATAGGCTGCTCACCGTTGAGGCGCCTTGCAGCGTGTTGGTTGCTGGAGAGATGTTGCGGGACGAGGAAAACGTCGAAGTCGCGAGAGGATCGAACGGGCTGTAGGCAGCCTCGAGGGCGTATTCCTGGGTCTCGATTTGCAACTGGTCAAGCTGCACGTTGGTGTTGTTCAAGAGCGCCAGCTTAATCGCGTCATCAAGCGTGAGCCGAAGCTTTCCGTTCACCACGTATTCGTGCAGCTCTTGTGGAGGGGCTAGGTGCGCTTTCACGGGCGGAGGGTAGAGTAGCTGGTGAAAATAGTCCGGTGCGGGGAAAGTTTGGCTGCGAGCGCCTGACGCCACGAGCAGGATTCCCACGATGCCGCACCATAGAGACTTCATGCGTGACCTCCGAAGAGCGAATGGTTCATTCGTATCGCAGGGCCTCGACGGGGTCGAGGCGAGCCGCTTTGGTAGCTGGATAGATGCCAAAGATTAATCCCACGGAAACGGAAACCACAAAGGCTAGCAGGATCGAGGTCACGGTAACGATCGTGGACCAGGCGGCCAGCCAAGCGATCAGACGGGAGATGCCGAAGCCGCAAGCGATTCCGATGAGGCCGCCCACCAGAGAGATCAGCACGGACTCGGTCACAAACTGGCGGATGATATCGCTCCGGCGCGCCCCGACGGCGCGCCGGACGCCGATCTCGTGCGTCCGCTCCAGCACGCTCGCCAGCATAATGTTCATGATGCCGATGCCTCCGACGAGCAGCGAGATGGAGGCAATGGCGACCATGACAACATTGAAGATGCGGCGCGTGTTCTGCTGCTGCGCCAGGAGCGCAGCGGGCACAATCACGCTGAAATCGCCGGCGTTGTGGTGAGTGGCGTTCAAGATTCCCCGCACGATTTCGGCGGCCGAGGTGATTTCGTGCTTCTTATCGAGGTGCAGGTAGATGCCGTCGATTTCATCGTGGTATTGGCTTGTCGCGCTCGCAAGACGGTAAATGACCGAGCCCAGCGGGGCATAGATCACATTATTCAAATCCTGAGTGGGAACGCCGGAGAGATGGGTTGCTCCGGTGAGCTGCGGCCCTGCGATGCCGATGACGTGGTACCACTGGCCGTCTGCCTTGATATACCGTCCCAAAGCATCTGTGGGACCAAACAGGCTTGCTTTTGCCCCTTCTCCCAACACGCATACAGGCGCGGAGCGCGCGCTTTCATCAGCGTCGAAGAACCGGCCCGCCATGATGTGGAGGTTGGCAATCTGCCGATATTCCGGATCGACGCCGTACAATGCAGGCATGGCGCCGGCGGGTTTAGGTATCATCTTGATGGGCGTATAACGCTTGCGCGCGGTCGAAAGCTCAATTCCCTCGACGCTCGCCCGGATCAGACGCAGGTCGGCAAAAGTGAGGCCCGGACTGATCTTCCTTATTTTTGAAAAAGCCTGATAGCCGTCCGCCTCCTTAGCCTCGATGAGGAGGTTCTGGACGCCCAACTGCTCGAGGTAAGTCATTTCCTGTTTTTGGGCTCCCGCCCCGATGGAGAGCATGGAGATCACCGCCGCCACTCCGAAAATCATGCCCAGCATGGTAAGAAGAGAGCGCAATTTCCGCTGGCGAAGGTTTTCAAGAGCAAGGTGCAGATCGGGGAGCCATAGCCCACGGCGGGGCAGCGGACGGGAGACCATGGAAACGTGGGTGGCCGTCATTCGCCTCCCTGGGGTAACGCCATCCCGGGACGGGCAGGGGGAGTTCCAGAGTTCTTCTTTTCGGGATTGACCAGCGCAACTATGGCCCCTCGTTCGACGCCCTCAATAACAATCTGCGTGGCTGTGCGGTACTTGACCTTCACCCGTTGCGCTTCGAAGCCGCTTTCCTTCTTGACGTAGACCACCGGGTTTCCATTCACTTGAAAAACGGCTTGGGGCGGCAGATAGAGAACGCCCGAGAGAGCTGTGCCTTGAATGACCAGGTGGGCCGTCTCCCCCGGACGAGAACCGGCCGGCGCCTCGGTGAACTGGACCGTCACGCCGAAAGTTGCGACCGTAGGCGGCAGATCACTGAATATTGATCCGCGCGAAGCCGAGCCGGAAATGGCCGTAATCTTCCCGTAAAAGACTTTATGCGGCATAGAGTCCACGTGAATCTCCACGCGCTGCCCAATCCGAATGTTGGCCCGGTCGGTTTCCGTGACGGCGGTGTGGACCTCAATGCGGGAGGGATCGATCACCTGAGCCACACTCATGCCCGAGAAAGCCTCGTCGCCGACACGGAACTCCGGAAGCTCCTCGCCTTCAAAAAAAATGCCGCCATTGGCCCAGTAATTCTTCTCGACTTCTACCAGCCCTGCGATCGGTGAGCACACAGTCATATTCTTGATATCCTGCAGGGCTTGCTGGATGGCGAAAAGCGCCTTCTGCCTGTCCTGCTCGGCGACGGCCAGCGTCGCCTGACCGGAGGTGGAGTGGGATTTCACATCCGCTCGGAGCTCCGCCAGCGCGCGCTTGGCCTGGTCGAGCGCCAGTATGTTCTGTTGGGCATCGATGGCGCTGTAAAGCTCGTTAGTCTTCACTTTGATTGCCGCCTTGTCCACCTCGTACTGGTCAGAGAGCAATTGTGACCGGTCCTCGGCCGCCTGGACCTTGGCGTCCGTTCCGGCTTTCGCAATCTCTTTCTGGGCCTCGCCGAGTTCGGCGCGCGCCTCCTGAAGGTTATATTCCTCGGCGCCCGGATCGAAGGCGGCAACCACGCCTCCTGCCTTCACCGCAGAGCCGGTGGGCAGGAGCTTAATGACTGTCATCTCGCCGCCGGTAACTTGCGGCGCGACCAAGCGGGCTACTTTTTGCGCGTTAAGGGTTCCGCTGGTGTAAACCGTAAGGGCAATATCGCCCCGCTTGACGGTTGCTACCGGCACAGCAGTTACCGCTGCATGGAGCCGGCGAAGGCTGGCGTACCCCACAGCTCCAAGAATCACTGCGCCTGTAACGAGGATGCTTGCCCAGACTGGCTTGCTCATAATAAGTAACCCAGTGCTCCTGCGTGATTGCTGACAGTCCTGGTCACCGGCGACCCCTCACCCAGCTCGCTACGCTCGCCACCCTCTCCCCCAAGGGGGCGAGGGAGTTGTCAAAACTTGTGCGGCACAAGACACTGTCAGCGGTCACTGCGCCAGGCGATGAGGCTGTCTCAAGGCGACGCGGTCCCCAGGCTCGAGGCCGCTGAACACGGCTACTTGCCCATCGCTCGGCAGCGAGGCCTGCAGGGGTTGCGCGATGAATTCCGAGCCTTTGAGAACATAGGCAACCGTCTCTCCGTTTTCCTGAAACGCGGCGCGCGCGGGAATCAGAACGGAGCCCGGAATCGTATGGACGGCAATCCGCAGCCCGGCGCTCATGCCGGGCCGAAGGCGGGGATCGGAATCGCGAAGCCGGACCCTCGTATCGAAGTTGCGAGGCCACGGCCACCCTGCAGAGAAATCAATTCTCGCAAGGGTACTGATGGAAGCGATGAAGCCTTTGAAAACCCGGTCTGGAACAGCGTCCACGCGCACCGTCACGGGCTCGCCCGTGGCAATTTTGCCGCGATCAACTTCGTCTACCCGCGCGTCGACTTCGAGGGTTGAAAGGTCGGGCAACTCGGCAATTTTGCTTCCCGGGCCCACCTGGTCCCCGGGGCGGTAAGGCGGAGCGTTGTCGTTCCAGGGGGGGTTGGGCAAGATGCTGATCACACCACTGATGGGCGCCTTCACGGTCAAGGCGGCGAGCTCGGCTTGGGTCCGCCGGACGTCGGCCGCTGCCTTGTCGCGGGGGGCGACTTTCCCGTCTATCTTGGCCTTGCCGTCAGCCTGATCCGAGTGGACCTGTTGCTCGGCCTGGACGACCGCCTGAGTATCGTCGGCAACTTTGAGCTGGTCCTCTTCGCCCTCGATTTTGGAAAGAATCTCCTGCTGCGCCGCTTTGAGCTTATCCTGTTCCAGCGTGAACCGGGCTTTGAGCAGCGCCGTTTTGTCTTTCTCGACGGTCTGCTCCGTCTGGGCGCGCGTCTGGCCGACGGTTGCCTCGGCCTGCTTCAGCGTCACTTCATCCTTGTGCAAGCTTTGTTCGAGCCGCGAAGCGTCGAACTGAACGACTACCTCGCCCTGCTTAACGGCCGATCCGTTGGGCGCGAGCGTCACAATCCGCACCTGCTCTTCCGCCTCGGGAGGAAGCTTGAGGGCAATCGAGCGAAGCGCGATGATCGACCCGCGGAGATCCAAATACTCAGTGAAGGGGCCCCATCTCGCGCGGGCCGTGGGAAGCTGGTCCGGGCGGCGCGCGTACTTGGCAGCGGTGAGACCGGCGACAGTCACTGCGATGACCGCCGCTCCGATCCACGGCCGGTATGTGCCCGCTCTCATCATTTAATTTGGCAAGGTTTCATTCACGTTGCGCTCGACGATCTCGCCCGGGCGGAGCCCCGATTCGACCACCGCTTGCGTATCGTTCAACGCTCCGAGTGTCACAGGGTGCTTCGCGAATCCGAATCCGGTCGCATTTTTCAAGAGGACGCAGGCGCCGCCGCTTTGCCGGAGGATAGCGTCCCGCGGAACTATAAGGGCATCCGGCACAGTTTGAAGCTCGGCGTCCACGGCCGCGGAAAGGTCCGGCATCAGTCTCGGATCATTCCCTTCCACGAGCGCGGTCGCAGAGAGCGTGATGAGTTTCTGAGAAAAGTCGCTAGCGGCGCCGATGGGGGAGATGCTTTCGATGACCCCGGGAAAGCTCGATCCAGGATAAGCATCCAAATGAATCACAGCGCGCTGACCGGCTTTGATATAAGGCGCGTCGAGCTGGTTGACGTTGATCCGCACCTCCATTCGCGAAGGGTTCACAATCCTCATAAAGGGCGTGCCGGGGCGCACGCTGTCCCCTACCTCAAACGGCGCCATGCTGTCGCCCGCCCAGTGCGTATCAATTACCACAATCCCATCCACGGGCGCGCGCACCGTCATCATCCGCTCGTTCTGCTGTGCCTGGACCATAACCTGCCGCTTTTCTTCCGCCTGAAGCTCGAAATCGCGAATGTCCGCCGCGGCCGACTGGCGCTTGAGAGCGTAGGTGAGTTTCTCCTGTTTCAGGGTTGCCTCGGCTTCCTTCAAGTTGAGTTGGTTCGTCTGAACGTCGTTGGGCGAAAGAATAGGATTTTTGAGTATTTCGAGTTGGGCTTTTTTGAGCGCGTCTTCCGCTTGAGTCAAATCGGCGTCGTCCTTGGCCCGCGCAGCAGCTTCGTCCGCTCGCTTCGCGGCAACCTGGTCAAGCAAGCCCTCGTAGCCGGCCTTGGCGCTAACATAATCCTGAATGACCGGCTGGGGGTCAAACTGCGCCACCGGGCTGCCTTTTTTCACTCCTGTTCCGGCAGGATCGAGCTCCGTCAGTACCATCTCGCTTCCCGTGCTCTCGCTGTTTGAGCTGCTCTGGGCATTACGGATTACGGGCGCAATCACACCGTACGATTCAAGCGCCTCCATCCTGCCTGCCAGCCGGATGCTCCTTACGAAACTGGCGCGAACAACCGCGGTCGTGCGAGCTACAGTTGCCTCCCCAGGTTCCCGGCCACGCCGGGTCTCAATCGCCCACAGACCCAGAACCAGCGCGAGGGCCATAGGTATCCCATAGGGCCAGGCACGGCGTCGCCCGGGGCGCGGTGGCGGAGAAGATGGCTGAAGATGAGTTGGAGGCGCGGCAGTCGGGAGACTCGGCGCTTGTGTGGCCGAGCGAAAAAGGCCAGGTTTCATAACCCCTCAGCGCGGGAACCGGCGGTGCGCGCCGCGAACCGGGAGGCGGCGCCGCCCAAGTTATTTGGCCGGGCCGGCGAGACTTGCCCGCAGGACTCCCACGCTCCGGCTCATTCTACCAAAGCTCCTGGTCGCGTCCCAGGGCGCGGCGGCGTAAATTGCCGTTATGACGCGTGGTACCAAGGCACGACTGCCCCATGACTCGAAGATCTCGATAGAAACCCCTCACCTGGCCCGCGCCGGCTGGAGAAAGCGTCGGCCGCGAGCCACCCTCCCCCAAGGGAAAGGGTAGGGGTCATTTTCATAGCTTCGCGGGTGCCGCAAAGCGGCATGACCAGCTGTCTTGAAAATACCGGTAGAACTCCCTTACCGGACTGCGGCACGAGCTCTTCGGTGGCCGCAGGCCCGGCCTCCTTCGCCGGTCACCTTCTCCCGAGGGGCTGAAATTGCGAATTCATCCGAATCGCCTCTGGAGTCCGGCTGAAGATCTGGACAAAGATGAGGACGCGTAGCGGGGCAAAAGGGTTGCCCAATTAGGGTTCGTACCCGGTCAGCCTATGGCCACGTTGACTTCCGAGCCCTGAGAGGCCTGCAAAGCGTCGGCTGCGGACCCGAGGTTCCGGCAAACTTCAAGGTAGCCGGAGCTTCCCCAAATGGCAAAAAGCTCCGAAGGCTGGCCCATGGAATAAGAAGAGTAGAGTCGTGTCACCTTGTGGCCGTGAATCGCTATGTGGAACGGGCTAGCACTCCCTGATGACAGTTCCGGCAAGTCCACCGGACTAAGGTTGGTAATGAGATTTCCGAATTTGTCCACCTTGAGGACAGTCCCTGCCAACAGGCCTTCCTCGATTCGCTTGGGGCGGGGTGGAGTGATCCTGACATAATCAGTAATGAGGCTGCCGAGTTGGTCCATTCCGATGCCTTTACTGACCCAGGCCGCAACTGGCGCAAAGATATCGCGGCCGTGAAAGGTATTGCTGAGGGGCTGCAGGAAGTACTGGGCCGCCGTCACATGCCGGACTTCGATATCTTCCTCGCGGTCGAAAATGAAGGAAAGCACTCCGTTATCAGGGGCAACAAACCTGTATTGACGGCTGCGAGCGGCAATAGGGCGGCGGGACGAGCCTACGCCCGGATCAACAACGACCAGGTGAATGGAACCCGGCGGAAAGAAGCGGTAAGACATCGCCAGCGTGAGCGCGCCGTCCAGAACATCGTAAGAGCTGACGCGGTGGCAGATGTCCACGCATTGGGCGGCAGGATTGATGTTGAGGATTACCCCCTTCATCGTTCCAACGAAATGGTCTTCAAGACCGAAATCAGTGGTAATTGTAACGATCGGCGAATGGCCCAAATCGAACCTCCGGGGCTCGAGGTGAAGTCAATGATTGTAGATCAAGTTTGAGCTCCCGGCCATCGGTATGATCACGCCGCAATCCGTAGGTAGCCGCAGTTAATGTAGGGGGACGATTTATCGTCCCCTTGGTTCACCGCCCGGAAATCAACCAGGGTAGGGCCAGCCGTACGCCTACGCTGCCTACCTTACGGCGGATCCGGAGCGCCCGCTGGCTGCTCACGATCCGGCATGGAGCACGTCCAATTTGTATAACACCGGTTCTGCTTGGCGGGACCGGCGCTACGACGAATGAGCGTCCCAGTCTGGACCAGCTACAAGCGCAGAGGCGCGAGGAGATTAAGCGAATGTTGAAGAAAACAATCTGGCAAATTGCAGTTTCCCTGCTGGCCGTTGCGTGTTTGGGGCTGGCAGTTCCAGGTTTTGCGAGGGATGAAGGCTCCTTCGACAGAACCCTGAAGGTTACGGGACCAGTTGAGCTTGACGTGAGCACGGGCGCTGGCGATGTTACGGTCCAGGCGGGAGCTTCTTCGGAGGTGCGCGTTCACGCCATCATTAAGGCGAACAACGGCTGGTTTTCCGGCTCGAATGATGCGGAGACCAAGATTCACGAGCTCGAATCCAATCCGCCGGTGGAACAGCAGGGGAACTACATTCGCATCGGCCACATTACCGATCCGGAGCTTCGCCGCGGCGTTTCCATCAGTTACGATATTGAGGCTCCGCCACGAACGCAGCTCCAGGCGTCGTCAGGCTCGGGCGACGTATCGGCAGACGGAATCCACGGTCCGGTGAAAGCCAGCAGCGGCTCCGGCGATCTCAGGATCGCTGATATTGGCGATGAAGTCACCGCCTCCACAGGATCGGGAGACGTACGAGCCCGTGCGATTCGCGGTGAAGTTCACATCAGCTCGGGCAGCGGCGATATTCAGGCGGTGAGCGTTATGGGGCCGTTCTATCTGAGCACGGGCAGCGGCGACATAAAACTCTCCGAGGAGGGCTCGCAAGTTAGCGAGTCGATTTATCACTCCGGCAAGGAAATTGGGCAGAGCGAAGCCACAAGTTTCTCTATGCCTTCTGAGGGAAAAGGGTTCCCAGCGGGCGGCAGAGTCAGCACTGGATCGGGAAGTATTCAGGTCACTGGAGTAAACGGTCCCTTGCGCGCCGGGACGGGCAGCGGCGACATCACGGCCCAAGGCGTGGCCTCTGGCGACTGGAGCCTCCAGTCGGGCTCGGGAACTCTTATAGTGCGCCTTCCCGCGCAGGCTTCTTTCAATCTGGACGCCCATAGCGACTCGGGCCGGATCCTCACGCACCGTTCGGTCACGATCCAGGGAACCTTCGGAAAGGGCACGATGCGCGGCGTCGTAGGCAAAGGCGGGCCGCTCGTCAAACTGCGCACCGGGTCGGGAGATATTGAGATCGACTGAAGGTCGAGTCGGTGGACCGCCGCAACAGGCTTGCAGAATCGCGCGTCTAGCCCAAATGATCCATGAGTTTGAGTGGTCCGATTCAAGAAGGGCCGGATAACTCGCGGTTGCGAAGCCGCTGCCCAGGCCCACAGGGAAGCTACACCACGTCGATCGCTTTAAATCGTTCCATTGATAAACCGCCGGATGCCGTCCTTCAGCACGGATACATTGAAATTGATGAGCAGCGCTATCTTGCACCCCGAAAGCCTCAAGTACGACAGCGTCTGAGCTTCATGAATAGGGGCTAAGGCTTCAATGGACTTCACCTCTACAACCACAGATCGCTCCACCCACAAATCCATCCGGTAACCGCATTCCAGCTTCACCTCCTCATACACAAGTGGTACGGGCTTCTCTCTCTCGACGGCTA
>JASHOS010000109.1 GCA_030040995.1 Terriglobia bacterium | reverse complement strand
GGTCGAGGTGTTCGACATGGCCCAATCCCTTGACCGGGCAGGCGGAGATGTAGACTTGTTGCTCGAGTTGGCTCAGATATTTCTGCAAATCTCACCACGCCATCTCGAAGAGGCTGCCCGCGCAATCTCCGTTGGCGACATGACAGCTCTGGGAAATGCGGTTCATGCCCTGAAAAGTTCGATGGGAAATTTCGCTGCCAAGGCCGCTTTTCAGGCGGCCCTATTCGTTCAGCAAAAGATCGGCGAGAGAGACCTGAGGCAGATTGAAGAAGCCTACGAACTCCTGAGAATCGAGGCTGGGCGGCTTACCGAGGCTCTTGAGGAAGTGCTCGAGGGCAGTAGTCCTGGCATGGTGCCACCCGCCGCCGATAAGAAGTCTCCGGTGTTCGTCTACAACGGGCATGCATAGGGGCGCGGGAACTAAGTGTAGCGCCGGTCCCGCAAGGCGGGACCGGCATTTGCCGCCGGGACGGCGGCGCTATGAGCCCGGCGCGGAGGCATTGCTCGCGCCCCGCGCTCGGCATTTGAATCTTGTGGCCAATCCGATATAATCCTTCGATGTAACCACCCTCGGCGTTGTAAGTGACACAACGGAGTATAGATCTGACAGGGCAACAAGGCTTGAGCCAGCTTCGGGTTTTGATTGCGGAGGACGATCCGGTCTCCAGCCGTATCCTGCAAGCCCATCTGTCGAAGTGGGGATATCAAGTGGTCGTTACGACGAACGGGCTCGATGCCTGGGCTGTGTTGCAGGGGAGCGACGCGCCCAAGCTTGCCGTTCTCGACTGGATGATGCCTTCGATGGATGGCCCGGAGGTTATCCGCAGGCTTCGTCAAGACTCCAAAGAGTACGTGTACGTCATCCTGCTTACCGCCAGAAGCCAGAAGGAGGATATGCTTGCCGGCCTGGAAGCGGGAGCTGACGATTACCTCTCGAAGCCCTTCGATGCGCACGAGCTCAAGGCCCGCATACGAACGGGGAGGAGAATTTTGGACCTGCAAACCCAGCTCATGACGGTACAAACCCTGCTCCGCGAAGAAGCCACGCACGATCCTCTCACCAAAACGTGGAACCGCTCCGGCATTCTGGATATTCTTCAGCGCGAGTGCGCTCGAGCGGCGCGCTCGGAAGGGTCGGTGGGCGTTGTAATGGCCGATCTCGATCACTTCAAGCCCGTTAACGATACCTATGGCCACATGACAGGTGACGAGGTTTTGCGCGAAATGAGCCGCCGCATGGCTGCTTCCGTAAGAGCATACGACTCCATTGGACGGTATGGAGGAGAGGAATTCGTCATTGTTCTTCCTGATTGCGGGGCACTGAGCGCGTTCCAGCGCGCTGAAACCCTGCGCGAGGACATCAGCAACAAGCCAGTGGAGGCGACCTCCGTCTCCGTTGCCGTCACGGCGAGCCTCGGAGTGGCGGCGATGGATCAGGTAGATTGCCAAGATTATGAGGTGCTCTTGCGGGCTGCGGACGCGGCGCTTTATCGCTCTAAAGCCGCCGGCCGGAACCAGACAACGCTCGCCACGCCTCAGGAGATTTCCATGCTATCCGCCGTGATCGGACAGGGCAAAGCGTAGGTTAATGCTTGCAGGCGCGGAAGAGCTGGTCGAGCAGGTCGATGGCGAGCGAGATCTCTTCCCGCGTGATGGTAAAGGATGGGGCGACGGTGAAAACGTTCTTGTAGTATCCCCCCACATCAAGCACCAGACCGTAGCGGCGGCCATGGCTTTCGAGCTCGCCTTTCAGGCCTTCGGCGAAGATCCGATCCGTGAGCGCGCGGTCCGGCGTGAATCCGTCTCCCGCACATACCTCAATGCGCAGGGCCAGCCCCAGGCCGTCCACTTGGCCTATTTCGCCCGGGTGTCGGCGCTGAAGCTCGCGTAGGCCCTCCAGAAACCAGGCGCCCTTTTCGTTGACCTGCCTTCCGTAATCCTCCTCTTCCATCATCTTGAGCGTCTCCAGCGCGACAGCGGTGCCGAGCGTGTTGGACGAAAATGTGGAGTGGGTCGAGCCGGGCGGGAAAATCTCCGGGGCCAGAAGTTCCTCGCGCGCCCAGAGGCCGGAAAGCGGATTCAGACCGTTGGTGAGGGCCTTCCCAAATACAATGATATCGGGGGTGATGCCGTAATTCTCGATCGCCCAGAGTTTTCCTGTGCGGTAAAATCCCATCTGGATTTCGTCATCCACAATCAGGATGTGGCGCTTGTCACAGGTTTCCTTGAGCCGCTTGAAATATTCCCGGGGAGGAATGACGTAACCCCCTGTCCCCTGGACCGCTTCGATATAGAAGGCGCCGAATTCGGAGACCTCGGCTTTCGGATCCCACACGCCGTAGTACTCGTTATCGAACAGCTTGGCGAATTCCTGCTGGCAATAGATCCCGCAGGTCTCCGGCTCTTTCTCGTAGATGCACCGGTAACAGTAGGGATAGAACACAAACTGGCCGCGATCTCCAAAGTGTCCGTACCGGCGCCGGTAGCGGTAGCTCGAGGTAATAGCGGAAGCGCCCAGCGTCCTCCCGTGGTATCCGCCCATGAAGGCAAACATCAGATTTTTGCCGGTAAAGTTGCGGACAATCTTAAGCGAATCCTCGATAGCTTGCGAGCCGCCGACGTTGAAGTGTACGCGGCCCTGCACCCCGAAGCGCTCCTCGCAGTAGCGCGCAATGCGCGCCGCAGCTTCCACCTTTTCGGCGTGCAAATATTGGCAGGCGAGCTGAGGCAGACGGTCCAGTTGTCGCTTTAAGGCCTCATTGAGCCGCTGGTTTTTGTAGCCAAAGCTTGCGGCCGAATACCACATCTGCAAGTCCAGATAGGGCGTGCCCGCTTCGTCATACAGATAGCTTCCCTCGCAGCTCGTGAAGATTTTTGGGGGCTCGAGATAATGGACGGTATCGCCATGGGAGCAGTATTGCTTTTCCGTGGCTAATAATTCCGCCGTCCGGTTTGCGGTTTCTGGAATCTTCATCACAGCAGGTAAATCTCCGTCCCGCGGCGATCGGGATTTGACTCAAGGCGGAGTCGCGCCGCTTCGTCCATTTGCAACGGGGTCTTGCCGCTCAGCCACTCCGCGAGCGCGCACTGCAAGTCTTCAAACGTTCTGAAGGCGCGGCTGGGGATTCCGTTGTCGCGGCAATAGCTAAGAAGCATTGGGCGGGCATAAACAAAATCTGCCTCGCGCACCGCATGCCGGTCAGAAAGGCCGTCTCCGACGTAGAGAAGAGGCCAGTGGTGCGCCCGCAGCCGCTGGATAACCAGGGGCTTGCATGTAGCACAGCCGTGCGTGCAAGACGCAAGCGCATGAGGGAAACGCAACGAGAGCCGTCCTTGGTTCAGACGAACGGCGCTCGAGAAAAAATGGGTTCCGTTACGCACGCGTTTTTGCACTCCGCAATGGTGAAGGATGCGGCGGATAACGTAGTCGAGACCCTCGCTGACGATTACGAAGGGAATAGCATTCGTTTGTACGAAGCGGCAGAATGCCGCGAACCCGGGGTCAATAGGAATGGAGTCAATGAGAGCGTCGAGCACTTTGGGCGTGGTCTCAACCAGCGCAAGCTGCCGCTCCAGGCATTCCCGCGAGCCCATCAGCCCGTCCTCCCACATCTGCTCGAAGCGGCGCCATCCCGGCGCCGCCAGTTGTTCAAGGATCCTATCGGTTACGTCCGCCAGCGTGATGGTGCCATCAAAATCGCAAAAGACCAGAGGTTGGGGACCGGGGCCCGGGCTTGTATGCGATAGATAATTATTCATGTTGTGCGCTCATCCACCAGCCGCTTGGGCTTCCGGCCCCGGGCCAGGGTGCCTTCCGGCAGAAATTGGAACGCGAGCCGGTACATGCCGCACGCTTGGTTAGCCCAGACTTCCGGATAGCGCGACTGGATGTTACGGGCCACATTTTCTTCTACGCGGCCGGGATCAATTCCATTGGTAAGCTCCAGACGGAACTCGAGCACGTCGCGGAGTCCTTCCTGGCGAACGGCCACTTGCCAGAGGTCGCCAATCCCTGGAATGTCCTGAAGTACACGCTCGAAGATTGCCGGGTGCATGTTGCCCGCGCCCATCACCACCATTTCATCGCGGCGTCCCCGAATGGCATCGAGACGCCGGAGCCCGATGCCGCAGGGGCAGCGGCTATCCAGGAGCCGCGTGATGTCGCGAGCGCGGTAGCGGATGAGTGGTTCGGTGCGTCGCGTGAGGGTGGTAATGACCAGTTCTCCGTAGCCATCCCTATCCGGCTCAACAATTTCGAGCAAAAAATTAAACTCGTCCACGTGATAACCCCGGCCCATCCGGCATTCCATTCCGAGCCCGCCTCCCGCTTCGGTTGAGCCGTAACCGAGGATGACGGGAGCGTTCCAGACGCCCTGAACGTATTTTCGGTAAGGATCGGTCATGCGGTCCCCTGCCGCTACGATCAGCTTGACCGGAAAAATACCCTCTTTCCCGGCGATTTCGGTGAGGCTGACGAGCCAGGTAGGATCGGCGATGATGACGTTGTACTGATAAGCGCCCATCCGGGCATAAAGCTCCCTGGGGTGAGGCTTGCCGGCGGCGGAACAGAACACACCCAGGTGTTGACAGGCAAAGAACGTAACCCAACTGCTTACCCAGTAGCCCGCGTCGAAGGCGCAGACGACGCGATCCCCCGGTCGCACGCCGTTTTCCCAAAGCCCCGCAGCTTCGTGCCGGGCTGATTGTTCGATCTCATCGTAAGTGAAATAAACGCGCTTCGGTGGCCCGGATGTTCCCGTCGTCTCGAAAACCAATTGGGGCGAACGGCAAAGGAAATCTTCCGCCGGGCGGCCGATCAAATCGTCCGGCGTTGTGAATAGCTCGCCCAAGTCTTCCGGATTGCGAATAATGGAAGCGTCGAGCCCGTGCTCCTTCAGCTTGGTCTTGAAGAATGTTTGGTGCTTCGCTGCGTACCGGACTGTTTCGCGGAATGCGTCCTGCTGAAGCCTTCGGACTGCTGATCGTGGCAATGTCTTTCCCCATTTGATCAGCGAGGGAACGGAGTCACCGACTACCGCGCGCTCAAAAAGCTTCCTAAAATTACCGAGCATAGTCTTGAAACCGATGACGAGTAGCGCCGACCTTTAGGTCGGCATTTGGAGTCCCGAAGGGTCGCCCTATCATAGCCCTGGGCAACGCCCAGAATCCGGCCTGCCCTGCAAGCGAGCCCTGAAGGGGCGACCTAAAGCCCCTCAACCCCACCCATAGCCGATACGAGCATCTGGAATAGTACGCCCTTTCAGGGCTCCAGCTCTACAAAAACTGGTACGTTTCTGACCCAAGCCGGGTGGCCTGGGCTATGATAGGAGCCGCTTCGCGGCTCAGCATGTAAAAACTCGAGTGCCAGGCTAAAGCCCGGCGCTACAAACTGCTCGTCACTCATCACTGTCCCGGTCACATCAGAAACGCGGACTCGCCGGAGCGGGGCGAAGGGGGCACTAGGAGATCGATGTAAGTTTCCTTTTCGAGCATCGCCTTACTCACCTGAGCGATCGCGTGCGCCGCGCCGGGGCGGGCCAGCGCCCGGGCGGTTTGGGCCATCTGCTCGCGTTTTGCAGGTCTGGCCAGCAGTTGAGAGGTAATTTGGGGAATCTCCTCAATTCTCCGCGCGTGTAGCGCGGCACGGTGCTGCAGCAGATAACTGATGTTCCTTTCCTCGGGGCCGGGAATAGGGTGAGTGAGAATCATCGGCAGTCCGGATGCCAGCGCCTCCGAGACCGTCAATCCTCCGGGCTTGGTGATGAGCACGTCCGCCGCCGCCATGAGCTCGGGGACGCGATTGGTCCAGCCGAAGGGAAGCAGATCGATTGCGGTCCGGCCTCGCAGCCGCTGAAGTCTTTCCTGCAGCCCACGGTCGCGGCCGGCGATGGCCAACACCTGAAGCGGCATGCCACAGCGTTCGAGCTCGACGGCAATCCGGTCGAGCGGCGCCATCCCCAATCCGCCCGCCATGAGCAGCGCTACCGGCCGATGCGCCGCAAGCCCCAGCGAGCGGGCCATCTCCGGCCGTTCGGAAGGTACCGCGAAGGCGGGATCAATAGGAATCCCGGAAATGAGGACGCGATGCGGGGAGATGCCCCAGCCGATCAACTGGGACTTCGCCTGTTCGGTGGCGACGCAGAAGAAGTCGATTTCCGGCTGGACCCACGGCGGCTCCGCCTGGAAATCCGTCAGGACGGCAAGAATGGGTGCCGAAAACCACCCTTCTCTCTTTCCCAGCGCGGCAATCTCCGCCGCCCCAATTTCCGTCACAATCACGAGGTGAGGAGAAAACGCTTGGAGCTCCTTCAGCACCTCAATGCACCCGCGGCGGAAAACCCATCGCGGCGCCGTCGAATGGTGCCGCCTTCGCTGCCGCCATTCGTACAGCCAACGCCAAGCATCGCGCCGGTAGCGAAGCATCCACCAGTAGGGCTGCACGTAGATCCAGGGGAACCATGCCTCGGAAAGAGGAATCGCATCGAGAATCCGGATGTCATGCTTACCGAGGCCGTCGGCGAGGGCGTCCTGGATAACGGTGGAGGCCTGAACGTGACCCGCCCCGACACTCAGGGTCAAGATAACAATCTTTCGGCATGAGCTCATTGCGACCGGCAGCCAAAATATTCCTGAATTCGCGCCTCCGCGCCCTTATTCCGATGTCGGCCGGACCGGCGGCTACTGCGGTCGGCGGACTAACAAGACGGCGTTCAAGCCGCCAAAAGCAAAGGAGTTAGAAATCGCGATACGCACCGGCTGCGACCGCGCCTCGTTCGGAACATAGTCAAGATCACATTCCGGATCGGGTTTCGTGTAATTCGCGGTGGGGGGAATCACCCCGCGCTGAATTGCAAGCACCGTAGCCACCAGCTCGATTGCGCTCGTGGCTCCCATCGCGTGCCCGTGCATCGATTTGGTGGAGCTGACGGGAATTCGGCGGGCCCGGTCCCCAAAAACCTCTTTGATAATTGTCGTCTCCATCGCATCATTCAGCCGGGTTCCCGTCCCGTGGGCATTGATGTAATCCACCTCATCGGCATTCACTCGAGCTTCGTCGAGCGCGGCCCGCATGGCGCGAGCGGGACCTTCGACCGTCGGCTGGGTAATATGCCCCGCGTCCGAAGTCATACCGAAGCCGCCGATCTCAGCCAGGATATTGGCGCCCCTCCGGCGAGCGTGCTCGTATTCTTCCAAAACGACCGTCGCGGCGCCCTCCCCAATCACCATGCCCTCCCGGTCGGCAGAAAATGGCCGGCAGGCGCGGCCCGGATTACCGTTCCCGCAGGCGAGCACGCGTACCGATTCCCAGGAGCGCATCATGCCATAAGTGATCGGGGCGTCGCTTCCTCCCGCAAGCATCACGTCAGCCAAGCCAAACCTGATCAGACGAAACGCCTCGCCGATCGCATGGCCCGACGAAGAGCAGGCGGTTGCCGTGGTAAAGGACGGGCCCTTCGCTGAATATTCCATGCACACCTGGGATACGGGAGCATTGTGCATGATCCTTGGAATGGTGAAAGGGTGCAGCCGGGTTGCTTGCTTGGCGTAGAGATTTAAATAGCCTTCGTCGAGTCCCTGTGCGCCTCCCATCCCGGAGCCGAGGACCACACCAAACCGGGTGCGCTCCTCCTCTCGGACCGTGAGGCCGCTGGATTGCATTGCTTCCTTGGCGCTGAGCAAAGCGAACTGCGCAAAGCGGTCGAGGATATCAAGACGCTTTTCGGGAAAGTAGGCGGAGGGACTATAATCCGGCACTTCCGCGCCAATCTGGACGCTTAAGCTAGAAGGGTCAAATTGCGTGATCCGGCGGACTCCAGTTTGGGCGCTGCTGAGATTTCGAAAGAAGCTCTCCACATCCTTTCCCGTGGAGGCAAATACGCCAAGTCCTGTAATGACCACCGTACGCATGCCGTGCTATCCCGCCTTCAGGGGAAGATCAATTGCTGGGATGAGGCTCTCCACTCTTTGCCAGCGCCACCAAGTCGGAAATATCCTTGCCCTCCAGCACCCGGTTCAGGCTGTCAACCACCTGCCGGACGCTCCTCATGTTTTGCGCGACGCTGTCGGGAATGTCGATTTTGAACTCTTCTTCGAGGGCAAAGAGAATGTTTACCCCGTCAAGCGAATCAATCCCCAATTCCGCAAAAGTCGAGTCTGGCTTTACGGCGCCCGGCTCCAAATGTTGCTCGCGCGTAATGATCTCGACCACTTTTTCCTCTACGTTCATCTGATCTCCTTTTTTCTCCGGTCATGGACCGCGGCACGGGCGGCCCAACCGTCAGGACGGAATCCTCATCGGTCTCTCTTTCGCCAGCCCTGCTACCACGTCGAGCAGCTCAGACAAGCGAAAAGGCTTTTCTAAAAAAGCGTCCACTCCCAACTCGTCCGCTAGTTCTCGCTCCGCTCCGCTGATAAAAGACGACATCAGAATGACTTCGCACTTGGCCTTTTCCCGGCGAAGCTCTTTGAGCAAGTCCAGACCGCTTCCGTTTGGCATACGCAGATCAGCAATAACGATATGGTAGTCTTCTTCGCGCCTCAGAGTTGCCCGAGCCGCTTCAGCGTTCTCCACCAGACCTACGGAATAACCGCCAGTCGTCAAAACCTCGGAGAGAAGCTCGCGGCTCTCCTTGTCATCATCAACCACTAGAACTTTTACCACTGTTGGCCCAGTCCCCAACGCATTTGGCGATGCAATCCAAAAAGGGAGAGCAAGTTAGTTTCCATTTAGTTAACTAGAAGGATTTGTTTCATTTGCGGCTAGTCCGCAGCCTTGAGGCGGCGCAGTCCAGTAGAATGTGAGGCAAAATGGCACATGCTTGGAAAAAATGAGCCGTTAGGTAGTGCCACTAATGGAGCTCATAATCGAAATTTCGGCGAAATCAGGCCGATCGGCGTGCTTTGGGAAAGGCTGGAGCAGTTGTTCATGTCGCTTCGCGACACCCGCGAAGCATACCCCCCCTGCCTTCGCCCCCTTGGGGGGAGAGGGCGGTGCGCAGCGCTGGGTGAGGGGGTCCCGGCCGAACCTTTAGGAGCAACGCAAACGCCGCGCCTTGAGGATCAGCAATTGCAGCCACGGCGCCGAAGTTCTCCACCGGCATCGGGAGCATGAAACACTGGCGCTCAGGCGGCGAGCTGGGTAGCGCAGACTCTCGCATTTAAGAGAGTTTGCGGCTTTTCTCGAGTTCCGGGAAGGAAAGACGCGGACCACAAAACCGGCGGTCCGCGCTACGAGCTCATTCTCCGGGTGGCCGATTGTATTTTGTGAGGTCTACCTTCTTCCACTCGCCCTTAATCATTTTCGCGCGGATGGTTTGTGCATCGGCCCCTTGCATTGCTTGCTGGTAGGCAAAGATCGCTTCCTTCAGGCATGTCCCGCACATCGCCGCGTGCTTATCGGCCCGCGTAAAGCAATCGAGCAGGCACGTGTGCCCAAGCGCTTTGCCACAAGGGCAGAAGCAAGGTTGCTGATAGAGAACAGGGCGAATCCGCGCTGCAAGGTAGTAGGCATTTTCCGCATGCGCATTACCCGTGAAGTCCGTCCAGGGAAGCACTTGCGGTAAGGGTCCGCGCGGGGGATGCGCGTGGTAAGGAGGGAGATGGGGTGTTACTGCCGTCGTTTTTGCGGCCGAAGCAGACGGTGCTGCTCCGAACGTCATTCCGGAGCAGAAAGCCAGAGCGAGAATCGTTGCGCAGGCTCTGTTGCGCGTTCGCTTCCGTATAGCTTTCTGTGAAAAGGCCTTCATGGGATTCGTCCTCCGTGCGCACAGTTTAGCACAACGCTGGGTAGCGCAGACTCTCGCATTTAACAGAGTCTGCGGCTTTTCTCGAGTTCCGGGAAGAAAAGACGCGGACCACAAAACCGATGGTCCACGCTACCCGCTTCATCCCTCGCAATGAGATATGCCCGCTGGCTACTGCCAGCCGCCACCGAGGGCGTTGTAAAGCTGGACGAGGGCGAGCCGCTCATTGAGGTGTGCCTGCGCGAGGTTCAGCTCCGCCGAAAAATAATTGGTTTCGCTAGTCAACACCTGCAAGTAGCTGGCGCCGCCGTGACGGTAAAGCACGTAGGAGAGGCGGTCAGCGTCTTGGGCAGCAGCCGTCAGCGACACCTGCTGCTTTTCAAACTCGCGATATTTTGCGTAGGCAATCAGAGCGTCTGAGACCTGCTCGAAGGCCGCTTTGATGGTTTGCTCGTAAGTCAGCAGCATCTGCTGATCTTGGGCCGTAGCGAGCGTCACACCGGCGCGAAGCGCACCGGCCTGAAAAATCGTCCCAGACGCCGAGGCGGCGGTATCCCAAAGAAAGGCGGGGGCGGTAAAGAATTTATTCAGCGCATAACTCTCAAACCCTCCCGTACCGGTAAGCGAAATGTTCGGGAAAAAATCAGCTTTGGCGACCCCGATATCCGCGTTGGCAGCCATCAGATTCGCTTCGGCTTCGCGAATATCTGGCCGGCGTTCTAGCAATTCCGACGGAAGCCCGGCAGGGACGACAAGCGGCGCCGGTTCCTGGGTGAGCGTCAGGCCACGCGCAATGGGCCCCGGATTTTCACCGAGGAGATCGCTGATCATGTCCTCTTCCTGTTGAATCTGCCGCTCGAGATCGGGAATCGTCTCCGCCGCGGTGTCTACAAGTTCTTGCGCCTGGCGCAAGTCGAGCAGTGAAGCGGAGCCGTTGTTGGCCAGCACCTGAGTGAGGTGAAGCGAGTCCTGCCTGGAGGCGAGAGTGCGGCGTGAGATTTCGAGACTCAGGTCCAGTTCGCGAAGCTGGAAATATGCAGTCGCTACATCGGCGACGACTGAGGTGATCACAGCGCGGCGCCCCCACTCGGTTTCCAGGAGGCTATCGCGGGCCGCCTCCGTCTCCCGCCGGTATTTTCCCCAGAAATCGAGATTCCAGATGACGGAAAGGTCGAGTTCGCCGTAGTTCTCCTTATAGGCGGGAAATACGCTCGATACCTTGGGGTTATAGAGGGCAACAGCTCCAGCGCCCGCATTTACAGTGGGAAATTGATTCGAGCGCGTGATTCCAAGCTGAGCTTGCGCCTGGATCACGCGCGTGGCTGCAATCCGAATGTCATAGTTATGCTGCAAAGCTGTGCGGATCAGTTGCTGCAATACGGGGTCGTGAAAAACCGTCCACCATTTTTCGTTGCCGAGTGAAACCGCGGAGGACGTGCCCGCGGGACTCGGCGCCGGTCCGCGATAGGCTGAGGGAACGTTGAGTTTGGGCCTCTGATAGTTGGGGCCAACCGTGCATCCCGCCAGCAGGACGAAGAGTAGCGCCAATAAGGTCAATCTTCTCATTTCAGTTCAGAGTTGCGTTGCCACCGCAAGCGGGATAGCGCAGACTTCGTGCGTCTCGAAGTCTGCGGGTTCTCTTCAGCGATTCGCGGACAAGCCGCAGAGTTTCCAAAGGCAGGAAACTCTGCGCTACAAAGACTCCGCGGGCGCTTCTCCCGGCGCCGGCTGCGCGACCGGATGCCCTCTTCTTGCGCCCGAAAGCCTCTCGACCACGTAGAAGAAGGCGGGAATAAGGAAAATGGCAATGAGGCTTGCGCCGATCATGCCGCCAATGACCGTCGTGCCCATAATCTGCCGGGCCACCGAACCAGCGCCCGAGGCAACCCATAAAGGCGCGACACCAAAAATGAATGCGAAGGAAGTCATCAAAATCGGCCGGAGGCGGAGCCGCGCCCCATCCAGCGCCGCGTCAATCAGCGGTCTGCCCCGCTCGTATTCATCCTTGGCGAAGGCGATGATCAGGATCGCATTTTTGGCCGCGAGGCCAATCAGCATGACGAGGCCGATTTGCGAATACACGTCGTTTTCGAGCTGTACCATATATGCGGGCAGCAGAGACAGATCGACATAGCGGCGCAGCAGCAGCAAGCCCAAGGCGCCGAACACGGCCACCGGGGTGCTCAGCAGCACGCTGACGGGCAGCGACCAGCTTTCGTAGAGGGCTGCGAGAATCAGGAAGACAAAGAGGAGCGATATCCCAAAGATCGTGGTGGCGGAGATTCCTTGCGCCGCTTTTTTCTCCTGAAAAGACATGCCCATATAGTCGTAGCCGCAATCATGCGGCATCGTCTGGGCAAAAACCTGTTCGAGGGCGGCCATGGCCTGTGCTGAGCTGTAACCGGGCGCCGCGCTGCCATTGAGCTGCGCCGAGGGATATTCGTTGTAGTGCATGATAAATTCCGGGCCCATAAGCGGCGAAAACGAGGCGACCGCGGAGAGCGGGACCATCTGGCCCTGATTGTTCCGCACATAATACTGGCTCAGGTCCGCAGTGACCGTCCGGGAAGCGCCTGCGCCTTCAACGTAAACCTGCCACTCCCTTCCAAAGCGGTTGAAATAGTTGACAAAGTAACCGCCCATAAACGTCTGCAGCGTTTGATAAACATCAGCGATAGGAAGGCCGAGTTTGAGAGCCTTATCGCGATCAATATTGACAAACTCTTGCGGCACGCTGAAAAGGGCCGACGAAGCGATGCCGGCTATTTCCGGGCGCCTGCTGGCGGCGGCAACGAACTTTGCGACATTCTCCGCCAGCCACGGCGTGTCATGGCCGCCGCGATCTTCGAGGACGAACGTGAACCCGCCGGAAGTGCCCACACCCGGAATGGCGGGAGGGGAGAAGCTGAAGGCGGTTCCCTGCGGAAGTTTGGTGAGCTCTTGGTTCAGGCGTTCCTTGATGACTTGATATTGCTCATCTCGCTGCTTGCGAGTGCTCCATGGTTTCTCGGTGACGAAGAAGAAGGCGCTATAGGTGGTTTGAGCGAAGCTGAGCAAACTGAAGCCAAGGACGCTCGTATAATTCTGAACGCCGGGCGTTCTGGCGAGTATGTTCTCAACCTCTCTCGCGGCGGAGGCGGTTCTTTGGAGCGAAGCCGAATTGGGGAGTTGGAGATTAACAAAGAGGTAGCCTTGATCTTCATCGGGAAGGAAGCCGGAGGGAAGTTTCTCACCGAAGTAAACAGCCGCGATCGCGAATAAGGCGAGAAGGATGAAAGCCACGGCGCTTTTGTGTATCAAGCCGCTACAGGCGCGAACATATCCATTCGTTGCGCGTCTGAAAAGCCGGTTGAACCCGCCAAAGAATCTTCGCAGAAGTCCCCGGCTGGGCCGCTTGGGCCGAAGGAGTAAGGCGGCGAGGGCGGGACTGAGGCTGAGCGCGTTGAAGGCTGAGATGATTACCGAGACGGCAATCGTCACCGCAAATTGCTGATAGAGGCGCCCGGTGATCCCCGGGATGAACGCGGTGGGCACAAAAACCGCGGAAAGAACGAGCGCAATACCAACCACCGGGCCCGAAATTTCTTCCATGGCTTTAAGCGCGGCGGCCTTCGGCGCCAGGCCCTCCTCAATGTGCCGCTCCACCACTTCAACAACCACGATGGCGTCATCCACGACGAGGCCAATAGCCAGCACCAAACCAAACATCGAGAGCGTATTGATCGAAAAACCGAAGACCGGAAAAAGTATAAAGGTACCTACGAGCGAAACGGGGACGGCAAGCAGCGGGATGAGCGTGGCGCGCCAGCCCTGCAAGAACAGGTAGACAACGAAGATGACCAGCGCCAGCGCAATCCCAAGCGTGATGAGGAGTTCTTTGATGCCTTCGGTCACGGCCAGCGTCGAGTCAAGAGAGGCGGCATAGTCCATATCGTGAGGGAAGCGGCTCTTCATCTGTGCCATCAGGTTCTTTACCCCGTTGGCGGTGTCGACCGCATTCGTACCGGGCAACTGGTAAATCGCAAGCACAGCGCTCGGCTTTCCGTTCAAACGGCCCATCAGGTTGTAGTACTGCACGCCGAGCTCAACCTGCGCCACATCCCGGACGCGCACGATGCCGCCATTCGGGTTTTCCCGGATCACGATATTGCCAAACTGCTGCGGTGTTACGAGGCGTCCTTGCGCCAGGACCGAATAGGTAAAAGATTGGCCCGGCGGCACGGGCTCGCCGCCAATTTGCCCCGCGGGGTTAACAGTGTTTTGCGTCTCAATTGCATTGATCACGTCGGAGGCGGTGATACCCAGCCTGGACATCGCCGCCGGCTTGACCCAGACTCGCATGGCGTACTGGCCGGCGCCAAACACCTGAACTTCGGCGACGCCGGGCAAGCGCGTGATGGGGTCATCGAGGTTGATATAGGCGTAGTTCGCAAGAAATTGCGCGTTGTAAGAACCGTGAGGCGAGTAAAGCGCCACGAGGATGAGGGGTGTAAAAGTCGATTTCCGCACAGTCACTCCGTATTGGGCAACTTGCGAAGGCAATTGGGCGGCCGCTTGTGTCTCCCGCATCTGTGTGAGAATGAGGTCCGTGTTCGGGTTGGTGCCGACAGCGAAATCCACTACCATGTTCACCTGCCCGTTGGCCGTGGCGTTCACCGAATACATGTAGTTCATGTTGTCGACGCCGCTCATCTGTTCTTCAATTGGAGTGGCGACGGATTGGGCGAGCGTGTTGGCGTCGGCGCCGACGAAAGTGGCTTGGATCCGCGTTTCCGGAGGCACAATATCCGGAAACTGCGAGACGGGCAGTCTTAGAATTGTAATTGCACCCACGAGCACGGTGAGAATCGCAATCACGATGGCGACAATCGGCCGGTTAATGAAGAACTTTGACATTGATCAGCTTCCGTTATTGGACTCGTTATAGGAATGCGGAGTAACCGCCATGCCGTCGCGCACTTTCCCCGTTCCCTCGGCCACCACGCGCTCGCCAGCCTTCAGGCCTTGGTTGATCATCCACCACTGCGTTCCCACTTGCTCCCCAACCTGCACGGTGCGGACGGTAACCTTGTTGTCCGGCCCAACCACGGCCACCTGGTAATTTCCCTGCAGCTCGGTCACCGCTCGCTGGGGAACCAGCAGCGCGTTTTTTCTGATTTCCGTTACCGCGCGGATACGCCCGGTCTGTCCCGGTCGAAGTATATTGCCGGGGTTCGGAAACGCGCCCACAATCTGGATGGTGCCGGTTTGCGGATCCACCTGCCGGTCGGCGAAGAGAATTCTTCCCGAATGGCTGTACGGATTGCCATTCGATAGGATGAGCTGCAGAGGGATGGCTGCCGCCCCCGAGAATAGGTTCACCGCGCCCGGGCTGATCCGGTTGGCGATCCGCAAGTACTCCATTCCGCTGACGGGGAAATAGACTTTGATCGGATCGACCTGGGAGACGCCGGTCAGTACCGTCGAGGGGGTAACCAAATTTCCGACCTGCACTTGGGCGATGCCGGCAATGCCGGAGATAAGTGAGCGAACCTTCGTGAACCCCAGGTTCAACTCGGCCTGTTCGACCGCCGCCTGGCCTGACTCCACGGCTGCCTTCGCCGCCAGTTGGGACTGCGTGTCTGTCTCGAGCTGGCTTTGTGGGATGGCGCGCGCTTGCGCTTCAGGGATATCGCGTTTGACGTTCAGGCGCGCGTTCCCAAGCTGCGCCTGAGCTTGTGCGAGCTGAGCTTTCGCTTGGTCCAGCACGGCCTGGAACGGGCGAGGATCGATCTCGAATAAGACGTCCCCCTTGTGGACAAGCGAGCCTTCGCGATAGTCCTGCTCGATGAGATACCCGGTGACTTGGGGCTGGATCTGCGCGTTGACGTAGCCGTATAGTGTTCCGATCCATTCACCATAAATCGGAACGTTCTTCTCGACGACACTTGCAACCTCGACTATGGGAGGCGGGGGCGCCGCAGCCGCTTGCGGCTGCCGGCCACACCCGCCAGAGAAGATTGGAGCAGCAACAATTAGAAGGAAGACGCCGAGCTTGACGGACCGCGAGGCTTGCCTGTTCAATTACGATCTCCTCCGTGAAGCGATGAAAACAACCTCTGCCCTTGCCCCCTTTGCGGTAGAGGGCGGCGCGTAGCGGGTAGCGCGGAGTTTCCCGTCTTTGGAAACTCTGCGGCTTGTCCTGAATCGTAAAGAAAAGCCGCAGACTTCGAAAAGCACGAAGTCTGCGCTACCTGCTACCCGCTAAGAGCTGTGTAACTTGGTTCCGAGATACGCAATAAGAACGGTTTCAAATTCGCCGAGGATCAGCGCCCGTTCTCCGGAACCGGCCCGCGCGTACAGCGTTAGCAGTCCTTTGACGATTTCGTGCACCACGGCCGCGAGCCGCAGGGCCCTCGCCCTGGATATCCGGGGCTTGCGAGCAAGAAGCACCCGGGCAATCCGGGCGCGGATGATCTCCCGCCTCCGTGGAGTATTTGCCGTGGGCGGCGCCTCGAAAAGAGCCAGAGAGGCAGGATGTCTCTCTGCGAATTCGACCTGCGAGCGGACCAGGCGGGAGACAAGCTCCTCTACGGTCAGGTTATGCGCCTCGGCCGCGAGCGCCGCCCACAGTCTTTCGACCTCCTTAACGTATTGGGCTCGCAAGGCGTCAACTACCGATTCCTTGTTTGGAAAGAACTGATAGAGCGAGCCAATCGACGAACCCGCGCGCTGGGCGATGGCGCACATCGTTGCCTGCTGGTATCCCATTTCGGAGATGACGCTGGCGGCCGCGTTTAATAGCCCGGACACCCGGCGTTGCCCCCGCTCCTGCTGGGGGATGCGGCGCGGCGCGATGGAGGAACGTGAGGACAAACTCGCATTCTACCAGATTATGAGTCTCAACTCACATTTTTATTCACCAACTTATGGGGTTCGCAGAGGTCTTGGCGGGTAAAGGATAGCTAGCGGCTGTGAAGGGCGACGTACCATTAGCGTGTGCCTCCGTTTCGGCGGATGGACTTGTCCACAATATCAATCAGTGCATCGAGTTTCTCTTCCATCTCCGACATCTTCTCATCGTGCCGTCGGAGCCATGCCTCGTGCTCTGCCATGCGCTTTGCGTGCTGGCGGATGTCGCTGCGAAGGCCAACCCCCGCCGACGCAAGCTTGGCCACCACGCGGTTGGTCTGCGTGAGCACCTGCTCGATTCGGTCTAGCCGGCGGTTGCTTCGGGCAAAGTTAGCTTCGAATCTTGCCTCGGACTTGGCAAGCCTCGCTTCGAATTTCTCCTGCTGTTTTACAATGAATTCCATAGCTCGTTCGATGTTCAATGGTTTGCTCATCCCGGCCCAATGATACTTCACTTCATTGCGGCAGGTAATCTCCGCGCCTCGGGACGAATCCTCACGACTCTTCTTGAAAGACGGGAAAGCCCAATTGCGCCGCCGTAAGGCCGCCGTCAATGACGAATACCGCTCCGGTGGCGAAAGAGGATTCATCAGAAGCCAAGAACAGTGCAGCGTTGGCTACGTCTTCGGGACGGCCCAGGCGGCCCAGAGGATACAGCGCCTTCAGCCGGTTGACGAGGTTCGGATCCTCTTCAATTAAAGGCTGCCAAATCTCGGTGACGATCGTACCCGGGCAGATACAATTGACACGGATACCGTGCTTCCCAACCTCGCCAGCGAGCGAACGGGAAAGACCGATGATACCCGCCTTCACCCCCGAATAAACGTGTGTATTCCCAAATCCCATGAGGGCGTTCACGGAAGAAATATTAACAATACTTCCGGACCCCCGCGCTTTCATGTTTGGCAGCACCACCTGCATGCACCGCCAAGTGCCGTGCATCCCCACCTCGATATTCGGAGTCCACGCATTCTCCTCGATCGATTCCCGGCTGCAGATCGCGACATTCACCAGAATGCCCGGCGGACCGTAAGCCTCGACGGTAGCATCGACCATCTTGGTTACTTCTTCGTGCCGAGTCACGTCGGCTTGTGCGAAGAAGCATTCCCCGCCCGAGGCTTGAATCCGCCGCACCGTCTCCCTGCCGCCCGCGTCGTTAATGTCGTTGACCGCAACGCGGGCTCCTTCCGCCGCGAAGCGGAGGGCTGTGGCCCGGCCAATTCCGCTTCCCGCTCCTGTAATGATGGCAATTTGGTTTGCAAGGCGCATTGACTGGATCCCTCATCCACCGCTTCGCGGTCCCCCCTCTCCCGCAAGCGGGAGAGGGTTGGCTTCTTTTTTTCCGGTGGAGCTCCTCGGCCGAACTTTTCAGGGCAGGATGACGAGCTCGGCGCAATTTATTCACACGTTCTCAGTCACTTGTCCCCGTCTTTTCCACGCGGGCAAGCGCGTTCTCATTCAGCGATCTTTCTCCGAAAATCTGGGCGGTGAATGCTTCGATGCGCGCGCCAGAGAGCCAGGCATCTCGAGGCAGCCCCGCCTTTAAACAGGTTTCTTGCAAGAAGCGCACGCGGTCCCAGTTCCATTCCACAGCCACCTGCGGCAGCAAGAGACCGCGTCGTGATCCCTGGGAGACCAAAAGTCCGTGCCGGCCGATTTCAATCTGCTCGGGCGTAACCTCGGTTAAGGAAGAAAGGACAGAAATCTCGATGTGGAGGTCCGCAAGCTCATCGGCCTGGAGCGGAGGAAACCGCGGGTCTGCGAGGGCTGCGCCGGCGGCGCAGTCGCGAACCGCCTGATGAAGTGGGAGAATATTGTGGATGCGGCCAACGCATCCCCGGAGGATTCCAGCCGCGCGCAAAGTGACGAAACATCCGGCGCGCTGGTGAAGCATCTCCGGGATGGGCCTAACCATCGGGACCGGCCGCACGAGGAGCACTTCTTGAAGCGCGCTGCGGGCGAAACGCAGCAAAACGCGCTTCTCTCCCTCAGTGAGCGGCAACATCCTTCTTATCCTTCGTGTCACCGCCGCGAATCACCACCACCCGCGGCGAGCCGTGCTGGTGATCGCGGGCATCGAGTTCCCGCCAAAACGCCCAGAAATACTGCGCCGCCGACGCCAGAGCGAACCAAACCACAAGCCACAACAGAACCTTGCCCAGAATCGCAAGCTCGGGAAAACGCGGCACCATCGCAATCACCGTGATTGCGATCACTTCCAAAACCATCTTGGTCTTGCCCAGGTCCGAGGCTCCGAGGACGATCCCTTCGGACCCGGCGATGCCTCGCAAGGCGGAGACCGCCAATTCCCGGCCGATGATAATAACCACAATCCATGCGGGCGCCAGGTGAAGCGCGACCAGGGAAATAAAAGCGGAGGTCACCAGCAACTTGTCGGCGATGGGATCGAGCAGGATTCCCAGCCGTGTGATCTGCGACTGCCTTCTGGCAAAATAGCCATCCAGGAGGTCGGTAACTGCGGCGGCCAGAAACACGCCCACTGCCCACAACTCCATGTTCTTCTCATTGGTGAGCAGCAGAACAACGAGCAGCGGGACGAAAAAGATGCGAAGCAGAGTTAGTGAATTGGGAAGACTCATGAGCCTTCGCTCTCGACCTCAGCCGGCGAGAATCCGGACGGCCGATAGCTCCAAACCCTCGTCGATCGAATCACCGAGGCGGTCTACGGTCACTATAAAGGACGTACCAGTCACTGTCAACGTGCCGCTTGTCCCCCTGCCCGCGCGACAAGGTCGGTATGCTGGGCCTGAAGACCGGCACTACTCGGATCTGACTTTAACCTTGAAGGCGAAGGCTTGCTTGCACGGCCGGTGCTCAGCCACTTCGGGAGGGATATTTATCTGCAAGGTGTCTCCCTGCTGCCGCCACTTGAGCGGCTCCCGCACCCCAAGCATGAAAATTTGCGATCCCGCGACGGCCTTTACGGAGTGCAGGCGCAATTGTCTTCCAGGCCACTCGGTGCTGATTGCGTAGACATATCTGCCGTCTTTCGTGGTGGTGAACCGGAGGTCATTTCCCTCCCTGAATATTTTTCTGGGCCGCGTATTGTAAATGGCCTCCCCGTTCACCCTCAACCAATCGCCAACGTATTCCAGCCGTTCCACAGCTTCTGGCGCCCACGTGCCGTTTGGCATTGGACCAAACCCTACCTCAAAGTTGCCCCCTTTGGCCACAACGTCAATCAATGTTTCGAGCACCCACTCGGGAGGATGGTAAACGTCGCTAGGGATATAGGAGAAGGAGGTTCCGCACGGATAGATCACCTTCCACAAACCGCTTGAAGCTCCTTCCGGAATCTCCCGCTCCGGCGTATGGTAGTCCCCGTAGGCGCCAATGCCCCGGCTTCGCATGATGACACGGGGCTGTAGCTCGCGAGCCATCTTAGCGACGTTCGCGATCTCTGTCGCCGCCGAAGCCGGCCATCCAATGTCGAAATCGAGCACGTCGATAGGCCCGTAATGGGTCATCAACTCCCGCACTTGTTCTCGCTCGTGATCGATGAAGGTCTGCCAGCGTTGTGGATCAGATTCTTTGGTGAACTTTGGATCATAGTAGAAATTGAATGGATCCCAAGCGAATGCCGGATCGTGCCAGTCGATGTGAGAATAATAGAGGCCAACGCTCATCCCCTTTCTTCTCCCGGCCTCGACCACTGCTTTCACGATGTCCTTCTTATATGGGCTGTCCATGATGCTGTAGTTATTCGTGACCGTTTCAAGATACTCGCATCCGTGGTTGAAAGCTTGCGCCGTCAACCGCGGGCACTGCTGCACTGTATTGGCCGGCCACATGCAAAAGCCCTCGTGATGCTTCGTGGTAAACGTGAAGAACTTGATCCCCGCGCGCTGGAAAAGTTCCATCCAGGAGTTCGCGTTAAAGCCGGTGGGATTGAAGAATTGGAAAAGAACGTTGTAGATATTCCAGAATTCACGATTCGCGCCCGCCAGACCCCAGGATTCGTGACTGCCAATCAGACAGTACAGCCCCCAGTGGATGCGTATTCCAAATTTCAAATCCTTGAACGCTTCGATCGCCGCCTGCGGCGCGTGGTGGTAACCTGGGCCGGCGGTTTCGGGACCGCGGCTCCAGTTTTCCCCGGCCAGGTTCTGCAATTCCTGATAGCGAGAATAAGCGCATGGACCGCTGCCACCGCGCTGTTCAGATTCCGCGGCGGACTTCAGTGCCTGCCCGATCCCCACAAGACCTCCTGCCGCCGCAAACGACATGAATTCCCTGCGTTGCATATCATTTCCCCCGATCGATTCTCAATTGCCGCCTTGACATTCCGAGACGGGTCAACATAATGTTTGACGTGGATGCTCAATCCGCCCATTCTTAAGCCGACGGCGGGGTGTAAGACGCCGGAATAGTCAGCTTTCAATGATGCCATAACGCCGCCCTAACCGGAGGGAGCGCCCGTCCAGAAGGGACTCAAGCCTTGCCGGATAGTTATATCACCTTATCGTAGGAGGACGATTATGAAAAGGCGCACATTTCTTGGGGGTGCAATGATTGGGATGGGAGCCTTGGCCGGGACAGCGGTAGGAGGCCCAGGGAAAGAGGCGCCCGACGCAACTGGGGAGAGTTCCGGGCAAAAACTTGGACGCCCGGTTCGCATCGTAAGCATCGGATTTAAGGATTCGGCCTCATTAAACGCAATCGCGGAGCGCGTCGACGAAGAGGGGTCCCTTGCGCCCGACATCATTGCTTTGCCGGAACTTTGCCGGGGACAGAACCGGGAGAGTGAGGAACCTCTGCACGGCCCGACGGTAACAGCGATGGCTGCGTTAGCCAAGAAACACAAGACCTATATTGCGGCGCCCATCGATAGACGGGACGGTACTCGGCGGCTGAATACCATCGTTTTCATTGACCGCTCTGGCCAGGTGGTGTGCGCATACGACAAGATTTTCCCGTATTGGTCGGAATTTGACGTGCATCCCGCTGTTGATCCCGGTAGTGCGAGTCGGGTTTGCCATGCCGATTTTGGCGCTGTCGGGTTCGCAACCTGCTTCGATGTCAACTTCCCGGAAGTCTGGCGGCGGCTGGCAGATGAAGGTGCGGAGTTAGTGATATGGCCTAGCGCGTACTCTGCGGGCGTTTCGCTGCAGGCGCACGCGATTAATCACCATTACTACATCGTCAGCTCCACGCAGTCGGTGGATTGCCTCGTGTATGACATTACCGGGGAGCGGCTTCTCTATAATCGAGGCAACGACTTCAACATCAGCCGAGTCACTTTAGATTTCGATAGAGGCATCTATCACGAGAACTTCAACCTTCAAAAACGAGACAGATTGCTGAGCGAACATCACGAGGACGTTGTGCAAGAAAAATGGATGCGGCAGGAACAGTGGTTTGTGCTGAGGGCGAAGAGGCCCGGCGTTAGTGCCCGGCAGTTGGCCCGTGAGTACGGTATGGAAGAGCTACGCCACTATATCGAACGCAGCCGCCTGGCAATTGACCGGCGTCGCGGATGGGAATTTGCTGAAAGGAATGTCTTTCCGAATAAGACTGTGCCTGAGCTGAAAACTTTGGCGTTAGAAAGCTGAATCCGGCGTGAAAACGCAGCCGCACCCGCTTTCATGTCGCGCGTCCCCTAATCCGTCGATCACCGAAGATGATGTAGGGGGGACGGCTTGGCGTCCCCTTGATCACCGCCGCGAAAATGAACCAGGGTAGGGCAAGCCCTACCCCCTACGCTGGCCGCTTGATGGGTGGATGCGGAGAATGGCCATGGGCGCATGGCTGGTAGGCCATGAAACGTTCGGTCAGTGTTAGCGACGGATTAGGGCGTCTTCGACGGCTTAACTTCTACGTTCTCGCAACCAGCTTCCCAGTCGCACAATAACTTGAGCGGCTAAGATTGGTGGACGGCAGGGGCGTGGCGGTTTTGAGCCGCCAATTCTCGCCGGACACTACTGTGCTTGCGGCTGTAAGCGAAATAAATAATAAGGCCGAAGACGAGCCAGCTTCCGAAGCCGATCCAGGCGGGCAAATCCAGCGACAACATCAACGCGAGCGAAACAACTATTCCCAGAATAGGCACAACGGGAACCCACGGAGTGCGAAAGGGCCGCGGGACCTTGGGGTGCCTGACGCGCAGTACCCAGACACCGATGCACACGATCGTGAACGCGAGAAGGGTTCCCAGGCTGACGAGCTTGGCCAGAAACATAATCGGGAGAAATGCGGCTAGAAACGCGACAAAGACACCGACGACGATGGAAGTAATGTAAGGCGTGCGGAAGCTGCGATGAATTTTGCAAACCCATGGGGGAAGCAGGCCATCATGTGCCATGGTATAGAGCACACGGGATTGCCCGAGAAGCATGACCAACATGACGGAAGTGAGGCCCGCGATGGCGCCGATGTCGACCAGGAAAACACCCCAGGAGACACCAATGGCGGCTGCGCCGTCAGCAACCGGCGCCGGGGTGTTCAAAGCAGTGTAGGATTTCACCCCAGTCAAGAGGCCGGCCACGATGATATAGAGGATCGTGCAGATAATCAGCGAGCCTAAAATGCCGAAGGGCATATCCTTCTGCGGGTTTCGGGCTTCCTGAGCGGCGGTGGAGACGGCGTCGAAGCCGATATAAGCGAAGAAAACCACGCCTGCCCCTCGCATAATGCCGGACCAGCCGAATTGGCCATAATGACCAAGATTTTTCGGGATGAACGGATGCCAGTTGGCCATCATGTGTGGCCAGTGGCCGAAGGCGAAGGCGACCGCAAGACCAATGAAGATAATTACGACCGAAACCTTGACGAGCACAACGGCGCTATTGAAGTTCGCCGATTCGCGCACGCCGACCACCAGGATAATCGTGATGATCACAATTGCCGCCATGGCAAAGATATCCACCTGAACGGGAATCGTGGCGCCGAAGAGCGAGAGATGTCCTTTGGGCGTGGGATTAAAAGGGAGAGTTATGCCGAAGAAACGCAGGAAGCCCGTCACGTACCCGCTCCAGCCGACCGCGACGGTGGCGGCGCCGAAAGCGTATTCGAGCACGAGAGCCCAACCGATGATCCAGGCGACGATTTCGCCCAGGGTCGCATAGCCGTAAGTGTAAGCGCTGCCGGCAATCGGGATCATCGAAGCGAACTCCGCGTAACAAAGACCTGCAAAGACGCAGCCGGCGCCCGCTACTACGAACGAGAGAACGATGGCAGGGCCCGCGAATTGCGCCGCCGCGGTGCCCGTCAGAACGAAAATTCCGGCCCCGATGATACCGCCAATGCCAATGGTCACCAGGTTGATTGGGCCAAGAGAGCGCTTCAGACAATGCTCGCCTGTGTCCGAGGCCTCCGCCATGATGGTGCTTAGCGGTTTCTTCGCTAAAAGTTGGCTCGCCATTCGTTAGCTCCGGGAACTTCCCGAACAGTCTAGCAGGGGTGCACTCCTCGGGCAAGAAATCGTTCGCTGTACCATCAGGCAGTTTGAGGGTGCGGCGTGCTCAGGCGTGAAGCACTGCAAACTTGAGCGGCCCTCTTTATCTATTAAACAGTCTCCCGCTTTCCCGGCGACGCGCGGGGAAGCGGGAGGAGGAGTTTCGCTAGGCAGGACGTACCGCACCCACTTTCCGGTCAACCTCCCGAAGTGTAGGCAGGAAGGCTTTGTAAAAAGCTTCGGCCCGCTCCAGCAGCCAAGCGAAATACTCGTCCCACTTGTCACGCGCTTCGATGTCGCCCGCTCGACTTTGGAAGACCCGACCAGTCAGGCCCTCTGATGGTGGAGCAAGCCATTTAAGCCGGGCACCCAGGATCGCATCTATTTCCTGCTTGTGGCGCTCGACCCGCTCGTAGACAAGCATGGAATCGGGACTTCGGATGACAAGCTGGCACCTCAGGCCAGCAGGTTTGGCTGTCGCGATGAGTTGAAGGAGAACGTGGTGAGGCAGCGAGAAACCTGCCGTGTAGCAGCCGCTCGCAGGCGGACCAGATGCGCAGAGTCCCGGGACGGCGCTTCTTCCGCTGCAGTATTTAATGAACGCAGTCCAGAACTCCCTCTGGAGGCCCTTGGTTTTCGACAGCGCAATCTCGTCGATTTCCTTTTCCTCCGCACGAACCATGTAATCTCCCGCCTCGGGCAGAGGAATGATGACTCGCGGGACAAGGATGATTTTGCCCTCCTCTAGCCGGTAGGGGGTCACCTCGACGCAACGGATGTCGAGGCCGAACTTGTGAAGCCACAGGGCGCAGCTGGTGAGCTTCTCGTCGAAGCCACCCGCTGCCAGGATGATCCCCGGCTCCCTCTCGATCTTGGAAAAGTCGTCGTCTCCGACAAAATCCCTGATCTCCTGCCTCGCGCTGTCCTGATCCGTCTTTGCGAACGCGGCGCGTAACTTGACGGCCTGTTCGAAAGTCATCGTAGAGCAATAAGCCGCGTATCTTATGGCTTGAAGGTCAGCTAGCGTGTGTTTGGCATCGCGCTTGAGCTCTACCACAAAGAGCTTGCCGTCCTGTGCCAGCGCCAGAAGATCAAGTTTGACGTCCGATTTGTCAAACTTGTCGTACTCGCTGGTGATGAGCAGCAGCTTCGAGCCCAGAATGCCTGTGTTATGTTTTATCCACTCCTCGATGTGCTGGCGCTCTTTGACCCCCATCTCCGCAAACGTAAGCGGCTCCGCTGAGTGGAGCTTTCCTGTGGCAGGGTCTACCACGACGATCTGCTTCCGAAAAGGCTCAACAGATGGCTTTTCCACGGTCTGTACCTCCGGATTCGTTAAACATACACCTCCTGGAATTTTCTCCACTTGACCCGGCTACTATGCCGCCCTAGAGGACGCTCCACGGGATACTCTCTTCACTCGGAAGGCAATGAAGAAGTACCAGTTCTAGGCGACTTCCAGCCGCTTGAGTTTCAGCCGTTCGCGCTGAACGTGTACAAGGTCGTACTGGGCCTGTTGAACAAGCCAGCCCTCTTCGCTGCCACCGAAAACCTTCGATAACCTCACGGCCATTTCCGGAGAAATGCCGCGCTTCCCATTCACCAGTTCCGAAAGGGTGTTGCGGGTGACACCTAGAGCTTTGGCGGCGTCCGTAATCGTCAGCCCTGAAGGCTCGATGCACTCCCGCAGCACAACGCCTCCCGGATGCGGTGGGTTTTTCATGGTCATGGGTCGCTTTCTCTGTTTAGTGATAGTCGACATAATCAACGTCCTCAGCATGACCCTCGGCAAAACGGAAAATCACCCGCCAGTTTGCCCGGACAGTCACGGCCCAAAAGCCTCTCATCTTGCCTTTGAGCGGATGTAGCCGAAACGCCGGTAAATCCATGTGGGCAATTGTAGGGGCTGCATGTAGGGTCGCCAAAATATCCCGCAGCTTGCCAAGATGTTCCGGGTTTACGCCGCTCGGGTCGTCTTGTTCAAAAAGCCGTCTCAGTCCCTTGTGGCGAATTGTGTGTATCATCCTGTACCGTAGCCTGCCACGTGACGGATGTCAACAGATGACGGACTGGCGTCGGTACTCGAGAGCCGGAACTGCTCCTGCAGTTCGAGATGAACTACACGGAGGCGGCGTGAATATTGGTGCCGTAGTCGAGACGGATGTACCAGTTGCCGCGGCCTTGCGGGGTGAGGTCCATAAAGTGCCAGATGGGAGCGAGCAGGTCGATGCCGCGCTCTTGGAAGTCTGGGGCCATGCGAGGGTGCGCAGTGTAGAAGTGGCGCAGTGTCCCATCCGCATCGCGAGTGAAGACGGACACGGTGGAGTCCTGACGGCCTTCGCTGTCTCCGCTACCGAAGTCGTACTTGAACGTGCTGTTGCCCGCGCTAAGGAGGCGCAGCCAGGCGGTGCACATCGGGCAAGGCTTGGTCTGCCGCTTTCCGTACATCAAGTGATAGATGACGCGCGAGCGATTCGGCTTGGTCAAAAGCTCGCTGAGGCGGACCGCGCGGACAGGCGCGTCGCCCGCCTTGAGGTCGCGCGGACCCTCTTTAGTCCTAGTCCTGAATAGGAGCGCCCTGTGGGAGTGGGGGGAACTACTTCCGCGTCATCCGCATCTCGAACATCATCCGCTCTTTTCCTTTGCCGTCGATCAAGAAATGGCGGTAGAGGAGAAGGCGGCCGTTCTCCTCAAGGTGTGCGCGCGCGACGGTCTTGCGCCCGGGGCGCTCCATATCGAGGGGCGTGCTCCACAGCACGATGGTCTTGCCGTCGAACGTACCGTCGCTTTGGCGAATGGACATCTCTGTTCGCCGCGAGTCGTACCACACGGTGGTGAAGCGATTCGTTTTGGGATCGAAGCCGGAGATTCCGGTGCCGGTCCACTTCGTTCCATCCGCCTTGACAAAGGTGAAATCCGACTCCAGAAACTTCCCGTCCTTGACCATGTACTGTTTACAGGTGCCTTTGGTCACGATCGGCTTCCCGCGCATAGGGAAGAACGTGTTGACGACGTCCCAGTCGCCCGCAAATTGCGCGAGCAGCTTCTGGCCGGCGCCCGGCGCGTTCGGCGGCTCGTATTGACGATGGGTTTGCTGCGCGACCGCCGCAGTCGCCACGAGCAACGTCACAACAATCGATTTCCTGATGGCCCGCATAGCACGTGATGATACACCAAAAAGCGCGACCCTTGCACCCCTAATGATCCTCATGACCTGGTGCCTCAATTTTGGGCGCAATTGTACCGGCGGGTTTACCCCGCCAACAGTATGGCGGCATGAAGCCGCCTCTACGCGCCCGCAACTGAGGCATTTTCTAATGGCGCTTCTTCCACTTGACTCCCGGCTATCCACTCCCTATGATCGGGTTATCGCTAGAAAGGAGGTGATCCATGCCAACGGAATGTAGACTCAGCGAGGGTGCTGAGGCTTAGGCGTTCGCTGGCGCTGGCTTGAGAATCCTCTCTTCAGCGAAGAGTAAGGACAGGGCGCTGGCAAGCGCCGCCTTCGCGGAAAAGCGAACAAGCCAATTCCACCAGCATCCGGAGCCCCCGGCGGTTTGAACAAATCGGCCGCCGGGGGCTTTTTATTTGCCCTGTCCCCTGGATCTCGTAGGGGCGCTGCTTGCGGCGCCCTACGTCACGGCGATATTGCCGGGCGCGTATGCGGGGTCGCGGTCCAGGAAAACGCGCCGCCAGATTTCCAGATTCATCAGACGCCAGATGCGCTCGTAGTGATCCTTGATTCCCGCCCGGTGCTCGCCCAGCAGCTTTCGCAGCGCTTCGGGTTTGAAAATCCCCCATTCCAAGGATCGAGGCTCGAGCAGTAACTGCTCCACCTGCGTCAATTGCGGACCCGCCAGCCAGCCCCGAAGGGGAGTGGGAAAGCCCATCTTCTTCCGGTAAATAATGGACGCAGGCAGCAGGTCTCCAGCCGCTGATTTCAGGATGAATTTTCCTGACAATCTTCGAGTTTCGTAGGAAGCCGGAATGCGAGTCGTAAACTCTACCAGAACGTGGTCAAGGAAGGGAACGCGGCTTTCGATGGACGCTGCCATGCTCATGTTGTCCTGCTTCATCAAGAGCTCGACCAGATAGGTTTTAATGTCGGTGTAGAGCAGGCGATGAAGCATATCTCCGGACGATTGTTCCCAATAACCGAGAGAATGTCTATAGGCTTCACCCTTGGCAGCATATAGACCGTCAGCAAGCATTTCCTGTTGCGCAGGTTCGGTAAAAACAGAATAGAAGTTATCGAAATAAAAGGATGGCCAGGAGGTGCCATCGCGCGCCAGGAACGTGTGCCGCAGGCGCCGTTCGACCGGCAGGGGAAGCAGGCCGGCTTCGTCGCAATAGCGCCGGATGAAACTTCGCATTGCGGAAGGAACCAGTTTCCGGTAAGCGCGGTCCAGCCGGGCATTCCAAAGCGTCCAAGCGTAACGCGTGTAGCCGGCCAGCGTTTCATCGCTCCCTTCGCCGGTCAGGACGACGGTCACATGCTCGCGCGCGAGCTTGGCGACGAAATAGAGCGAAACGCTGGATGGCCAGACGATCGGTTCGTCTTCATGGTAAATCAGGCGCGGCAGGGCATTGACAAAGTCGTTCCATCCAACGCGCACCTCGTGGTGCCGGGATCGAATATGCGAA
The DNA here is from genome assembly GCA_030040995.1 of Terriglobia bacterium. GTDB lineage: Bacteria > Acidobacteriota > Terriglobia > UBA7540 > UBA7540 > JASHON01. The sequence continues at coordinate 14,274 of JASHOS010000109.1, read as the reverse complement.
GCGACTTGTTGAGCAAACGGAAGCTCGCTGTAAGAGCTTTCGGCATAGCCCACCGAAAAGGTTTCGATGGGGTCGCGGCGCAGCCGCGCCGTCAGCGCCGCGACCACGCTGGAATCGAGTCCGCCGCTGAGAAACACTCCCAAAGGCACATCGCTCATCAGGTGGCTTGAAACGGCCTGATGGAGCAGGTCACGGTACGTCTGCACATAGTATTCGCGCGAATGCAAGCCGCTTTCCGCATCCTGCGGCAAATCCCAATAGGAAACGATTTGGACTCGCCCCTTTTCATCTAGTTCCAGCGTGTGGCCGGGCATCAGCTTACGAACCGACTGGAATAACGTTTCCTGGCTCGAAATGTAGCCGAAGGCGAGGTATTCGGGAATTGCGGAGCGGTTCAGCGCGGCGCGCAGACCGGGATATGCGAGCAGTGCCTTGATCTCCGAGGCGAACAGAAAACGCCGGTTGTCGAGATAGTAATAGAACGGCTTGATGCCCAGACGATCTCGCGCTCCAAATAGAAGACGTTTCCGCGCGTCCCAAATGACAAAAGCAAACATGCCACGCAGGTGCCGCACGCAGTCGCGCCCGTATTCTTCATAGAGGTGGATGATTGTTTCCGTATCGCTATGCGTGCGGTAATGATGTCCGCGAGACTCCAAGCCGGGCCGGAGTTCCTGATGGTTGTAAATTTCGCCGTTAAAAACTAGCCACACGGTGCCATCTTCGTTCGCCATCGGCTGATGGCCGGTTGCAAGGTCAATGATGCTCAAACGGCGCATGGCGAGGCCCACGTTTGCCGCGAGGTAGAATCCCTCATCATCCGGCCCGCGATGAACGATCCGCCGGTTCATCGCCGCCAGAACGTCCGCATCCACCGTCTCGCCACGATCGAAATTGAATATGCCGCAAATTCCGCACATAAAACAGTGGTTAGTGGTCAGCGGTTCGTGGTTCGTGCCCGTCACCCGCCTGCGGGCAGGAGCCGCTCCGTCGCTGAAGCTCTGGAGCGTAAGCGACCTTCGGTGGGCACAGGCCCGGCCCGCGCCAACTGGAGTTTCTATGTTCTGAGCCGCGAAGCGGCGCCCTATCAAAGCTCAGGCCATCCGGCCTGGGTTAAAGGCATAATACTTTTTGTACAACTGAAGCCCTGAAAGGGCGTGCCATCGCGGATGCTCCCATGGCCCACGTGTAGGATTGAGGGGCTTTAGGTCGCCCCTACAGGGCTCGTTTTCGCAAGGAAGACGCATTCCCTGGGCGTTGCCGAGGGCTATGATAGAGTGGCCTTTCGGGCCTCCAAATCCGTGAGTTTCGGGGAGCAACCCAAGTCGCCCCTTCCCACACAAAAGCATTCCACCGCCTCCGAAATTTGAAACTCCAGCCGCTGCTCCATGAGCGGAAACGCGACTCGCGTTCTTACCCGAAGCTCCCTCGAAGCAGAGGATCGTTTCGGAGCGCCGTAAGCAATCCATCGAAGTTGCAATTTACGGTAATATCCGGGTCGGAGCTGAACACCGCCGCTTTGCGGTCAGCGAAGCTAACTTCGTATCGTTCAACCGGCTCGCGGCAGGCGACCAGCCGCTGGCCCGCGATCTCAAAATAGTGGCCGTCACAGAGCACAAAAAAAAACGAGCGCCCCTCTTCGATGGCGCTGCAATAGATGAAGCGGGCATCGCTTTTCCAGCTTCCCAACTGCCAGTTGGGGCCGGGGCCACCAAACAGAAAAAGATAGACGCCATCGGAGCGGTGGTAGTGAACTCCGCGCGCGGCAGAGTCGGCCGAAGGTGAAATAATCGACATGAGACGTCCGGCTTTCGACGATCTTTCCGTCAAGAGCTCGACGGCTACCGCAAACTCAGCGGGCAGTGTTGTCCGCGTCCCGAAATGAACAATGGCCGCAGCCTCCTCGGCGCCGTACACCCGCGAAACGCGCCCTCGTTGAATCTCTTGAGACCATCCGTGTTCTTCGGCGGGTAAGATCGACACCCCCACGTAATAGCCGCGCGGGCCGGAGTTGGGCGGAGACGCCAGGGTGAAGCCGGGCGGCGTGTACGAAGGCGCGAGACGCGGGGCGAAGTGCCAGAAGATGTCGATCTGGTGCTCGCCGCTGCCTTCCGCGACGTCGCGCACCAGCCAAAACTTTGGTTTGCAATGAACAATCCAGCGCCGGTGGGTGACCGGGAAGGGAAGGCGGTCATACCCGTTATGAGCGCCTTCAAAGAGGTCAAAATTCTCGCCGGCAATCCAGCGCTCGACGCGAATGTCGGGCATTGAGCGCCACGCAAACGGGCCGGTGGGCTCGGCCTGGCTCTGCCCGTCTACAAGGAGGGTATTATGAGCAGCGGTAGCCCGAAAATCGTCTCGGTCCCCTGCTGCCGAAATGTAGCGAAAGGTTCCAGGATCCGTCAGCCATTCCTCGCCTCCTGCAGAAACGTGCACGCTCAGCGCATCCGCGTGAGCATGACCGGAATTGCTGAGGCCAGACCGGCCGGCCCGGACCACCAGGGATCGTCCTCCTGCCAGCGGAGAAGCGTAATCAGCCGGCCGGCCCGCGTTGCGATCTCCGTTGGCCATGACGTAAAGCCCCGCGGCAGGAAAACCAAGCGAAGTTAGAGGACGGACGGCAGCAGGAAACGCGTCGAAGCAGCTTGCGGCTTGGGCGCCCAGCAGCCAGAGCGTTTCCTCCGTGAGACCACCGGAAAACGCCTTGTAGTCCGCCCGGTTGAAGAGCACGGCTCCGATGGATAAGGGGTCCAGCAGCCGGCGTCCCCGATTCCGCCCCGCATCGAAAACCCGTCCTCCGTCGTCATCTCCAAAGCGCGGCGCGGGCCCGGCCTGCGATAACCCGCACAGCACATCCAACATCTTGACGAGAATCCGGTCTATGTCTTTCGGAACAGATATCTGGTTGGCTGTCGCGAGAATGCGGGCGTGGAGCAAAAAATCGAGCGCATAGACGTGGTAGTAAAGGGAGCTTTCAAAGTGCATTCCGTCCGCACCCACTTGGCGCTTCGCCTGCTCCAGGATAATGCGCCAACCCAGTTCCCGCCAGCGCGGAGCGGAGTGCAGTCCCGGATAGAGGGTCCCGATAAAAAACAACGCGACCGCTTCACCAAGCAGGTGCGTGTTCGGGGACCAGTAGGTGGAGAGATACCGCTCGATGTGGCGGCCGTTGAGCGCCAGAGCACTCACCAAATCGGAAACGAACGCTTCCGGAACCAGGAAGCTCCCCGCCAGCAGCTGGCTTACCCAAATCCAGGACAGGCTGCGGAACGCAACTTCCAGGCTGCTAGCCCAATTGATGCCAATGGGATAAGGGTTTTCCTCGCGCCAATGCTGCCACTCGTCGATCAATTCGGCGATAAAACGCTCTTGATTCGTCAGGCGGTAGGCCTTCGCCAAAATGACAAGATGCTGATGGCGATTCAACTCCCAGACGATTTTATGGTCGCCCACTGCATCGAAATCGAGGAAGCGGATCTTGTACCACGGTTTGCGAGGCGCCTGCTTGCCGTTGACCGGATCGAAATGCCAGTCAATCAGCTTGCCGTAGTCAAGCTTTTCGTAGCCGAGCAGATCGAACTGGTGATAGCAGATGCGCTGCGCCCGCTCCTCAATTTCTTGCGCTTGCTGGGGAAGGCGCTCGCGCATCACGCCAAGGATTGGCGCAATGTCGCCAGGGGAAAAAAAGAAACGAGGAACTGGGATTCCGGTTGCCCGCCCGGTAAGGGGCAAGTCGCGGGGCCGGTTTCCGTCAGAGACCCCGGCTCGCGTCTCCCGGGCGACCGAACCGGCTCCGACGCTCCAGAGCAGCGCATCGCTGCGCTTCGTGATCTCCTGCCGGAGGCGCACGCCCATCTCATCCCAGCTCATCCTTGCCAGTTTGGCAACCTTCTCCCGGAGAACCTTGGGGTGGGACATATCAGATTTCTGGTGTAGCGCCGCTCTGTGAGCGGCAGTCTCCTCGAGTAGAAACCCACGCCGGTCATAGGCAGCCGTTCAGAATGAAGCGAGGCCGCGCGCCATGCGAACGACGTCCTCCGGTTGAGGAAGCACCGCGGCCTCCAGCAGCGGGTGATAAGGGACAAAGACGTCCTTGGCAGCCAGTCGGCGGACCGGCGCATCCAGAAACTCAAAAAGCTCGTCGGAAATGCGCGCCACGATCTCAGCTCCGTAGCCCCAGGACATGTTGTCCTCGTGTACCACGAGAACACGGCTGGTTTTCTTCACGGATTCGCCGATCAAGTCCCAGTCGTAAGGCTGCAAGCAGCGCAGATCGAGGATTTCAAGATGAATGCCCTCTTTCTCAAGCTCTTTGGCGGCCTGGACCGACCGCACCACAAGAGAGCCGTAGGTCACGACGGTGATATCGGCGCCCTCCCGCACAAGCTTGGCTTTCCCAAACGGAATCATGTAATCCGGGCCGGGATACGGGTCGCGGTTGTGGGTTTGCCGGTAGAGGTGTTTGGGTTCCAGGAAGAGGACGGGATCTTCCGAGCGGATCGCGGTGCGAAGCAGCCCGTTAGCATCCGCCGCCGTTGAAGGCATCACGACTCGCAGGCCGGGAATATGGGTGAAGATCGATTCACCCGACTGGCTATGGTACAGGGCTCCCCCCGCGAGATACCCACCGATGGGAGCGCGGATCACAACCGGGCAAGAGAAACCGTTATTGGAGCGCCACCGCATCATCGCCATCTCATCCCGGATTTGCATCATCGCCGGCCAGATATAGTCAAAAAACTGGATTTCGACCACCGGCTTCAGACCTCGTACCGCCATGCCAATGGCGCGGCCCACAATGGAGGCTTCCGCCAGAGGGGTATTAAAGCATCGCGCGCTGCCGAACTTCAGTTGCAGTCCATGAGTCGCTTTAAAAACGCCGCCTTTGCCTTTGACCTCGGAGAGCTCATTTTCGTGACTGCAGTCGGCGACGTCTTCGCCAAAAACCAGCACCCGCGGGTCCCGCGCCATCTCATCCCGCAGGCAAGCATTGATCAGGTCGACCATGGTCTTGGGCTCGCCGTCAAACTGGGGAGGGTGGTCAAAGTCGCGGCAGGTGGGATCCGCCGAAACCGAACAGACGTGCAAGGCGACGGTTTCCGGTGAAGGAACCGGAGCGGCGAGAGCCCTGTCCGTCGCCTGCTGGATCTCCCGATCTACTTCAGCTTCGAGAGCCCCGAGTTCTTTCGAGGCCGCTAGCCCCTCCGCTTCAAGAAAATGCGACAGCCGGGATAGCGGATCGAGACTTGCCTCCTTCTGCCGCAGAGTCTCAGGCTTGTAGTGCCGCTCGTCATCGGAGAGCGAATGCGAATAGGGACGGATGACGTGAGCGTGAACCAGGGCCGGTCCGCGCCGGTTGCGCGCGTGCTCCGCTGCTTTGGAAATCGCCTCGTAGGTTGCAAGCAAGTCTGTACCGTCGCACTCGACGGCGAAGAGGTTGGGAAAATTCCGGACGAGCGATGAAATGTTTCCCCCGGCTGTCTGCACGTCGGCTGGCACGGAAATCGCGTAGCCGTTATCCTGAATAAGGTAGAGCAAGGGGAGTTTCGCGTTCGACGACCAGTTTAGCGACTCCCAAAATTCACCCTCGCTGGTCGCTCCTTCGCCCAGCGTAACCAGCACAATGTCATCGGCATGATAGCCGCGCGCCAGCTCGGCCGCCTCCCGGACTCGCGAAAAGTAAAGGCTTGCATCCGCGCCGCCTGCCGCGTGCAATATCTGCGTTCCCACCGCGCTCGAGACGGAAGCAATATGGAGCGCCGGTATGCTCCAATGGGACGGCATCTGCCGCCCGCCGGAGGACGGATCGTCCCTCGACCCGACCGAAGCGAGCAGCATGTCGTAAGCGGTCAGGCCCAGTTCGAGGCAGAGGGCGCGGTCCCGGTAGTAAAGAAAAAACCAGTCATAGCCCGCCTTCAGGCAAAGGCCTGCCGCTACGCCCGCAGCCTCGTGTCCGGCGCCACTAACCTGAAAGAAGGCGCGGTTCTGCCGCTTAAGCTGAATTTCCTTATCATCCAAACGGCGCGCGAGAACCATGGTCCGGTATGCGCGCAAGAGCCTTTCGGGTGAGATTGCTAACGGTTTGCGTATCATGGCGGTTGTGGTGGCCATTCACACACACCTCTGAGAGAGTTCTTCCCGGGTCCTCGCAGGCGGGCAGGGGCAACGGCACGGCTTCATTATCAAATCGCGGCATACTGTCTGTCAACGGCCTCCAGCTTGTGGCCCGAGGCCATGGACGGTTTGGGCATCCACCGGCACTTCCTTTTTCCGGCGGCTCGTCATTGGCAATCTTCTTCGGTGTCACGGTGCGATTTCCCTCTAATCCGCGTTCATCTGCGTCGATCTGTGGCTGAAGATCGACCGGCACATTCTGGCCTAGAACGCGACCTTCGGGACATCAGAGTATAATGGCAGGCAGGACGTGCATTGAGGAGGCTTCTTTGATGGAGCGGCATATTAAGTGGCAGGCAGAGGGGAAATACACGCCGATTGTGAAGCCCGGGGTCATGCGTTTTATCGACTTCGGACGGCTTCAATTGACCGGAGATGAGGAGTACTCGGGAACCACAGGCGAGCGGGAGTACGTTCTGGATTTTTTCTCCGGCTCCGCGTCGATTACGGTTACAGGACGCGATGGGGACACTAAGCAGTTCAATACTGTGGGAGGGCGCGAGGACGTTTTTTCCGGACCGCCTGTCATGGTCTACCTCCCGCCCGGGTGCTCGTACACGGTAAAGGCTAATTCGCGGAATCTGGACGTGGGATTTTTCTCTGCTGTCTCGAAACCGGCGGCGGCCGCCGCCGTGCTGGCGGGCGCCCACGTTATCAGAAATGACGTGGGGCGCGATAACTGGAAGCGTACCGTCTATTCTGCCCTCGACGAAAGGTTTCCCGCCGGAAAGCTTCTGGCTGGCGAGACGCTGAATCCTCCCGGAAATTGGTCGAGCTTTCCCCCTCATAAGCACGACCGCGCGAAGCCTTCCCAGGAAGCTGTCCTCGAGGAAATCTACTTTTTCCGCATCCGCCCCGCCCAAGGGTTTGGGTTCATGTGGACGTATACGGCGCCGGGCGATGCGGACGGGTTTTCCACGGTTTTCAAGGTTCACGACGGAGATACCGTTCTGATTCCGAAGGGTTATCATCCGGTTGTGGCTGCTCCCGGATACGATCTCCACTATGCGTGGGCGCTGGCAGGAGAGGAACGGCGCTATGGCGCCTGGTCCGACGACCCTCAGCACGCATGGGTGAAAAAGCAGTGATGAGTGACAAGCGGGCAGCCCAATGGAATCCGGTTAGTGTAGCACCGTTCTGTGAGCGGCGATCCCCTTAAATAGAAGCGACCGCCGGTCCCGCTAAGTGAGACCGGTGCTACAGTTCCTCATGCAAATATCTTTTTCGTATCCTGATATTCCCCCTCTCGATATTCCCGATCGCAACTTTCTTGCCGCTCTGGCCCCGAAGGAAGCCGATGCCCCTCAGCCCATCGAGAAGCTCCTCGGGGATGCGCTCGATAATCCTATCGGCTCCGAACCGCTTGAAAAACTGGTCTCATCCGGGGCTAAGGTCCTCTTGCTGGTTGATGATATAACGCGGCAGACTCCCGCAGCCGTTCTCTTGCCTGGCATCTTCCGCCGGCTGGAACGAGGGGGCGTGGCGCGCGCCGACGTGAAAATTCTGATCGCGGCGGGCACGCACTCGCACATGACCCCAGCCGAACTGGAACGGAAACTCGGTCGCGAAACGGTGCGCAATGTTCCGGTCGTTCTGCATCATTGGAAGGAGGAGGATCGCCTGGAGCGTATTGGGGAGACAGCGGATAAGACGCCTGTGCGCGTCAACCGCATGCTGAGCGAGTCTGACCTCACCATCGGCGTCGGCCAGATCGTCCCTCATCGGGTGATGGGCTTCACGGGGGGAGCGAGCATTGTGCAGCCTGGAGTCTCCGGTCCGGAAATTACTGGGCACACGCATTGGCTGAGCGCCTTATATCCGGGAAACGCAATCATGGGTGTGGCCCAGAATCCCATTCGTCAGGAGGTAGAGCAGATTGCCAAGCGCGCCGGCCTGCGATTTATTGTGAACGTCGTAATGGACTTGAAGGAACGGACGGTTCACGTTGTAGCGGGCGATCCGGTGCTGGCCCACCGCCAAGGCGCCGAAATCGCGCGCTCCATTTACGGCGTTCCGCAGCCTGCGCCCGCGGATATCGTTTTTGCTGAATCGTATCCGGCCGATTATGACCTTTGGCAGGCGGCAAAGGGCGTCTATGCGGCGGAGCTTGCGGTTCGGCGGGGTGGCGCCGTGGTTTTAGTCACACCGTGTTTTCACGGCGTTTCCAGCGAGCACCCCGAGGTGGAAGAGCTTGGCTACCACCGGGTCGCACAGGTCGAACGGATGGTCGAGACGCAGAAAGTGACGGATTTGGTGGCTGCGGCGCATCTCGCGCACGTGGGCCGCGTCATTCGTGATCGGGCCCTCGGAATCATGGTTTGCCGGGGTATCCCTCCTGACGTGCAGCGTCGGATCGGTTTCAAGCCTGCCCAGTCGCCTCAAGAGGCTCTCGAACTGGCTTTTGCGCATGCAGGCCGCAAAAAGGCTGCGGTTGCAGTCCTGCTGCAGGGCGGCCACGTGCTCCCCTTATCCGGGGCAGGCCAGCCGGCTGCGGGAACCCCTGCTGCATCTGCTCTTCCTGCAAATCAATGAGGGGCAATGGCGGGTTTATTCGACCGTGCGCCACTCGGCTTGCCTGATGGTTGGAAGCACCAGGTGAATTGCCACGAGCGCCAGAAGATAGACGGAGCAGGCGATTATAAAGAGTGGAAGATAGCTGTGGGTGAACGCGACAATGTAGCCGGTGGCCGCTTGCAACAGCGCTCCCCCGGCTGCCCCCATCATGCCGCCGATCCCTACCACGCTGGCCACGGCGGCTTTCGGAAACGCATCGGAGGGTAGTGTGAAGAGATTGGCTGACCAACCTTGGTGCGCCGCTGCCGCCACGCCCACCAGTGCCACGACTACCCAAAGGTGCTGCGAATAAGGGGCATAGACGACGGGGAGCACTGCCAGCGCGCAGACCAGAAGCGCCGCCTTGCGCGCGAAGTTGACGCTGTGGCCGCGCTTGAGCAGTAGGGAGGAGATCCAGCCGCCGCCAACGCTACCCGCCGAAGAGATTACGTAAACCGCCACCACCGGCGCCTCGCTTTGTTTGAGGTTAAGGTGGAACGTCCCTTGCAAATACCGCGGCAGCCAGAAGAGATAAAACCACCAGATGGGATCAGTGAGAAACTTGGCGATAGCGAACGCCCAAGTTTCCTTGCGTAACGCCAGGCGCCGCCAGGGAACCCCTGACGTTTTCTGCTCCCGGTCGCTGTGAATCAGCGCCAGCTCCGGGGCCGTCAAGCGCCCGTGCTCTTCGGGTTTTGCATAAAGCCATAACCATGACGCCAGCCAAAGGAATCCCAGAGATCCGGTGGCAAGAAACGCGCCGCGCCAGCCGAAGGTGAAAGTAAGAAAGGGTACCACCAACGGAACGACGATGTTGCCGGCATTGGCGCCCGAGTTGAAGATGCCGGTGGCGAGCGCGCGTTCCTTTCTCGGGAACCATTCGGCGACCGTCTTGATGCAAGCTGGAAAATTGGCGGCTTCGCCCAAACCGAGAATGAAGAGCGCCACGCCGAACCCCAGCGCTGAATGGGCCGTCCCGGGCAACATGGCCGCTACGCTCCAGAGCGCCATCGCGAACGCAAAACCTTTTCGAGTGCCGAGCACGTCGGTCAGGCGTCCCGCGCAAACCAGGCCAATAGCGTACGCCGCCTGGAAGCCCGCCGTCATGTACCCGTATTCTATGCTGTTCCAGCCAATCACCCCTTCGAGATACTTTTCCAGATAACCGATGACTCCGCGATCGACATAGGCAATCATCGTCGCGAAGAACAGCAAGCCGCAGATATACCACCGCAAACCCGGCACGCCTTGAGACCGATGAGTGACCATTTGGTGTAGAGCCGACCTTCAGGTCGGCACACGGCGCCGTGCCGAGATGGATCCGCAGCCCGGTGTAGTGTGCGAGGATATCATGGTTCCGCAACGAGGCGGCTTGGAAAAATAGGCCGGGCAAAAGGCTGGGCATGTTGCACATTTTACGGTACAATGTACTACATAAGGTACAGCAAATGGCCGAGAGACTGCCACCAAAGAAAGTTCCCCTGATCTTTTTCCGCACGGCCGCTGGTCGCGAGCCCGTGCGGGAATGGCTGAAGGAACTGCCGGAGGAGGAGCGCTGCGAGATAGGGAAGGACTTATTGCGGGCGCAATGGCGTTGGCCTGTGGGCATGCCCCTGTGCCGGCCGATGGGGGCAGGGTTGTGGGAAATCCGCACAGACTTGCCAACGAAACGAACGGCGCGCGTGTTCCTCTGTTTGTACCGGGAGCGTCTTGTCGTGCTGCACGGGTTTATCAAGAAGACGGGCGCCACGCCGGACGAGGATTTGGCGCTCGCGCGCAAGCGAAAGAAGGAGCTGGAGCAATGAGCAAAAAACATATGGGATCGGGTATCGACGACTTCATGAAGGAGCAGGGGGTCTTCGAAGAGGCCCAAGCACAAGCCGTTAAGGAGGTCGTCGCTTGGCAGCTCGCGGAAGCGATGAAGAGGAAGAAAATTTCAAAAAACCGCATGGCCGCGCTGCTGAAAACAAGCCGGACCCAGGTGGACCGGCTGCTCGATGCCAAGGACGATATTACGCTGTCAAGCCTGCAGCGGGCCGCAGCGATCGTAGGCCGTCGGGTTACGATCAGGCTTGTGTAAGAGCGAAATTCAAGCACACGTTTGTTCGGCGGGTAATCCCTCAGAACATGTGAATCTATTGTGCCAAGCCTGTTATCGCCAGCCCTTCGCTCGCCATTCTGATCTCGCCGAGCAGGAGAAGAATCCCAGTATCTCGCTCAAAATAAGCTCGGCGAAGGATCACACCATGGTCCTTTCAAGCTGAGAAGCCGTGAATTATTCGAATCTCTCGCGCTGAGCGCAGCGAAGCTCCCCGTATTTGCAGGGCTTACTTCGGCTATCGGGGTTCTCAGCAGCTAGCGATAATGATATTCTGCTTCAACTATGAGCGTACCGAGTCTTACGCATTTCATCCTCGGGTCGAGATTTCCGGGAGGTCACTGCGGAATAAAGCGGGAACCGCCAGAGCCGCGAAGGGCGGACAGAAAGTCCGTGGCTCGAAAATGGGGATCCGTGATCCGCGCCTTGGTCAGTGCTTTGGTCGCTGTCTTTGTCACCGCCCTGCTCGCGGGGCCGTCGCTTGCGTTGGGTCAGTTTGACCCGGCGCTGTACGCCGGCATGCGGTGGCGGCAGGTGGGGCCATTTCGCGGAGGGCGCGTATCGGCGGTGGCCGGCGTGGTTGGGCAACCGGGTGTTTACTACATGGCAAGTCCTGGGGGTGGCGTGTGGAAAACCACGGACGCAGGGGTCGTCTGGCAGCCGATCTTCGACCATGCGCATGTCGCCTCGGTCGGTGCGCTCGCTGTGGCGCCGTCCAACAGCAGGATCATTTATGTAGGTACCGGCGATTTTGGCATCGCCAGCAACTCCTGGGGGGCAGCGAACCTGGGAAACGGAGTCTGGCGCTCGGATGACGGCGGGCGCAGTTGGCGCCATCTTGGCCTTTCCGACACTGCGCACATCGGGGCGATGCTTGTGGACGCGAAAAACCCAAATGTGGTGCTCGTGGCGGCGCTCGGGCGCGCCTATTCGCCCGATCCTCACCGCGGCGTCTATTTAACCCTCGACGGCGGTCGGACCTGGACCAAAACGCTCTACAAGGATGATACGACCGGCGCCATTTCCCTGGCGTACGATGCCGCGCTGCCTGGAGTGGTCTATGCGGCGCTCTGGCACCATCAAGCCGCTCTGCCGCCGGCCCCGCCCGATAGTGATCAAGCCGGCGGCGCCATCTACAAATCCACCGATGGAGGACGGAGTTGGCGAGCCTTGTCCGGCCACGGGCTTCCCCTTTGGCCTATGGGGCGCATCGGCCTGGCAGCCGATGGCGGGCGCGTCTTCGCGATTATTGCAAGGGCCCAGGGCCATATCGGTAATCTTGAGGGCGGGTTATTTCGCTCCGACGATGGCGGAACAAGTTGGCGGCGCATCACGCAAGATCCACGATTAGATCCCGGCGGGCGCTCCGGCTATTTCGACAACGTTTGGATGGATCCCCAAAATCTCAATGTTGTCTTCGTGGTTCAGACCTCATTTTATCGCTCGATTGATGGCGGGAAGACGTTCGAAGTTTTAAAAGGAGCGCCGGGTGGCGATGATTATCACAACCTCTGGATAAACCCCAAAAGCCCGTGTCGTCCCTTGGGTGGCGGCGAGGGCTGTCTCAGCAGCGAAATGATCTTGGGTGCCGACCAGGGGGCGAGCGTAAGCTTGGATGCAGGCCGGACGTGGAGCACCTGGTACAACCAGCCGACCGGGCAGATGTACCACCTGTCCACGGATAACCAATTTCCGTTCCATATTTACGGCCCACAGCAGGACAGCGGCTCGGTCGAGGTGAGTAGCCGGGGAGCATTCGGCGACATTAGCTTCCTCGACTGGAGGCCCTCGATGGGTGCCTATGAGTACGGTTATGTTGAACCCGATCCGGCGCATCCGCAGTGGATCTTCTCGAGCGACGATGGCCCTGGAATTCATCGCACGGTTCGAGACACCTGGCTAACCCTCGACGTAACGCCCTATCTAGGTACGGGAGGGCCATACCGTTACGCGTTCGGGGAGTGGTGGGGCTCGGTAGAGCCTCCTTTCGCATTCTCGCCCGAGAACGGCAACATCTTATACGAGGGCGCACAGTTCGTGCTCGAGACCTCCGACGCCGGCCGTGATTGGCGGCGCATCAGCCCCGACCTGACACTTCGAGCCAACCTGCCGATGCGCCCCCTCCCGAACGGCAAAAGCAGCCAAGATTGGGCGGCAATCTCAGCGCTTGCGCCATCGCCGCTGAACGCCGGCGTGATTTGGGCAGGTACTGACGACGGGTTAGTGCAAGTTACTCGCGACGGTGGCAAGACTTGGCAGCGAGCGACGGTCCCGGCATTGAAGCCGCTCGACACCGTCAGCATGATTGAAGCCTCGCGTTTCAACCCTACGGCGGCGTACCTAGTGATGGACCGGCACGTGTGGGGCGACTTCCGTCCGTACATCTACCGCACTGGAGATTACGGGCGGACATGGAACGAGATCACGGCCGGCATTCCGGACGGCAACTTCGTGCGCGTGGTCCGGGCCGATCCGAAACGCCAGGGGCTACTTTATGCCGGCACCGAGAACGGTGTTTACGTGTCCTTCGACAATGGCGGTCATTGGCAATCGCTCCAACTTAACCTGCCCACTGTTTCCGTACGAGATCTGGCCCTGCGGGACGGCGACTTGGTAGCAGCGACTTTTGGCCGGGCATTCTGGATATTGGATGACCTGAGCCCGCTCCAGCAGCTTGATTCCGGGATTGCCGCCGCGCCCGCCCACCTGTTCCGGCCCGAGGAAGCCATTCGATTGCGGCGGGACACTAACACCGATACCCCCATGCCGCCGGAGATTCCCGCCGGCGCCAACCCGCCAGCGGGCGCGGTGCTGGACTACACTTTGCAGTCAGTGCCTTCCTCGCCCGTTCGGCTCGCCATCTATGACGCCAAAGGCAATTTAGTGCGCCAATTTAGTAGTGCAGCTTTACCCGAAGGAGCCGCAATGGCGCCGAAGTGGCCGACGATTGCAGCGTACTGGATGGCCAGTCCTCAGCCGCTGCCGGCCCATATCGGCTTGAACCGCTTCGTGTGGGATCTGCGCTATCCACCCCCGCAGTCGCTAGGGCACTCCTATCCGATGGGCGCCGTGCCGCATGATACTCCAATCGGTCCGCGCGGGCCGCTCGTCGTCCCCGGCAACTACACAGTGGAGCTCACCGTTGCTGGGCATGCGTACCGCCAAACCCTTACCGTCCGGCGCGACCCGCGTGAGACCACGCCCGCAGCGGACTTCGCGGCCCAATTAGCTCTGGAACAGAAAATCATCGCTGGAATGCAGGCGAGCTATCACGCGTATCAGGTGGCGCGGGGCGATGGCCATGCTTCCGCCGCACGGCGGTTTGCCGGCCTAAATAGCGCATTGGGCGATTTGGCCGTCGATATAGACAGCGCTGACGCTTCTCCCACGCCGGCGATGTATGCAGCAGTGCATCGCAAACTGGACCAACTGGCCAGCGAATTGGCAGG
>JASHOS010000011.1 GCA_030040995.1 Terriglobia bacterium | reverse complement strand
CCGGGCTTGTACAGAAGTGGGGCTGCGGAGCCGCCGTCCCCTCCTGCCATTCCACCACCCGCGTTCGTACTTCCCTGATTTTCACCGTTGCTCTCCTGCCAATTGCGCCGCGAATGTCTTCTTTTCGGTGACGAGCCGAACCCCAGAAAACGCTGACACGCTCATTGGCGCAAGGCCTTCGTTAATGACAAAGAAGCGCCGGCGCAGAGATTCCGGCCGGCCTTTTCACAAGCTAACTATACTACTCGGAACGAATTTTCTGAGCAATGAGGAAACGGCGCGCGATGTAGCGCCGGTCCCGCTTGGCCTGCATTTTTCACAAATAAATTGAAAAAGGCTGTCTCTTCTGGCATAAGAATTTTGTTCACAGAGACTTGCGCCAGAAAAAGGAGACAGCCTTATGAAAACAGAGTGTAACGGAAAACGGTTTGAATTTCATCCCGTGGGCCAGCGCGAAGTGCGGGCGGATTTCGACGGCGGGAGCATCACGAGTGACGGAAGAGGGTTGCTGCTGCGGGAGGTGGAGAAGCAGACCGCCATTGTGGAGCGGTTCGCGGGCCGCTTCACGGACCGTCGGGAACCGGAGCGGGTGGGAATCGTAGGGCTAGCGCCGCAGCTCCGCTACCGTACTCCAAGCCGCTGCACGCATTTTGCCGCATAATAATGGCGATCCGGGAGGCTGGGACTTGTCCGCTAAACAGGGAACAGCGCGGGCAGCACTACAGGCAAGGCAGGCGGAGGGCAAACTCAGTTCCCGATCCATTGAGACTGTGAACGGTAACGCGTCCACCGTGCGCCTGGATATAGCGATAAACGAGGCTGAGGCCCAGGCCGGTGCCCGGCACCGGCGACGCCACGACCCGGTGTCCGCGGTAGAACGGCTCAAAAATATGAGGTAAGTCCTGCGGCTCAATACCCGGGCCATGATCGGCAATTGCAACCTCGATTTCCGATGCCCGCCAGCCTTCGACAGTCCGTGCCGTAACTCGAAGCCATTTGCCCTCTGCGGCATACTTGAGCGCATTCTCGACCAGGTTTTTGACCGTGCTCTTCAGAATCTGATAGTCCGCTGAGACGAGGGGCAAATTGGTCTCCAAGACCTTCTCGACGCGCCAGCCCTTGCCAGAGAAATCGGAATTGTATTCCGCGAGGGCCGCGTCGACAACCTCCAGGATATGAACCGGCTTGAAATCGTACGGTTGGCGGCCGGCCTGGATTCCTGCGTATGCCAGAGTCTGCCCGAATAAGCCAGACAGCCTGTGGCTTTCCGTTTGGATGGCCTCGCCATATTGGCGGACCCGATTCCCATCATTAACTCTTCCCGTCGCCAGGTTGAACGCCGCCGAGTCAATCACCGTCAACGGCGTGCGCAGTTCATGGGAAATTCCCGCGACGAATTCCATCTGCCTTTTAGCTAAGGTGCGGGCTCGATAAGTGGCTACGACCATGGCGGCAATGCTGCCGGCTAGCAGCAGGAGCATTCCGAAACCAATCGCGAGGTCACGGCGCCGGGACGCTGCGATCTCCGCCGCAAGCGAGCCCATACGGTCCCGAGCCAGAAGCTGCCACTCTGCAGAAGAGTCGTCTGCGGCGCCCCTGAATTGCCCGCGCTCCTCCCCTCTCAATCCGGAACGCGTTCCGTTCTGGGCCGCCGCCCTCGTACCCCTCTGAAGACTACCCGCGGGCAAGGCTGAAGGGGCAGGAGGAAAGTCAAGGCGGGTGCGCGGGCGAAACAATTGAGAGCTCGCGTCCGAGGGGAAAAGGCTAACCCCCCGTGACGACGCGTAGATCACGCGTTGCGGGCCAAATAGGGCTATCGCGGCGTCTGACGGGAGAATATTTTCCAGAGTGATTCCCGGCGAGGATACATAGATCACGCGTCCGGGATTCTCCGCTACTACTGCCACCCGGTACTTCCCGAGCCCTGCCCTACCGAAATATTGTTTTACCAGGAAAGGGAGGAGTTGGGATTCGATATACTTCTGATTGAGCGTGAGAAAGCACCAGCCCGCAAATTGGGGACCTGCAGGCCCGGCGTTCACCGCCGCCCGCCGCCCGGAGCGAAGCGGCGAAAACTCGTCTTGGGGGCCCGCGCCCGGCAAAACCGGAGCTCCCTGCTCCTCCAGACGTCCAGCTCGGAGTCTTCCAGATTCCTGCAAACGAGCAAGCGCCGGCCACGGCCGCGAGCTCAGCAAGGGAAGGACGAGCATCGGTGCCCCGCTAAGCACCACACGGCCAAAACCGCGCACTTGTGAGGAATGCAGGCGTGGCACAGCCGCAGAGCCTCCGTTTAGAGCATCGCGGAATTTCCCCAAAGAAGCAGGCCACGGTATCTGCTTAAACTTCTCCGTCTTTGGATCGAGTTGCGCCAAGGCGGTCCTGCCATCCGCAGTCTTAATGCCGATAGAAACAGAGCAAATAACCTGCGGCCATCGTGCAGCCGTTTTCCACTGTGAGTATAGTTCTGAATAAGCATTTTCCAGTTCGGAAGTTCGGAATCCCGGCGTGGGCCGGAAAAACCACATCGCTTCGCGAAACGTGGCGGCAAACTCTCTTTGCAGGTTGATGACAGAAGCGTCGAGGTCCTCTTGCTGGCGGCGAAGATCCAGCTCACTAAGGCGGTTTACCCAGCGATAGAGGAACAAGCCTGAAACAAGCAGTCCGGCGAGCGCGACGAGCACCGTGACTAAGGGTAGAGCCGGTCTAATTCGCGAGGGCCTCACGACGGTCATTATAACGTGCACCTGTAGACTGGCAACCGCGCCGCCGTGGGCGCGGCGGCCAATTTACGCCGATTTTACCTCGCCCCTATCTCCCAGCCCCCTTCCCCGTTTGCGGGAGAGGGCCGGCTCATAGAATTTTCCGCATCTTTACACTCTGCAATAACTTTCCTGTTGCATAATTCTCTTGGGTGAAGGCGTGGTAGCGATCCCGCCTTTTCCGGACAAAATGCGCGGAGGGGTTTAGATCTCC
>JASHOS010000108.1 GCA_030040995.1 Terriglobia bacterium | reverse complement strand
CTGAAATTCCGCCCACTACGATAAACTCGACGTGATTTTCCACCAGCGTGCGCAGAATGGCCAAAAAATCAGTTTCCGGCATTTCCACGGCGCAACCTCAAAATGGACCGGACCGTCCGCTGCAGCGTTTGCAGCCGCTCCGCAGGGGTCATTGCCAGCATCCACCGAATCAAGGTCAAGTCAACACCGTCTTCGCTATGGGTAGGAAGATCCTCCGGGAGGCTGACCGCCGCATCCTTCTCGTCTGTCGCCGCCCGTCTCTGACCTCTCGACTCAGGCCTCCCGGCTCTCATTTCTCGCCCCTTTGCTTATGTTCAGTAGTTACGCTCGCGATATGCAATTTTTCCTGCGGCAATCGTGGCGACGACCTTTCCCTTGAGCTCCCATCCGTCAAAGGGCGAGTTGCGGCTTTTGGATTTGCCGTCCGCGGCACGGTAGGTCCAGCGGCGCACAGGATCAAAGACGGTGATATCGGCGGCGCGGCCAACGCCAATCCGGCCCAGCGGCTTTCCGATGATGCGAGCGGGCCGGCTGCTCATCAGCTCGATCAAGTACGGCAGAGTGATGTGACCGGGATCAACCAACTGAGTGATGGCGAGTCCCAACGCCGTCTCAAGCCCGATGACGCCAAAAGGCGCAGCGGCGACAGGCTGGGCCTTGAGAGCGGGCGCGTGGGGCGCGTGGTCCGTAGCAACCACGTCTATCGTTCCATCCCCAAGAGCGGTTATAACAGCATCGCGGTCGCTCGGGCCACGAAGCGGCGGGTTCATTTTCGCCATCGCTCCATGGGCGGCTACCGCCTCTTCCGTGAGCGTAAAGTGGTGCGGCGTCACCTCGCAGGTGACTGGCACACCCTTTCGTTTCGCAGCGCGGATCATTTCTGCCGCGCCGCAGGTCGAAAGGTGAGCCACGTGAAGGCGCGCGCCGGTTGCCGCAGCCAAAACCAGATCCCGCGCCACACAGACATCCTCGGAAGCAGCAGGAATTCCCTTCAATTGCAGATGCTCTGCCACAGGGCCTGCATTAATCGAGCCGCCGTCACTGAGGCTGGGTTCTTCACAGTGGTCAATAACAGGCATCTCGAGCGACCGGGCCTTTTCGAGGGCGCGCTGCATGAGGCGCGCCGTCTTGAGTGGTTTGCCGTCATCGGAAAAGGCCACGGCTCCCGCCCGCGCCAGCGCGCCAAAATCGGTCAGGGCTTCTCCTTCGCTGCCGCGTGAAGCTGCCGCAATCGGGAACACCGTCGCCAGGTCTAGCCGGCCGGCTTTTTCAATCATGGCGCGGACCAGATCCGGGTGGTCAATCACCGGCCGGGTATTTGGCATCGCGCAAACCGCCGTGAAGCCCCCCGCCACCGCGGCTTGCAGCCCCGTTTCCAGCGTCTCGGATTCTTCTCCGCCCGGCTCGCGGAGGTGAACGTGAAGATCGATGAAGCCGGGCGAGACAGCGCAACCTTCGGCATCGAGCGTTTCGTCTGCTAAGCTCTGGATGGCCGGGGCGATGCGCTGGATCATGCCTTTCTCAATCAGCAGGTCCAGCTTTTCATCAATGCCATCCTCGGGAGAAATCACCCTGCCGTTCTTGATGAGCAATGTACCCATGGCGCTGGGGGAAACCAGAAAGCAGAAATCAGAAGCCTTTACTTACGGGGCTTCCATTCGCCCATCATTTTGACGAAATCATCGAATAGATACGCGGAGTCGTGCGGGCCTGGCGATGCCTCGGGATGATATTGCACGCTGAACAGCGGCAGGGATTTGTGGCGCAAGCCCTCGAGCGTCTGATCGTTCAGGTTGGTATGGGTGAATGCCACTTCACTGGTTTTCAGGGAATCGGGATCAACTGAAAAGCCGTGATTCTGGGAAGTAATCTCTACTTTTTGGGTTTCGAGATTCAGCACCGGATGGTTTCCCCCATGATGCCCGAAGGGGAGTTTGTAAGTCCTGCCACCGAGAGCCAGGCCGATGATCTGATGCCCCAGACAAATGCCGAATACCGGGACGCGACCTATGAGTTCACGCACCGCCTGCGCCGCGTAATGGAGCGGCTCGGGGTCCCCTGGCCCGTTGGAAAGAAACACTCCGTCCGGCTGAAGCTCCAATACGGTAGAAGCGCCGGTCCGCGCGGGTACCACGGTTACACGGCAGCCCGAATCGACCAGCCGGCGCAGAATGTTGTGCTTAATGCCGTAATCGTAAGCCACCACGTGAAAACGCGGCGGAGGGCATGACGCGGAGGCGCCGGAAAACGCCCGCGAAGGCTCACTCCAGTTATACCGGAAGCTCGTGGTGACGCGGCTTGCAAGGTCCGTCCCCACTATTCTGGGCGACGCCTGCGCTTTGGCAACGAGGCGGTCCTCATCCAGATCGTTGGTGGAAAGCACCCCTCGCATCGATCCGCGCTGCCGGAGATGCCGCACGAGAGCGCGTGTATCAATTTCGGAAATGCCCGGAATTCCAAACTGCTCCAGAAACTCCGGAGCCTCCTCTACCGAGCGCCAGTTGCTGGCGAGAGAGCTCATCTCGCGCACCACCAAACCTTCTGCATACGGCCGGACGGATTCGCAATCCAGCGGGTTTGTCCCGTAATTCCCGATCTGGGGATTGGTGAGGATGACGATCTGCCCGGCGTAGGAGGGGTCGGTGAGGATTTCCTGATATCCGGAAAGGGAGGTATTAAAAACAACTTCGCCGCATCGCTCGGCGCAGGCGCCATAGCCGCGCCCGCGGAATACCGTTCTGTCCTCTAAGGCGAGAATCGCCTCCATCAGTTTAGAGACCCAGCGTCGCTCAAGGGCCAATACACAAAGACGGCTTTCCCGTAGATGTACCTTCGGGGAACGGTTCCCCACACACGGCTGTCGTTCGAATCGTCACGGTGATCGCCGAGAACAAAGTACTGCCCGGACGGAACATAGCTGGACGGATAGTTGTCGTGATCGAGATAGGTGGGCGGAATGAAGGTTTCCTTCAGCGGCTTTCCGTCGATATATACTTCTCCGTCCCGGATACTCACCCACTCTCCGGGGAGGCCCACGACGCGCTTGATGTATGACTTGGACGGATCCAGAGGGTAGTGAAAAACGATAATGTCAAATCGCCGGACCGGCTCGAACCGATAGACGAACTTATTGATGAAGATTCTCTCGTTGTTATAGAGTTCCGGCATCATGCTGGTGCCTTCCACCTGTACCGGCTGATAGAAGAACACAATGACGACAAATGCCAGGAGAAGCGACAGGATGAGGTCTCGCAGCCAATACCGGCTGGCCAGGGATCGCAGTCGCTCTTGGGTTCCGGTATCTCCGTTCGCCATCTTGATGAACTGCCTGCCGGGCTCGCACTCGAGGAGGTAGATCTAAATTTATACCATGCCTTCCGATTGCCCCGCCAGCCGCCGGACGCAGAGTTGAAAGTCCTCCGGCATAGAGGCGGCTTTGTAATAGCTGGTCATGTCCGTCAGGCG
>JASHOS010000107.1 GCA_030040995.1 Terriglobia bacterium | reverse complement strand
TTGAACGCCCAGTTCTTCCAACTGTTCCTGGGTAATGCCCTTTACTGTGGCCCCCGTGCCCACGGGCATAAACGCAGGCGTTTCTATGGTGCCGTGAGCGGTATGGATTGCTCCCAGGCGGGCGCTGGTTCCGGAATCCCGCGCCAGAACTTCAAATCTAAACTTGGAAGGCATTGAACTGCTGGGGCTCGGGGCTCGCGATTCGGGCTTCGGGCATTGGGTAGCGCAGACTCTCGCATTTCAGAGAGTCTGCGGCTTTTCTTGAGTTCCGGCGATAAAGCCACAGACCTGCAGAAAACGCAGGTCTGCGCTACCAGGCATTGCGCGTCGCAGGCGCACGCTGCGCGGCAGAGCCGCAACCAAACCTGTGGGAAGCCGTTCCCCTCTCGGCAACTGTGAGAATAGCCCTGGCCCCGAAGGGACTGCTGTGACTAGCCGCAGGTGCCCTGCGGAATACTCCGGCCCCTTTCGGGGCAGCCCGCCAAGCCACCGCAAAGTTTCCACGCCTAATGGAGCAAGCTGACTGCTGACGGCTTCTTTTTTATATCGCCGCCAGGCCCACTCGCAGCAGAACCAAAATGACCCAAAGCCCGAAGAAACACAGGAAAACCGTCCGGGCGCGAATTTTCTCCCCAACCGCTTCGGAAAAACCCATTCCGAGCAGCGCCATGCTCCAGAAGGAAAAAACATCTAGGGCTCCGGCAGCGGTGTAAAGAGGGCGTGCAACGGATTGCTCGGATAAGAAGAAGGCAAGGCTGGTGGGCGCTGGAGCCGCCACGTTGAAGGCGCTGGGATCTCCGAACAGGACCACGGCGATTGACAGAAGCCCGGAAATCACCCACGGCAGCCACGCATAAGTTGCTACCGAATAGGCCGTCTTGAAGCGGAACTGCAAGCCAAAGACGGCCTTCATGATCGCCAGACCGATTAGGGCGACGATAAGGATGAAAAACGGGGCGGAGACGAGCGCAATCACACGGCCGACGATCGGAGCGTATTTCGAGCCGGCGCTGATATATTGTTGTACCTGATCAGAAGTCATGCCGCTGGCCCGCCCGCTCATCTCGAGCTGCGAGCGCAGGATCTGCGCAATCCCAATGCGCTTCAGGATCAACTCCCACGTCACGACGCTGATGGCGATGAGAATCACCAGGGGAGGAAGCACGTCCGGGTCTTGCACAATAGCCCGGAAAGCCTCCGTGGGAGATACAAAGATCCCGCCTAAGCGTTTTACGGCCCCCCAGCTCGGGAGAGTGGCGGCCCCTTGGTTTGGCGGGTTGCTCCCATTTACCATATTTCACCTCTACGCTCCCGCTTTCTGGCGCTGCTCGCGGAGAACAGCCTTGCGGCTAAGGCGGATCTTGTTACCTTCGATTGATATAACCTTGACCAGGAGCTGGTCGCCTTCTTTAAGTTCCTTGCGGATGTCCTGGATTCGGTGCTCCGCAATCTCGCTGATATGGAGCAGACCGTCGGTGCCGGGAAAAATCTCTACAAAGGCACCAAAGTCCGCCAGCCGCACAACTTTCCCCAAATAGGTTTTGCCGATTTCCGCCTCCGCCATGAGGTCTCGGATTCTCTTGATAGCCTTGTCGGCAGAGGTTTGATCGATGGCGGCGACGTTGACGCGGCCATCGTCCTCCACGTCGATTTTTGCGCCCGTCTCCTCCGTAATGCTGCGAATCATTTTTCCGCCCGGGCCGATCAATTCGCCGATTTTAGAAGGATTAATCCGCAGCGTGTAAATGTGCGGGGCATATTCCGAGATCGCCGTACGCGCCTCAGGTAGAGCCTCCAGCATCTTGCCGAGCACGTACAGGCGTCCCGCTTTGGCCTGATCGAGGGCTTCGGCCATAATTTGGGGAGTGACCCCGGTGATTTTGATATCCATCTGCAATGCCGTGATTCCATCTTTGGTCCCGGCCACTTTGAAATCCATGTCGCCATAATGGTCTTCGGCGCCGGCAATATCGGTGAGAATGGCGTACTTATCGCCTTCCTTGACCAGCCCCATGGCAATCCCGGCGACCGGGGCGGTAATCGGGACGCCGGCATCCATCAAAGAAAGACAGCCGCCGCACACCGTGGCCATGGATGAGGAGCCATTCGACTCCAGGATGTCGGAAACCACGCGTATCGTATAGGGAAACTTGTCTTCGGCAGGAATGACGCTCGCGAGGGCGCGCTCCGCCAGGTTGCCGTGGCCAATCTCACGGCGCCCCGGCCCGCGCAGGAAGCCCACTTCACCTACACTGAAGGGCGGGAAGTTGTAATGAAGCATGAAGCGCTTGTAGGATTCGCCTTCGAGCACGTCCAGGCGTTGCATATCCTCGGCGGTGCCGAGGGTCGCCGCCACCAGAGCCTGCGTTTCGCCGCGCGTGAAGAGGGCAGACCCGTGCGTTCGCGGCAGCAGACCCACTTCGCAGGTGATCGGGCGCACCTGATCGAAAGCGCGCTTGTCCGGCCTGCGGCGCCCGGAGAGCACGCCATCGCGGAAGAGCCGCTCCTGAAGGCTATCGAACGCATAAACGGCCTCGCGCCGCTTCGCTTCGTCCTCTTCCGGGTAGCGTTTAAGCAACTCTTCGCGCAGCGCTTCCACCTTGCGTTCGCTTTCCAGTTTGGAATATTGCGAAGTGTCCATAGCCTCGCGGAGAGCATCCTTCACCCGCTTGGCAACCTCCTTGGCGACCGAATCGTCGTGGGCAGGCTCTTTGAACTCGCATTTCTGGATTCCCAACCGCGCGAACAGATCTCTTTCCGCCGCAACAATTTTGCGAATCTCACTGTGGGCGTGCTGAATGGCATCGAGAATCGTTGCTTCGGAGACTTCGCGGCTCGCTGCTTCCACCATAACAATGCCTTCTTCTGAACCGGCCACGACAAGGTTGAGAAGGCTCTCCTTAAGTTGTGAATAGGTGGGGTTCGTGACGAACTTACCATCGAGCATGCCCACCCGCACCGCGCCGATAGGGATAGCAAAGGGAATCTCGGAAAGGTAGAGCGCCGCGGCGCCCGCAACGACCCCGATAATGTCGGGATTGTGTTCCGTATCGGCGGAGAGAACCAGGGCGATAACCTGCGTTTCATCCTTAAAGCCCGCCGGAAACAGCGGTCGGACGGGCCGGTCAATCAGGCGGCTCGTGAGAATCTCTTTCTCCGTGGGCCGGCCTTCGCGCTTAAAGAAGCCGCCCGGAATTTTTCCGGCCGCATAGTTATACTCTCGGTAATCGACGGTGAGCGGGAAAAAATCGATGCCCTCTCTCGGCTGCGCCCGGCAAGCGGTGGCGAGCACGACCGAATCGCCATAGCGGACGTAGGCCGAACCGTGCGCCTGTTTCGCCATTTTCCCCCACTCAATGGTCAATGTGTTATTTCCTATGGGAATGCTGATCTGATGTTGCATAGTTCCTTTTATCCTCCGTGGGATGACCAGATCGGAATAGACCGCCCGAGGCCGGGACTCCGGACGGAGGCCCTGGAAGCTGGGCGTTGAGGCGCCTGGACGGCCGGCGCCGCCACTCCAATCTGATTACAGTAGCTTTCTGAGTGAGGTTTCGATTGAGGCAGGCATTTCAGAGTGGAGAAAGGTCCTGGTCCGCCGGACCACCCGGCCGGATGAGGGGCTAAACGCCGTGCCTTCTTCAAGCACGGCGCGCCAAGCCGGCATCCCGGCCCATGAACGCAAAACTTCCCAACTCGAATAATGTCAGATCGCAACGCGGCTATTTACGGATGCCCAGCCGTTGAATCACCTGCTTGTAGCTTTCAGGATTGCTGCGCCTCAAGTATTCCAGAAGACGCTTCCTTTTTCCAACCATAACCAGCAAGCCTCGCCGTGAAGCATGGTCCTTGCTGTGCGTCTGGAAATGGCCGTTTAGGTAAGAGATGCGCTCTGAAAGAAGCGCAATTTGTACTTCCGGAGAGCCTGTGTCCTTAGGATGGATTCGAAAGCCTTCAATGAGACTTGTTTTTTTCTCTACGCTCAGCGGCATCCGCCCGTTTTCCTCACTCACAATTTGTATATTTAGCTCTAACAGATTAACACGGCGCCTTTAATTCCGCAAAGCCAGCGGCAGTACGGTAGTGGGTCAGTTTGATGTAGAGGCGGCTTTATGCCGCCATCTGGCGAGGTAAACTCGCCGCTACAAGTCCAAACTGACCCACTACCGGCAGTACCGCCGAATCGGGACCCTCGAGTTTCTGAGCCGCGAAGCGGCGCTCTATCACAGCCCGGGCCAGCCGGCCTGGGTTAAAGGCGTAATACTTTTTCTGCAACCTAGCCCTGAAAGGGCGTACCATGCCAGATGCTCCTATTTACGAGGTCGAGTACAAACAATGGTATGCGTGGGATTGAGAGCACTTTAGGTCGCCCTTTCAGGGCTCTTCTTCGCAAGGCAGACTCGATTCCCTGGCGCTACCCAGGGCTATGATAGAGCGGCCCTTCGGGCCTCCAAGCCATCTTCGGAGAGACGCATATGAAAAACGTCGCGGCATACGCAATGGTGTTTGCACTGTTAGTGGGCGCTGGATCCCTGATGACTGCAACAACCCACGGCCTTTCGCCCGGCCAGGACGGCCAGCGCCAGCGATCGTCTCTGCTCGCTCCCACCCCTCCCCTGGGATGGAATAGTTACGACTGCTACGGCGGAGATGTAACGGAAGAGGAGGTGAAGGCCAACGCCCGTTATTTGGCTGCACATCTCGCCCGCTACGGGTGGAAGTATGTCGTGGTGGATTACTACTGGTATTATCCAAGCGGAGATGTGAAGGGAACACCCGCCATGGACCGCTACGGGCGGCTGTTGCCGGCGCTAAATCGCTTTCCTTCGGCAGCCCATGGCCACGGATTCAAACCACTGGCCGATTACGTTCATCGCCTCGGATTGAAGTTTGGCATTCACATCATGCGCGGAATTCCGCGCGCCGCGGTGACGGAGAATCTGCCCATTTTGGGAACCACAGCGCACGCGCCGGACGTGGCAAACGTGCTCAACGACTGCTCGTGGTCCCGGGCGATGTACGGAGTTGACGTTTCGAAAGCTGCCGGCCAAGCCTATTACAATTCGCTCGCCACGCTCTATGCCCAGTGGGGTGTGGATTTCATCAAGGCAGACGATATGAGCTCGGCCGAAGATCCCTATGGCGAGGTTTATCACGCCCCTGAAATTGAGGCCCTGCGCATGGCGATGAACCACACGGGCAGACCGATGGTTCTGAGCCTCTCGCCTGGCCCGACGCCGTATTGCAAAAGCTCGGATGCCGGGCGTTACTCGCAGATGTGGCGAATTTCTAACGATATGTGGGACAACTGGCAGGAGCTCAAGAACCAGTTTGGTTATTGCCGGCTTTGGGCGCCCTACGCTGGCCCGAACCATTGGCCTGACGCGGATATGCTTCCCCTGGGGCGCCTCCGCCTGCGGGGATTTCAAGATCAACCGCGCTCGACCCGCCTCACTCACGACGAGCAGCACACCATGATGACCCTGTGGAGCATTTTCCGCTCCCCGCTCATGATCGGCTCAGACCTTCCCAGTCTCGATGCTTTCACGCTCTCGCTGTTTACAAACCCGGAAGTACTGGCCGTAGACCAGCACAGCACCGGAAATCGTCTGCTATTTGCACGCGGGCAACAGATCGCGTGGGTTGCGAGCGCCGCGCGAGCCAGCGAGAAATATGTCGCCCTCTTCAACCTGGAAAACCAGCAGGCCGAAGAGATCAGAGTCACTTGGAATCAACTGGGATTGCGCGGAAGCTGCAGCGTGCGCGACCT
>JASHOS010000106.1 GCA_030040995.1 Terriglobia bacterium | reverse complement strand
CGGAATTGCGCCGCATTCAACAGGGCATCGGCGCCAGCCAAGCACCAGAGAGAAATGGAAAGGTTCCGGCACCGCGGCTCTAGCGCGGCGTTTGCTTTATGCCGCTGCCGTTTTTTCCGGGTTACCCAGCCAAAGGCCGCAGGGTCAAAGTATGGACCCTGCGCTAACGCGGTGAGTTTCCTGAGAAAGCAAATGGGCATGTCTCGGGCAGCCGCCCCTGCGTGATACACCCAGCCTGTTCAGAACTATAGACCCCGAATCACCCTAACGCGTTCCATTTTTTAACACCCGGGTATGACCCTGGCCCTTGAAGGGCAAGGTGAAGGCTCGTCAGTCGGCGGCGTGTACAGGCGTCTTTGCCATCTCACCAGCGGCAGGGCTTTCCCTTTTATGTCTGCGTCACGCCTCGCTTCAATTAGGCCGCGATTAAACGCTCGCGGGAATGACCGCTGATAGCTGACTGCTTGCCCCGCTCGCT
Organism: Terriglobia bacterium; assembly: GCA_030040995.1. Taxonomy (GTDB): domain Bacteria; phylum Acidobacteriota; class Terriglobia; order UBA7540; family UBA7540; genus JASHON01. The sequence goes on along the minus strand of JASHOS010000106.1, from coordinate 4,004 downwards.
CTGAAAAAAATTGCCTCGCTCGTCCCATTCGCCCCAACCGTCTCAATTGAACCTGCTAAGCTAATTGGCCTATGGAAGGAATTTGTAGCGCCGACCTTCAGGTCGGCATTTGGCCAGATGCCGGTCCCGCCGAGCGGGACCGGCGCTACGCGCGCAAAACTAAAGTCTTCGTGGCGGAGGCAATTAAGCGTGCTAAAAGATTGTTTATTTTTGACGACCGAACCTGACAGGTAGTTGAAAACACGTCACATTAGAAATTTACAACGACGTACGAACCTGAGACCGAACCTGAGCCTTGCCTCTATTAACGGATATCGGCTTCGGAATGAGCAAGATAGAACCTGCCCGAAAACCCGAGGGAACCCAACAAGTGATTGAGAACAAAGGATTGCACCGTGCCAACGCTCCCAGATTGCAAGAGGGAGCGTGTGCCCAGGGGCCACGTCAAGCTCCGGATAGGGGGTGCTTGTAGCGCAGCGTTCGCCTTGTAACGCTGCGGCATTTTCGTGCAATCATAGGCCGCAGGCCCTGCGCTACAAAAACGCCCTCCGTACCGTAATAAACCCTAACTTTGACGGAGCCTTGGGTGGCTGTGGCTTACAGGTTGACACATGACCTAAACGGAGCGATACTCTGGTAGGATGTTTACCCATAGAGACACCGACGAGAAGCATCACGGATAGCGCTATGTTTTGGCGCCGCAGGCGGTCCCAAAGCGACTTTTCCGAAGAACTTCGTGCTCATCTGGCGCTCGAGACGGACCAGCTCCGCGAAGAGGGCCTGAGCGAAGAGGAGGCATCAGCGATGGCGCGCCGGAATCTGGGAAATATTACCAAAGTCGAAGAGCGCTATTACGAATCGCACAGGTGGCTTTGGCTCGATACTCTCTGGCAGGACCTGCGCTACGGCGTGCGCCAATTGCGGCACAATCCCGGCTTCACGGCCGTCGCCGTCGTCACGCTGGCGCTCGGCATCGGCGCGAATACCGCGATTTTCAGTGTAGTTTATGGAGTTCTGCTTAGCCCGCTCCCCTACCACGAGCCTAACCGCCTCGTGGTGATCTACGAGAGCACCAACGCGTTCAACCAGTCCTCAGTCTCTTATCTAAACTTCCTCGACTGGCAACGCGACAGCCATTCCTTTCAGCAAATGGCGGCCCAGAATTGGGAGGATATTGGCTACACAGGTCCGGGCGGACCCGAATACCTCGAAGCGCAGGATGTTTCCGCCAATTTCTTCTCCTTGCTCGGCGTCCGGCCTATTCTCGGCCGGGCGTTTGTTCCCCAGGAAGATCAGGCCGGAGGCGCGCATTCGGTGGTTCTTAGCTTCCATGCCTGGAGGAATTTGTTCAACGGCCGGCCGAGCGCGCTGGGGAAGAGTGTGATGTTGACCGGAGAGAGCTTCACGGTCGTGGGCGTGCTCCCGGCGCGCTTCCGCTTCCGCGGCGGAGCGGATGTGTATCTCCCCATGGCCAGCGCGATGTAATTGAACTTAAAGACAGGAGGTCGAGTCCAGGCATCAATGTTATTGCGCGGCTCAAGTCCGGCGTCACACTCGCCCAGGCGCGAGCTGACATGAGCACCGTCGCCAAGCACCTCGCCGGAGCCTATCCCGAAGCGGATAAGGGCGTGGGCGCGAAGATCGTGCCGCTGAAGCAAGACAGACTCGGCGACGTTGGCCACACTCTGTTTCTCTTGCTGGGAGCGGCTGGTTTCGTCCTGCTCATCGCATGCGCCAATGTGGCCAGCCTGTTGCTCGCGCGATCGGAATCCCGGAAAAGAGAATTCGCCGTCCGATCAGCGCTGGGAGCGGGCCGAATGCGTGTCATCCGGCAGTTACTCACGGAAAGTGTGTTGCTGGCTCTCGGTGGCGGCGGCTTGGGACTCCTGCTGGCAAAATGGGGAATCCGCCCGATACTCGCCGCCGTGCCGGGCAGCTTGCCGCGCAGCCACAATATCAGGCTGGATGCTCCTGTGCTTCTCTTTACCTTCGGAGTTGCGGTTGTCGTGGGCCTTTTTTTTGGACTGGCGCCGGCTTTGCAAAGCTCGCAGGTGGACCTACAGGTGTCATTAAAGGAGGGAGGACGGACGGCAACGGGCGAGCATCATCGCGCGCAAAGTGTTTTGGTGGTGTCCGAGATCGCGCTCACGCTGGTGCTGCTGGTGGCGGCCGGATTGATGGTTCAAATGCTGCGCCGGTTGTGGGCCGTGAATCCGGGCTTCGATCCGCATCACGTCGTAACCATGCGAGTTGCTCTCTCACCCGCCGTCGTAAACCATCCCCGCCAAATCCGGCTCGCCTTCAACAACATCCTCGATCGGGTGAGCCACATTCCTGGCATCCAGGCTGCCACGTTCACAAGCCTTGTTCCGTTGGGCAGTAACGATAACGAGATTCCCTTCTGGACGGGTAACAGTTCAGCTCCTCCAGTCCACCAGACGCTCCAGGCGATGTTCTTTGCCATCAGTCAAAGCTCCGGCTATTTCCGGGCGATGCAAATTCCTCTGCTGCGAGGAAGGCTTTTCAAGCATGAAGACACGCTCCGATCGCCCCGCGTGGTAGTGATTGACACGGTACTCGCGCACCATGCTTTTCCAGGGCAAGACCCAATTGGCAAGCGGCTGAATCTGCCGGTCCTTGGCGCGGTTCGCGTCGTTGGTGTTGTAGGCCATGTGAAATTCTGGAGCCTGGCGTCCGGCGTCCGTAATCGCCTCAGCAACGACCTTTATTTTCCCATGAGCCAGATTCCCGATACGTATATCAGCGAGGGCTTGACGGGAATTTATCTTGTCGCGCGCACACGCTCGAGTGCGCTGGCCATGCTCTCACCGATTCGCCGCGCCGTAATGGGCCCCGGACGCGATCAGCCCGTCTATGACGTCCAGACGATGGAACAAGTGATCTCAGCGTCCCTCGCCGGCCGGCGATTTCCCACCCTGTTGTTTGAAATCTTTGCCGGCTTGGCGCTGGTGCTTGCGGTGGTCGGGATTTACGGCGTTATCTCTTATTCAGTAAGCCAGCGCATACACGAACTCGGAATCCGCATGGCGCTCGGCGCGCAGCGTGGCGATATTCTCCGCCTGGTGGTGGGGGAAGGGATCATTCTTGCCTTGACCGGCGTAGGCATCGGAATGGCGGCCGCACTCGCTCTAACACGACTTCTTTCGAGCTTCCTTTACGGTGTCAGCACGCACGACCCGCTCACCTACGCTGCCGTGTCTGTACTGATTGCGGCTGTGACACTGCTGGCCTGTTACATTCCGGCGCGCCGCGCCACGAACGTCGATCCAATGACCGCGCTTCGGCAAGAATGAGTCTTTGATATGAACGGGTGCCGGTCACTCGTACCGGAAACGGTGCCCTTACGAAGTAGCACACTCAGCAGAGACGAGGTTTCGTGATGGGTGCTTGCCGGTCAACCGCAGGTAAGGGATAATGAATAAGCAAGGAACCAATGGTAAGTAAGGGTGACTTAATGCTGCATTCCAAGGTGACGAGCAAGGGACAGACGACCATTCCGGGCGAGATTCGCAAAGCATTGCGCATCAAGCCGGGCGACCGGTTGGAGTATGTAGTGCAACAGAACCACGTGACCATTCGCGTGCACCCAGGCGCGCGCTCGCTCAAGGGCGTGCTCGCAAGCAAGAAGGGTAAAAGCATGTCATTCGCTCAAATCCGCGAGGCCGCGGCATCGGCCGCTCGCAAGGACATCCCGTGAGCAAGCGAAGGTTGGTAGACACCAACCTGGTCGTCCGCTATCTCGTACAGGATCATGAAAGATATGCCAAGGCCGCCGAAAAACTGTTCGAGGCCTGTGACCGCGGCGACGTCGTGATTGTGCTGCTGCCGGCCGTGCTGGCTGAGTGTGTGTTTGTGCTCGAGTCTTTCTACGAGCATGCGCGTGAGGATATTGCTTCAGCGCTGGGCGCTCTTATCTCCAGTCCTGGGGTGGAGATCGACGAGCCTGTGATTCACCTCAATGCCTTGGATCGTTATCGGAGAAC
>JASHOS010000105.1 GCA_030040995.1 Terriglobia bacterium | reverse complement strand
TTCTGAATCCGCAAGATGCCGTCGCGGTGGCAAGACTCGGCAGGTGATGAAGAACCAACGATCGGACAGCACCAAGCGCCGAAGCCGCGACATGCGCGTGATTATAGCCCCGGAATTAACGCGACGATCCAGAATTCGCGTTCCCCACCAAGAGCCGCAGAGGAACGCAAAAAGCGCGTACCTCTGCGCTACCCGCTTCCAAAGTCATGTATCCAGCGATACGTCTGGCGGCGCCGTTCCGCAATGAACAGCGGCGCTGGACGATGGATAGGAATCCGCCGCAGCGACGATTCCCGCTCGTGCGGGATTCAATTCGGTGAAAACCCAAAGCAAGAAATATGTGAGAAAACTACATAGCGAGGCTCATCTCGGCTGTCGCTCGAGGTCATCACTCCGTCGGTCATTGACAGGGATTTCGGAGTCGGTTAGGATGTGTACACAGGTGAACGCAACATGGAGACACTGAAAGTCGGTATTCGCGAGTTTCGCGAGAAGCTTGCAAGCTACTTATTAGAAAGCGATCGGCCTCTTGCCATTACGCGGCACGGCGATACCGTCGGCTACTATCTTCCGGCCCGGCGAGCACGTTCCGAAGCGGAGCGGTCCGCACTGAGGCAGGCAGCAGCCCGACTCCAGGAGGTGCTGGCAGCCAAAGGTATCACCGAAGATGAGATCATCGCCGATTTTAAGCGCTGGCGAGCCGGCAGGCGGAAATGAACCCGCGAAGAGGGCTGGTGCTGGACGCCAACATCCTGATGCGGGCTGTGCTGGGCCGCCGAGTTGGCGAGCTGCTGGAGCGGTACGAAGACTCGGCAACCTTTTCAAGATCCGTTGACTAGCCGGACGGACAAGAAGCAACTGGAAAAGCTGAATGACATGCAGGGGAATCCGGTCCAGCGACGCTGGGTTTCCTCGCCTGACCTACGGCCATGGCCAAGCTCTCGGTTGTATAACCTCGGCGACGGTTCAATGCCGAAGATGGATCGGCTGCTATGACGTGAGGGGCCCCTGGAGGTCGCGGACGTCACAAAACAATGTCTGCGCCAGTCGGCCAAACCACGGCTCTGAAACGCGCAGGGCCGCGCTGGTAGCTGCCCCGGTGGGTTTCTCACGCGAAGGTTGGAGTTCCGTCAGGATAGACCAATACTAGATCGTGTTCTAGCGGCGTTTCGTGTCCATCTTGGTGGACCACCTTGGCGTGGATGGTGAAAGTGCCCCAACCCGAAGTTTCCAGGCGAAACTTGCTGTTGCGGTCCTCCACTTCGCGTACCGGGTCGTGGAACGTAGGGTGGAGAACATAAACGACCCGACGGATGTCATCTAGTTCTGCGGGGGTTCCCTCAAGCCACACCCACCATTTCCAACGCGCGTTACCGAGATACTGGGCGTCCTGCTTGATCGATAGGGCCATGTTATCCTCCCTACTTCAACTGTACATCAACAAAATCAAGAGTTTCAAAGTCTGATTTCCAGATGTGGCCCCGGGCCGAGACAGTAATCCGGACGAAGTCGCCTTCGGCAATCCCACGTAGCTTCGTGAAAAGACCTCCCTTGATGGGAAACACTGGGACAGGCTGTGGCGCAAGGAGTGTGATACCGCGCAAGACCTGACAAACAGAGCTGAACCCCGGATCCTCCAGGGAGCCACTGATCTGGTCGACTACGGAAGAAGGTCCTAAGCGAACCGTGATAACACTTAGCTTGTCGATCAGCCGCCGCAGGGCTTGCGCTGTCTGCAAGAGACACGCCGCCCGGTCACTCTCACGATAGTCAATGCGCTGCGCGTCCACTACATCAAGCATGCCGCCCGGAGAGATCACACCCTCCTCACGCACCTCCACAAACGGGATGGAGGGCGACTGGGTATAGGCGGTGACCAACTCCTGCACAACCCAAGGATGCGTGGTGAACTGGTTTGGTCCGGTAGCATCGCGGCGAGTAGTAAAGCCAATCATAGAGTCCGAGCCACGAATCAAGTCGACCACTTCAGGCGGCAAAGCGCCTCCGTAGGCTACCTTGCCGTGGACCACCTTGCAACCTAATGCTTCCACCAGCGGAAAGATGTACGTTTCAATCCACCTATCCCGGTCATTGTATCCGTATCCGATAAATATGCGCATAGCGCCAAGCCCAATCGGATGCTATCACACACACATCCTGGCATCAAAGCAGGAGTCCTGGTCACTGTTTTCCGACCGTCGGCCTGATCCGCGGCTGGCGCATACATGCCGCTCTTTGGCATGCGCGACGTTTCCAGATATTCAGAGCGCTGCGCCAGCACGTCTTGCACCCACGATTGATTATGAAACATTCGATGCAAGACAGGTCGCAATGCAGTTGATGGAGCTTCCAGCGGCGCCTTCGGGCGGCACGGTAGAGCCGGGCCCAGTTTCGTAGTCGGCAACGGTCTTGAGGTTGTAGGCTTGGGCAGGAAAGCTCTTGTCGACGTTCGGGTCGTCCTTCGCCAGCCGCGTAAACTCGCTATGGATGCCCCTGTGCGTCTTCGCAATCTTGCCTGTGCGCTCGAGAATTAAAACCGGTGCCCCATGGAAAGCGGCGAGCTATACATTGCGTCCGGCGTCGTTGCTCAACTTGATCGCAAGCGCCGCACGGCCATTGGAGAGGCGTGAAAACCGGGGACAGACGGGACGTTTCCACTGAAAATTGAGAGTTGATTGCTGTGAGTCGGTGGCAGCTTTGTGCGGGCGACCGCCTTTCTGAGCGACGAGGGGGCGGCCGGAGTCGCGTTCCAGCCTTTGGATGAATTCCGGTATGTCGAGCGGCCGTCCGGTATGGGTGCTCTCGCGAATGGCCTCGGCCTCGCCTCCAAAGTTTGGACAAAGCCCCTCACCTCAACTCCCCTCCCCCTCTTCCCTCTCCCCGGGGAGAGGGAAGAGGGGCAACGGGTGAGGGGTATTTCTCGCGCTTGGGGCGGCGCGCCATCCACCGCAGCAGCGATTCCGGCTCGTCCCGGCCCGCTCGCGTCGGATTCAATTCGGTGCAGCGCCACGCCTCCCACCCGCCGCACCCGTTCAATTAGCCCCATCGTTCTCCCCACAAGAGATGATAGCCTTCCAATGCGGTGCAGGGCCGTCTCCTCGCGGGCATCATACGGCCTAGCGCGTCCGACGGGAAATAACGGTAGCGGAGTACCGGTCTCCCCGAAAGAGCGAATGAGCGAACTCTACGGCTACGTCGTCGGAGCTATAAACGGTCCTTCGCATCGAGAAGAGGGGGAAACCGGGCTTCACGCGCAAGAGCCTTGCCTCGGCATTCCCCGCCGCCACCGCTTCCAGTTCTTCCCGGGACCGCTCCAATTTGACCCCGTAGCGTTTTTCGAGAAGGTGGTAGAGGGATTGATGGGCGAGATCCTGCTGATCCAGATCCGGAAATAAGTGAGCCGGAATGATGGCGGTTTCGAGACCCACAACTTTTCCGTCAGCAAGCCGCAATCGCTGGATTCGAAAGATGAAGCCGCTCTCTTCCAGGCCCAGGGCGCTTCGAGCCTCCGCGTCGGCCTTGAGGGACCGAATTGAAAGTAACTTGGATGAAGCCTTCATTCCCCGCCGGGCCATCTCTTCGGAAAACCCGCGAAGCTGCTGAAAATCCTTCTGAATCCGCCCGCGCCCCACCCGAGGCCTCTTCCCTTTCTCCACCACCAGCAGCCCCTCTTGCCGCAAGCTTTCGAGCGCGTGCCGGATCGTCATCTTGCTGATGCCCAGCTGGCGCGCCATCTCGCCTTCAGACCAGAAGGTTTCTCCCGCGCCCACCTTACGAGACTGAATGAGCTCCCGCACCCGATCCGCAACTTGACGGTAATAGGGAACGTAGCTGGCTCGGTCTAAGGTGAAGGAAGGTAAGGGATATTCGGTCGCCTTTTCCACCTATATCAACCTCAATACCTGTATAGCCATCTAGTTTGCGTCCCCAACATAACTTGACTAAACTGTGATTGTCAATGGCTCGAAGGGGCTCGGCGCGGAGAGGGAGAAGACCCCGCTTGCTGGCTTTCCCCAACAGGAGAAACAAATTATGGGTACGGACCACAAGAGTGACGGAATCGGGAAGCTCGAGGGGGGCCTGATTGTATCGTGCCAGGCTCCAGCCGATTCGCCCCTCGACCATCCTCAAGTGATTGCTGCTTTCGCGCAGGTCGCTGAGCGCCAAGGAGCTGTGGGTGTCAGAATCGAAGGTAAAAGGAATATCCGGGCAGTTCGGGCGGCGATAGGACTCCCGATTATTGGGATTGAAAAACGGCAATTCCCGGGATTTCCTGTTTATATCACTCCCACGTTGGAATCGGTTCGCCGCGTTTCTGGCGCTGGAGCTGGGATCGTTGCCTTGGATTGTACCGGCCGGCCTCGCCCCGACAAGCGGCCCTTGTATGAGATCATCAAGGCTGCGAAGCGGGAGAACCAAGCGGTGGTCATGGCGGACGTTTCAACCCTTGAAGAGGGGCTGGCTGCTGAGGAGTTCGGCGCGGATATTATAGCAACCACGCTTCACGGCTACACCGAGGAAAGCCACAATTCTCACGGTCCTGCTTTTGAATTACTCAGGAATCTGGTCTTGAAGGCCCGGCTTCCGGTCGTGCTGGAAGGGCGAATCCACACGCCGGATCAGGTGAGAAAGGCTTTCGAACTTGGCGCTCACGCCGTGGTCGTGGGGACGGCGATCACCAACGCGGAGTGGTTGACCCGGAGATTTGTCGAAGCAACGCCGTGGGCCCTGCAAAAAGCGCGTACTTCGGAGAAATAAGCGATATGGGTGTTCTACTCGCGGTGGATGGGGGCCAGACCTCCACTCAGGTTGTCCTGGCCAACGAGCAAGGAAGCCTTCTCGCCGAGGCAACTGGAGGCCCTAGCGACCACACGGAGGAGCCAGGAGGTCCGGAACGGCTCGAGCAGGTGATCCGTGCGACGGTGAATGGAGCCCTGAACACGGCTCACCTTGCCCCACTCGACCGCCAGGAGTTCATCGCCGCAGCGTTCGGAATGACCGGGGAAACCGAGATCAAGCGGCGCGTGCTCGCGTCGGTGATCCGTACGCCCTGCCTGACAGTGGTCCACGACTCCGCAGCCGCGCTCATGGCCGCTACGGCTGGTGCCCGCGGCGTGATTGTGATTGCGGGGACAGGTTCGGTGGCAAGAGGGACAGACGGGAGTGGGAAGGAGTGCCGCGTGGGCGGCTGGGGTCATGTCTTTGGAGATGAAGGAAGCGCTTTCTGGATCGGGCGCGAGGCGGTTCGCGCCGTCGCCGCGGAACTTGAAGGAACAGGAGAAAAAACTTATCTCACTCAGTCCTTCTGCAAACGGCTCGGCGCTTCGGATGCTTATGAGCTCATGGCAAAGTATTACTCAGGTCAATGGTCCCGTGAAGAATTAGCCGGCTCGGCGCGCTGGGTTCACGAAGCGGCTTTAAAAGGAGATCCTTTGGCAGAAAGGCTGCTGAAGCGCGCCGGCACAGAACTGGCGGCCTTAGCAATAAAAGTTCTTTCTCTCCTCCACGGGCGGGTCGAGGTATCGTTCGAGCAAGGAGCGCCAGTCCACTCGTGGATTGTGTCATACACGGGTGGAGTCTTTGAGAGCGGCTTTGTATTGTCGAGTTTCTCAGAATCTGTCCGGGCGCTCTCCCCCGCAGCCACGATTCGCCCTCCGCTCTACCCTCCTGTATTGGGCTCTCTGCTTCTTGCGTATCAAAACGCGGCGATACCATTGTCCAATGTGGCTCGCGCATGTTGGCCGCAAAGGCGCAAGCAGCCGATCTGACCGGCAGAAGAGTATCCATTTCCCACGAACATGGAGAAGATCCGCGAGGACACGCTGGGTACGATGCATGCGAATGCCTTACCATCCCTCACTTTCCCCACTCAATGTCTGGGAAAGAGTTCCCCCACCGTCCCTCACAGGCAGGCGATGACAAGTTGCGTATAGCTCTTGACACAACCAATCTAGCTATGCATAGTTGTAGCTGACTAAGGAAGATTGTTGAGCCGGACGGAGAGAAGCGGGAGTAGCTCCACCTTCTCGCGGCTGGCTCACGCTGCGAACCGGAGGTGACACATGCATTCGCATCTCGAGCGTGGAGGGACGGCCAAACTGTTCAATTTGGGATTGAAGGGAGCCTGCCCGCGCATCGTAGCGGTGTCAAGTCTGCTGATCGTGATCGGGCTGACGCTGCTTGTGCTGGCGCCCGCCAGCGCACTTCCTCAGGCTGCCAACGCGGGCGAGATGCTTGGGGTGGTAAAAGATCCAAGCGGCGCCTCCATTCCTGGCGTGACCGTGACTCTGGTCAATGAGTCCTCAGGATGGCGGCGCGTGACGAAAACGGATAGCGCAGGCAATTACTACCTGTTGGATATTCCTTCCGGGGTTTACAGCGTTTCCTTCGAAAAAAACGGCTTTCGGAGGTTTAGTCGAACGCATGTTGCTTTGAGCGCCGGCGAATCCCTGACGGTTAATGCGTCGCTGCCCCTGGGTTCGGTTCAACAGAGTGTAACGGTCCGCGGAGGGGTGACTCGCGTGAATACGGCCACAGCCAATCTGGGGAACACCGTCTTCAACACGCAGATCGAGAACATACCTCTGGTCGACCGCAGTTTTACCCAACTCGTGGAGCTCGAGCCCGGGGTGGATTCTGATATTGCGCAGACGCCGGGTTTTGGGTCTAACACTTCCGTTCCGTTCGCGGCCAGCGGCGTGGGCACGAACTCCGAAAGTGCCAACAACTTCCTGGTGGATGGCGGACGGAACATTGAGCCTTACAACGGAAATAATCTGACCTTAGTTTCTGAGGATGCCATTTCCGAGATTTCAATGGAGAACAACGACTACTCCACACAGTATGGCCGCGATGCAGGGGCAGTCACGAATGTAATCACCAAGTCCGGCACAAACGAGATTCATGGCAGTCTGTTTGAGTATTTCCAAAACGACGCCATGGACTCCCGGAACTTCTTTGCCACGACCGTGCCCGAAGATCGTTATAACGATTTCGGGGGTACCGTGGGCTCCCCAATCAAGAAAAACAAGGCCTTTCTCTTCTTATCCTACGAGGGCCGGCGAATTATTGAGTCGACGGGAACAACACTCGCCATTGTGCCCACGACGGCGCAACTTAGCGGCGACTTCTCAGGGTCGGCGCCGATTACGAACCCGGTCACAGGCACTCCGTTTCCAAACAACCAGATTCCGGCATCGGCGCTCAATTCCAATTCTCTGCTTCTCCTCGAAAATTACTACGCGAAGCCGACACCAGGATTTCAGGAGGGACCTTACAACTTCACAGCCTCGAATCCCACGGGCACGAATTTTGACGAGTATCTTGGACGATTCGATTACGACTTCAGCCCCAAGCTCACTTTCGCCGCGCACGATATTTATGACGATACTCTCTTGACCAGCCCGTTCGGGTTGTTTTCTTCGAACCCCATGCCTAATGTCGATGCCTCGACCGAGCGCGAGCCGATCTATTCACTGAACGCGAGCCTCACTTGGACGCCCTCGCCTAACTTCGTCAATGTTCTGACCACGGCCTACTTCCATAATTCCATGGGAATCTCAACAAGTCCGCTTGGCTCGCGCCGCCGTGTGCCGGCTCTGGATATTCCCCACGTTTTCCCTTGCAATACCGACGATTGCAGCCTGATTCCCAATCTTTTCTTGTCTCAGGATTACGCCGGAATAGACCTCCTTTGGCCGGAGAATATCTATAGCTGGAGCTATGAGCTTCTTGACAACTCCACGTTGATTCGAGGGAACCACCTCCTCAAATTCGGGGGTGCTATCGACGATGAAAACAAAACACAGGACAACTCCCCCGGAAACAATAATGGCAGCCTCACGTTTACGGGCCAGTACACGGGCAACGCGCTGGCCGATATGCTCCTGGGAGACGCCTATGAGTACACGGAGGATTCGACCCACATCAAGGCCCCTCTCGACTGGATGGACCCCTCTCTATACGTCCAGGACCAATTCCATGCTACCAACCGGCTGACGGTCTCTCCCGGCTTGCGCTGGGAGTACTTTCCTCCCGAGACATGTTCCGCCGGGGATTGCTCAATCTTTCTTCCCGGCCTCTGGAATTCCGCGGAGGCGGCTACCGTCTTGGCCAACGGAGAAATCGTTCCCGGCACAGAACACTTCGGCAACGGCATAGTCGTCACAGGCGTGAACGATCCGTACGGCCGCAAGGCCACCAACAGTGTTCTCGATACATTCGAGCCACGGTTTGGCTTGGCCTATGTCCTGACGAAGGACGGCAAAACCGTTTTTCGGGGCGGCTATGGGATCTATCACGACCGTTGGAGCCAGTGGGTTTTGAATACTTATGGTAATTATCCTATGGATCAAAGCGCCTCGATCTTTAATACGAACGTCAGCAATCCGGATAAAGGCGTTTCGGAAATCTTCCCCGCGGTTGTCAACAATGAAGCCTCCCCATGGAATATTCCGACTATCCAGAAGTGGTCGCTGGGTGTTCAACGCCAGTTTCCCAAGGGAGTTCTGTTCGAGGCCGATTACGTGGGCACGCGCGGAACCAACCTTATCGAAGATACTGATATCAACCAGCCTCATCCCAATGTGGAGGTCGCTGAGGGCATTCGAAGTGACACTGCCGACGTTCCCTACCTGGGAGACGCAAATATCTACACGTACATGACCAACGCGGATTCGCTCTACAATTCCCTGCAAGCGTCCGTGCTTCGCCAGTGGGCTTCCGGCCTATCCTTCCAGCTCTCGTACACTTACTCCAAGAGCATGGATGACGACACGACGCCGTTCGACTCGTACGCGCCATTATCGGCCATTTACGGTGATTCCACCTTCGACCGTACCCACGTTCTCGTCTTCAATTACGTGTATGCCTTGCCTTTCTTCCGAAGCTCCATGGGGTGGCTCGGGCAAACGCTTGGTGGTTGGCGGGTGTCTGGGATTACCAGCTTTGAATCGGGTGAGCCACTGACGATTACCCTTGACAACGACATAGCAGGTATTGGCACTCCCGGCTATCAGCTCCCGAACATCGTTGGGACGGTAAGCCGAATCGGAACCATGGCCGAGTGGTTCAACACTTCCGCCATTGCGGTGCCAACGCTCGGAACGTTCGGCGATGCGGGGCGATCATTGGTGCGAGGTCCGGGCGAGAACGATTGGGACATCGAGGTGGGCAAGCAGTGGCACTTCGGTGAAAGCCGGACGCTCGAATTCGACGGGGAGTTTTTTAATGCCTTCAATCACACCCAATGGAGCGGTGTAGACGCGGGTGTTGGGGATCCCGCCTTTGGCCAGGTCATCGGTGCTCTTAACCCGCGGATTATCCAATTGGGATTGCATCTACGATTCTAATAAGCCAGATGAATCGACGCGATTTCTTTTACACCATGGGCGCCGGCGGAACAGTGCTGGAAGCACTCACGCGAGCCGGCAAAGTGGCGCCCGCCTCAGCGGCCATCAAGCCGATATCGGGGACTTGGTTTGAGTTCCAACATCACGCGACCGTGGAAGGAGTCGATTGGAATCCAGCCTGTGCGTGCTTCACCTGCAACCAGTGGGAAGAAAAGATCAAGGAGATTTCTGGGACGGGAATGGAATACCTGGTGCTCATGTCCACTGCTCTCTATTACCGTTCTTTCTTCCCCACAAAAATTTTCCCCTCTTGGCGATTGCACTGTCCTGATCCGATGGAAGCCGTACTTCAGGCAGCGGACAACTACGGCGTTAAGTTCTTTATCGGAGCGGGATTCTACGGCGCCTGGGATAGTCCCAACATTCTTTCTGACCCTGTCGCCGAAAGGCGCCGGCTCAACGCGATTGAAGAACTGACACGGCTTTATGCCCACCATCCCAGCTTCTACGGCTGGTATTGGCCGAATGAGGCGTTTATCAATCCGTATTTTTCTCCTGCATTCATCCGCTACGCCAACACCTGTTCGCGGCTGGCGCGCCAGTTGACACCCAAAGCCCGCACTCTGATCGCGCCTTATGGGACACGGCGAGCCATCCCCGATGACAAGTATGTAAAGCAATTGGAATCCTTGGATGTTGACATTGTGGCTTACCAGGACGAGGTTGGCGTCCGCAAATGCACCCCGAAAGAGACACCAAAATTCTACCAGGACCTGAGAAAGGCGCACGATCGTGCGAACCGATCGACAATCTGGGCGGATGTCGAAATCTTCCAGTTCCAAGGCGCCGTATACGAAAGCCCTTTGCTTCCCGGTCCTTTTCCGCGTATCCTCCGTCAATTGGAGGCGGTGTCGCCCTGGGTGGAGAAGATCCTGGTGTACCAATATCAAGGGATGATGAATAAACCTGGCTCACAGGCATTCTGCGGGTCGGCCGCATCAACAACGCTCTACACCGCCTATATGAATTGGCTCAGAAGCCAGAGGCGTCAGACGTGAAGCTCAGGAATTGATAGCGCGGATCGCACCGTTTGCTCCGCGGCCTGTTGCCCCTCGAATCAGGAAAAGTCTCGGACAACGCGCCTGCAAAGTCCCCACCGTCGCTAAAAAGGATTCCTGCGATTCATCATATTTTTGCTTTAATGCCTGGTTCGTATTTTTCAGTTTCCATCAGGAGGGTGTTGCCCTTATGGCAGAGAATTCTATAAGCCGGCGCGATTTCATGCGGATGGGAGCGGGCGCAACGCTGATTGGCTCATCGGCCCAGGTAGTGCTGTTGGAGCCGGCAAAGGCGTTGGCATCGCCACAACCAATACCGCCCTCGGACAGACTCCGTTTTGCATCCATAGGGACGGGAGTGCGAGGCTGCGAGGACTTGTCAACCGCCCTCCGTGCCCCCGGAGTTGAAATGGTGGCAGTCTCCGACCTTTGGGATAGCCGCCTTACGGCTGCTCAGGAGCATGCGGGTAAGAAACTGGACACTACTAAAGACTACAGGCGAATTTTCGACCGAAAGGATATCGATTTCGTCATTGTCGCCACCATGGACCATTGGCATGCGAAGATCGTCGAGGATGCGTGCGCGGCGGGCAAGGATGTTTATTGTGAAAAGCCGATGACGCACAAAGTTCCCGAGGGCTTCGGAATCATCGGTGCCGCGCAAAAATATGGGCGAATGATCCAGGTCGGTAGCCAGCGACGCAGTAGTATGCTCTTCGCCAAGGCCAAGGAAATCTATGAAAGCGGCGCTCTCGGCCAGGTGACTGCGGTTGAAGCCTGGATCGACCGCAATGATTCCAGCGGCGCCTGGGTTTATCCCATTCCTCCCGATGCGAATGAAAATACTATCGACTGGCAACAATTCCTTGGCGACGCGCCCAAGGTACCGTTCAATCTCAAGCGGTTCTTCCGATGGCGAGGCTATAGTGATTACGGAGCGGGCTTGCCGGGTGATTTGTTTGTTCACCTTCTCACGGGAATTTATACGATCCTGGGACTTGAAGGACCGCCTCAGAAAGCTGTATCAGCCGGAGGGCTCTATCGTTGGAAGGACGGCCGCGATGAACCCGACCTGCTCTGGACGCTTTACACCTTCCCGGGCATGACCGTTTCCATACGCTGCAATTTGAATAATCAATCTCAGGGGGAGACCACCCGGATATTCGGGACCAAGGGCACGCTCGAATTCCAGGACGAGGAATCTGCGACGTTTACGCCGGAGGATACTCGGCCCCAGCCGGAACAATATTCGGTCGAGAGCTGGCCCAAGAAACTGCGAGAGGAATACTGGGCAAAGTGGAAGCAGGATCATCCCGCTCCTCCCCTGGATTCGGTCTCCGTTCTCGAGCAAGTCCGGACTTATCGCGTCCCCAACGATTATGATGAGGACCTCGCTCACATGGAGAATTTCCTCGATGCTGTCAGGACTCGCAAACCCTGCGACGAGGGCCCGGTCTTTGGTAACTGGACAGCCATCGCCTGCCACATGGCAAACTATTCCTATTTCAATAAGGTTGAGGCAGTCTGGGACGAGCAGGCCAAAGAAATTCGGACGTAGACTAATTTTTCGTTCCCCCGGCTCTGCCGGAGCATGATGACCCGGAAACCATCCAGTCGAGGTGACACTGATGAAAGATCGCGATCTGGTTTCACGCCGTTCATTTCTCGGTCTGGCCGCGGCGACTCCGCTTAGCGCTTTGGTGCTGGGCGCAGCCACCCAGCACATTCCGGTAGGCCTTGAACTCTACTCGGTTCGCGATGACTTAGACAAGGACCTGCCTGGAACCCTCAGTAAAGTTGCTGCAATGGGCTACAAGCTGGTGGAGTTCTACTCATCTTACTACGACTGGACTCCGGCCGAAGCCCGGAAGGTTCGGCGGCAGATGGATCGTCTGGGCGTTCGCTGTTACTCCACCCACAACGATCCAAAGTCCTTTACGCCGGAGGGTATCGGCAAGGCAATGGAGTTGAACCACACCCTGGGGACTCGTTACATCGTCTTGGCCTCGCCCGGCACCGTGACCACCCTGGATGGGTGGAAGCGCGTTGCAGACATGCTGAATCACGCTAACCATACGTTGATGGCTCGCGGCTTTCACGCCGGCTACCACAACGACGATGACGAATGGCGCTTGCTGGACGACAAAAGGCCCATTGATATCATTGCCTCCGAAACGGAAAAGAGCGTCATTCTCCAACTCGATATGGGCAACTGTCTTGCTTCGGGCGGTGATCCTGTGGCTTATATCAGAAGCAATCCCGGACGCATCCGCGCGATGCACGTTAAGGACTGGTCTCATCAGAAAGGGTACGACGTGCTCATCGGCCAGGGCATGGCCCCGTGGAAGAAGATTCTTACCGCGGCCCAAACGGTCGGGGGCGTCGAGTACTACCTGATCGAGCAAGAGGGTCTGCGCGGGCACACAGAAATGGAGACCGCAAAGCTATCGCTGGCAGCGTTTCGGAAAGTATATCAGCAAGTGTATTCGTAGCTCGCTCGGCCTGTCCCACCGCTGATACCCCGATTGATCGGGGCGATCTCGCGAAGCGACCGGCGCCCGCTTGCAAAGCTTTCGCTTCGCGAACATACAGACTGTCTGCTGAAGAATCCAAGCTGGCTCGCTGTCCGCGCCCCTCCGGCACCGCGCCCTGACCCTCCTCTCCCTCTGCCTGCCAGGCGACGGGGAGAGGGGGCCTGCTTGCAGGCACGGCAGGCAGCAGATATTGCTCACGTGACAAGCGCGCACGCTTTTTTCAGCAGCGTGGCAAAAACCTGTGAATCCAAATTCCTCGGCACTCGCGCTCGGCATCACGCTGGCCGTCGTTTCCGGGCTGATGAACGGGACGTTCACGCTGCCCATGCGGTATCTCGGGCGGTGGTCTTGGGAAAACGTCTGGGCCCTCTTCATTCTCATCTCGTGCATTCTGATGCCCGTGGTCATAGCGGCTGGGACCGTATCGCACCCGCTAGAAAGCCTGCGCGACGCGCCCGCCCGCGACATCCTCATTGCTTCACTGTGTGGCTTCGCCTGGGGTTTCGGAGCAATCATGTTCGGCCAAGGCGTAAGCGCAATTGGAATCTCCCTGGGCAATACTTTTGTCCTGGCAATCAGCTCTTCTCTTGGGACGTTTCTGCCCATTCTGGTCCTCGCTCCGGGCCGGCTCTTCCAAAGGCAAGGAGAAGCGATTATGACCGGCGCCGGCATCGCCATTATCGGCATTACTTTTTGCGGCTATGCGGGAAGACTCAAGGAAAAAAGCCGGAAAAACGACCAGGCGCCGCGAGAAATGGTTGGGAAAGCGCGCCCTTTCTGGATAGGATTATTGCTTTGCACCGGCTCCGGCGTGCTGTCGGCGGTGTTTAACGTCGGTTACAGCTCAGCCGCCGGTGTCATTGACTCGGCGCGGGGCCTGGGTAACAGTGCTTTTGCCGGCTCAAACCTGGTGTGGCTGCTCATGCTGACCGCCGGCGCGATTGCCAACCTGGTTTTCTGCGGTTTCCTGTTCCGCCAAAACCGGAGTTGGCCAAGGTATTCACAGCCGAGATCGGCCTCACTGTATGGTCTCACGGTTCTCATGGCGTTGCTCTGGGGCGGAAATATTTTTGTCTATGGTGCGGCGGCGCCAAAGCTCGGCAAATTAGGTCCCGCCATTGGCTGGCCACTCACTTTGGTGACGGGATTACTGACTGCGAATGTCTGCGGCATAATCGCCGGAGAATGGAAAGCCGCCGACCGACCCGAAAAAACATGGATGGGACTGGGTCTGGTAATTCTGCTGGGCGCCATTGGAGTTTTGGGGTGGTCCGCAACACTGACTTAACGAAGGACAATCCTCCGATGATAAAACGAAACGGAATTTGCGAGCTTGTTCTAACAGCCCTGTTGCTTGCCGCGCCTTTGCCTGCGGCGTCGGTGGCGCAGCGTGATCCGTTCTGTGCCGGTCCGGCCTGTACTCAAACGAGGGAACTTCTGAAAAATCTCTGCGATTACATTGTCAAGAACAAGAGCACCTATCCCACGATTTACATTGGCGGTTATTACATGCGGGATTTGGTGGACGGGTACGAAATTTTTGGCAATCGCCGCTATCTTAATACCGCAATTGCCTACGGCGATTACCTGCTGAAGAGACAGATGCCGGGCGGCTTCTGGGCGTCGGGTTATGGGACAGTTTATTTAGCCGATACCGGGAGCGCGCTGGGGCTTTTCATTGCTCTTTACAATCATGTGGACCCTGGGCGCCAGCGAGAATATCGCCAAGCGGTCCAGCGTTACATCAACTCAATCGACAAGGATGGAATGATCCTCAAAAATGGGGCGCTGGGCACCGGCTGGAAGCATGTCAAAGATGGCGTAATGAGCGCCCCAATCCGTGACCAATACACCCTCTCATCGGCCCTCACGGGGAGCGAAATCTTTACCTGGATGTATCATGTCACGAAACAGGATAAGTATCGGGAAGTGGCTTACCACGCTTTGAGGTGGGTTTTGAGTACGATGCGCGGTGACGGCAATATCCCGTATATTTTAGCCGAGGAAGGTGCGAACTGGAACGAACGAGACAACCCCAAAAACGACTACAACCTTTGGCAAAATTCGACCTACGGAACGGCGGCGTATGTGGGTGAGGGCATCCTGTCATTTGACCTCCACTGCGCTAATCCCGTCTGGCAGGCCTGGATTGAGAAGGCAGTCAAGCCGAATATTGAATTCCTCCTGCGGACACAACTTCCCGACGGCACCTGGTCGAAGCTGGGACGAACAAGTTGGGACCGGACCCGCAGTCCCGGAATTGCGAACTATCTGATCTGGTATTACGAGCATGTTGACCGGGACTCGCGTGTTGCGCGGGCGGTCCGCCGCTTTGATGCCTTCATCATCAATCCTAAGAAGGGCCAATCCTATGGCTTGCTGAACGAAGGCGCTAAGCCTTATTCCAGAGCCAGCGCGAACGCATTCAACACGGTAACGAGCCTGACGGCTCGCGCGCTGGCAGGCATGCTGTCGCCTGGAGTGGATTCCCGCTGGTAGGGGGCGGCCGGGAAGCGTCCATAAACTTCATCTCAAGCAAGCGCGGGGCTTCAACCCGCCCTTCCAGGGCGAGCAGCAATCCCGGTGAGAAGGCTGGGCCAACTTAGCCTGACCTTCTTCACGCGCAACTTTGTAACCTTGTCCATATGGACTCAGAAAAACTCTACCGTCAATACCGTAGTCTGCTGCTGGATGGCATTGTTCCTTTCTGGCTGGCACATGGAATCGACTGGAGGGACGGCGGCGTGTTGTCCTGCATGAACGAGGACGGCTCACCGGCTTCCAGCGATAAATTTATTTGGTCGCAAGCAAGATCCGTGTGGACCTTTTCAGCGCTCTACAATCGGATCGAAAGAAGTCCGGAGTTCCTGAGGGTTGCAGAGAATTCTATTCGATTCCTCCTTGCCCACGGGCGAGACGATCAGGGTCGGTGGGTTTACCACACTGACCGCGCGGGAAAAGTAATTGAAGGGGCCACGAGCATCTATGCGGACTGCTTCGTGGTTTATGGATTCAGTGAGTACTACCGGGCCGTTGGAGATGCGAATATCCTATCGGTGGCCCGCGCAACCTTTGAGCGGATTCGGCAAAGAATCGAAGAGCCGGACTTCCACGAGACAGCGCCGTATCCTTTGCCTGCCGGCTGGAAGAACCACGGCACCGCGATGATCATGACGGAAATAACGGGAGAGCTTGCTCGAACCACTGAGGCCAGCGATCTTGATGCGTTGGCCGATGGCTACGCGGCTCGCATCATGGACCACTTTGTGCGCCCCGAACGCCAGGTTCTGCTGGAGTTCCTTACGGATGCTTACGAAGAGTTGCCGCCCAACGCCGGCACATTTGTGATGCCCGGCCACGCTATCGAATCCATGTGGATTGTATTGCACCGGGCACAGCACCGGGAGGATCGCGCGTTGGTCCAGCGGGCCGCTGAGGTAATACGGTGGCATCTGGAACGAGGCTGGGATGAAGACTACGGCGGCCTGTTCCTGGGAATCGACGCTGAGGGAAATCCACCCTTCTTGCCTCATGCGGATAAGAAGCTTTGGTGGCCACACACCGAGGCGCTTTACGCCTTGCTGCTGGCTTATCATCTGACTGGCGAGGCGTGGTGTGCGGAGTGGTATGACAAAGTCCACGCATGGTCGTTTTCACATTTCCCCATGCCGGCAACCGGAGAGTGGCGGCAGCGTTTGACGCGAGAGGGCAAGCCGACCGGTGAGGTCATAGCCCTGCCGGTCAAAGATCCGTTCCATCTTCCTCGCGCTGCCATCTTGATTATGCAATTGCTGAAACAGTGAACTGAATCATGTGAATAATCCATTCTAACTCTCCCTGAATCAGCCCCAGCGTTCTCCCCACTTTAGTTTTTGCCGCAGGATCTCAAAATAGTTTTTGTGAGGCGGCTGAATCAGCTCGACGAAGTGGCTGGATCTTCGAAGGCCTACATGGTCTTCGCTGCGCAGCTCAACCGCCTCCTGGCCATCGACTGTGAGATAAACGGATTCCTGATGATTTTTCATGGCAATCTCGATGTTGGCAGAATCAGGCAGAACGATGGGACGGTGGGTGAGAGTATGCGCGCAGATGGGCGTCATGACGAATGCGCTGACGGTGGGAACGATCACGGGTCCGCCGGCAGCCAAAGAATATGCGGTCGATCCGGTTGGCGTGGATATGATCAGTCCGTCGGACTTATAGCTGGTGATAAACTTTCCGTCGACCCACACATCAAAGTCCAGCAACCGGGCAATCGCGCCCTTGTTGAGCACAATGTCGTTCAGGGCCAGAAAACTCGCGACGGTCCCATGCGACCGGAATACCTCGGCTTCGATCCGCGCGCGGCGTTCGGTTGAGAAATTCCCTGCAAACACCATGTCCAGCGTCGAGTAAAGCTCGTCCAGAGGAATCACGGTGAGGAAGCCGAGACCTCCTAGGTTAACCGCCAGGACGGGAACGCCATTACGGTTCAAGGACCTCGCGGTCGCCAGCAGCGTGCCGTCACCTCCCAGGACCACAATTAAGTCGGCCCACGCGCTGATTTCAGCCCTCGCCAAACCAGGGTCGCTGGAACCCAGGTTCGCGGCCGTTTCCTCGTCGAGCAGAAAATCGGCGCGCCGCGACCGGAGCCATTCCACCAGTTGCGGAACAACTTCCTTCACTTCCGGCTTACGGGGCTTGGAGGTGATGCCAACTTTCCTGATCTGCACGAATCGTTTGCGACCTCGTTGCGGTTCTCACGCGCGCATGAGCAGTTTGCAGCAGGACTCTCGACTGCTTTTCCCGTAAAGTCTACCATGCTCCGCTTGCCACACGCCCCATAAGCATTGACCTGGTCTTGCGGGTAGTCCGGCTAGTCCCTTCGGTGTCTGTTGTTCCGGCCCCGAAAGGGGCCGCACCGTGGATAGCCGTAGGTGCAACCTACGGAATCCTGGCGACCACGGACGAACAACCCCGGAGGGGTTGACGTTGGCACGATTCTCTTCTGTCCCTCATCGTCATTATGGCGACGTCGATAGTCAACCCCTCCGGGGTTGGCCTAATTCTGCGCGTAACTGTCCGTAGGTTGCACGGTTATTTATGTTGTTGCCCCCCGGCAATCAGTAGGTTGAGAGTCTTAGGTTAACGCCTATGGCCGCTTGCGCCCCTTTGGAGCGAGCCGGCGCCAATCGTCAATGGTTCACATTCCCGTCTCATCGGCGGACGGGCCGTAGATCGCCGGCACGGGGACGTTGTTGAGGCGCAGATAAACACCCAACTGGGCGCGGTGATGGATGAGGTGGCTCAGCATCATTGTGCGGATCACGGCGCTGCGCGGCATCGTGAACAAGGTTTTCCCTTGATATTCAAGGGACCACGGCTTCATCAGGTGATCATCGCTTGCGCCCGCGATTGCCGCCCGGGCCTCCTGGATCTTCTTCTCAAAAGCCTCCAAGAGCTGCTTCCGGGAAGTCGGAATCAGCGGCGTATACTGCCTCGCGGAAAGGTTCAGGGAATCCGTTCCAATCGCCATTGTGGCGAACCCGGGAAGTTCCGCCACGTGCCCGGCGAGCCGCCCCATGGTCGCCGATTTTTCGTGTGGCCTCCACTCGAGCTTGTCTTCCGGAACCCGTTCAAGAGTTTTCCGGGTACCGGTCATTTCTTGGTCGAACTGGGGAAGAAACGCTTCGCTAATCGTCATAACGCCTCCATAGCAGAGATAACATCAAGCCCAGCATAGCACATTCGCTTTTTATTCGCCATTCATGGCTCGCATGCGCGGCGTGGCATGGAGCGATTTTCAGCGGGAACCACCGGCGTGGCACGGTCACGTCGAACTCCGGAAGGAGTAGTTGTAGCGCAGCGTTCGCCTTGTAACGCTGCGGTTCTTTCGCGCAATCACAACCCGCACGGCTGTCAGCCAGTTTCTCGCTGGTACACGGCGAGTTTGTGGATCAGTTGCACCGCCTACTGCTCGCAATCCGGAATCCCGAATCGTGACTTCCGAATCGCGAATCCGGTATCTCGGGCTGCGCCTTTGTCGCGCCGTAAATTAATTGAGATTGCCATGTTGCCGATCGCAGCGTACAAAAAAATCGTCCCAACTGTCTCACCCATCCGCTCGCTCCGCTCCAATGGCCGCCCCGCTTCTCGCTGGGTCAAATGCTTCTGTTCAACCTCATGCAAAACCTCCAGACGATCACGATCTTTCCTGCTCAGCATTAGCATCTCCTATTGTTTCATCCGGCCGACATGCCGGATACGAACAGGAACTTTCTACTTTGCTGAAACAGGATCTTCTCACTTCGCCACGACAGCCAAGGATTAGCTATTGACACGGGCGATAACTCCGTGATTGACTTAGCCCCATAGACACATCGTGCGGCCGATGCTGGTTTCCGGAGTAGCGCCCGCGAGGGGAACGGTGGAGGACGAGGCAAGCAAGTCAGCACGCCTTGGAGCGCTCGCGTGCTATAGGCACGCAGTTGATCGCATCCAGTCGGCTTGGCCGGAGTTTCTCGGCAGGCGCCCGAGCGCCTGAAGCCACACCCGCTCTTCGCAGACACACTCCCTGAAAAAGTCACTGAAGGTATCCTCGAAGATCTCTTCACCACGGTGCTGGACTGGCCCGTCTCGAATCTCAGCCCTCAGGTCCAACGCGCGGACTTTGTTTTGTCAGATCACGGCATCCGCTGGATGATTGTGGAGGCAAAACGTCCCGGTGCCCTTTCGTGGAACCGGCGCGTGGTGGAATGCGCCTTGGCGCAGGCGATATCATATGCCGTCGAACAGAATGTGAGGCGAGTCGCCGTGAGCGACGGCGGAATGCTTTACGCGGCGGACCTGGTTAATGGTGGCTTCAAGGACAGAGTTTTTGTATCTCTTTGCGGCGCTCAGCCTGAACTGGATCTCTGGTGGCTCAGCATGCAGGGTATCTGGAGGGATCGGGAACTCACGCTCGGCGCCGGTGGAATGCGTCTCCTATGTGAAGAGCCACTAGAGCACAGTCCTAATGCCGCGTCTGCTGACGGTATGTGCACCCTCCTCCATCCCAAGTACAAACTTCCGGCTCACTGTTTTGGTTACATTGGAAGCGCCTTGAGGCCTCAAACCTGGAAGCTGCCTTACCTGCTGGCCGATGGAACCGTGGACCTGAAAAGGCTGCCGAAAGCGGTTCAGTCGATCCTGAGCAATTATCGCGGGACAAGGGTCCAAGGCATTCCAGAGGAGGCCATTCCCACCGTGCTCACGCGCCTCGCCTGGGCCGCCCGCCGAACGGGCCACCTCGGTCCCGAGGTAGTGAGGCCCGCCGATGTCTATAAGCAACTCGCCGTGGCCCTAGAGCAGCTTGGGATAACGCTGGAAATGGAGGAGTAAAACCGCGACTGTGAGTCACTACGATTCCGTCAGTCGAGGCGTTGTGCTGTGGTGCTAACTGTGAAAGGTTCGGTAAACCCGGGCCCGCCGCTGATGCCCGGGACAGGCAATTCGTCTCTATTACTGTCGTTAGGAGTTCGAGCGCATGACACTCGATGAAGTCAAAAGACGTCTGTCTGAGGCTGGCTACCAGATCGAGAGGGAAGACCGCCTGGGAAACGATACGGGCACACAACTCCGATTTCGTGACGGGGGCGTAGTCAACGTCTTCGACAACGGCAACTTCAAATTGTCAGGGTAAAACACGCAAGACCTTAGAAGGCACTCTCAAATCCAGCACGAGTGGTTGGGTCGCACACGCCGCCCCTTCTGCGGGAGCAATACAGTCAGGAGTGTTTGTGGTCTACGGCCATGATGCAACGGCTCGCGACCAGTTGGAGGCGATGCTCCGACGTTGGGGCATCGAACCGTTAATACTGGACCAGCTGCCGTCAGAGGGCCAAACAATTATCGAGAAGCTTGAGAATTCGGCTGCACAGGTGGGATTCGCGGTAGTGCTTGCGACGCCGGACGATGAGGGCAACCGGGCAAACCATCCGGATGAAAAGTCCTTCCGGGCCCGCCAGAACGTAGTTCTAGAACTGGGAATGCTGCTATCGAAGCTCGGAAGGAACAAGGTTGTGATATTGCTTAAACAACAGGAGCACATGGAACGACCATCGGACATTCAGGGACTCATCTACATACCTTTCAGAGATGATGTCAAGGATGCCAGCGTCTTGTTGGCGAAAGAGATGGCGGCGCAAGGATACCGGATCGACATCCGGAAACTGTGATGCGGGGCCGAACGTCCGTGCCTAAAAAGGCACAACCAGCCGGGTAGCGCAGAGTCTCCGTTTTTGAGACTCTGCGGCTTCTTACAGGGCATGGACTCATGATTCGGCCGTGTTGCGCCTGCGCCGCCTGGTCGTATCCGACCGGTTCCTCTTCGTCACCTGCCGGCGCCCCAAGTTCAGAGGACGGCGTGGGGGCGCCGCCGAGGCCGGACGAGCAAACCTAAGCCGAGAGCTCCCGTGCCGAAGAGCACCAGGCTTGAGGGTTCGGGCGCAGGCGCAGGAGGGTCGCTGCCGGTATCCAAACTCAGCGTGGCGAGGTCAAACGTACAACCCGAACAAGCACCGCCGGTAAACTCCAGGCT
>JASHOS010000104.1 GCA_030040995.1 Terriglobia bacterium | reverse complement strand
GCGCAGTTCGGGGGCAAACTGGAGATTAGATCCGGCTCTAAAGGAACGGTGGTCAAGGCAGAAGTTCCTACATATTCTCCGCCTTCCTCATGATGGCTCAGGAAAGGCGCAGTCAAAGAAGAGGTAGCGCAGACCTGCGTTTGTTGCAGGTCTGTGGCTTTTGTGCGCGGAACTCGAGAAAAGCCGCAGACTCTCTGAAATGCGAGAGTCTGCGCTACCCCGCTTCAGTGGTACAAAAAGTAGTATGCCTTTAACCCAGGCCGGCTGGCCTGGGCTATGATAGAGCGTCGCTTCGCGGCTCAGAATGTAGAAACTCCAGGGCACGACCGAAGTCGCACCCTGACACCACGCTCGTAGAGCCAATTTAGGCAATCGAGCATTAGCCCCGTTATGCGGCCCGAACCGCGAATTTTGTTCGGGTGTTGTAGCGCCGGGCTTTACAGGTTGCGGGAAAATGGCTTTTCGGAGCCAAAATCGGCTGAAAATGGCGGTCGCTCGAACGGAGAATCAATAACTTACAAATCTTGACGAGCGCCATTTAGGACTCTCAGAGGAGTTTTTCCGCAGCCTGTTTAGCCCGGCAGGTGCCGACCTAAAGGTCAGCGCTACGGGATATCAAGAGCGGAACCCTCGGCTAGTTTATAGGTATTACTTGAATGTTGAACGCCGAACAAACCAAAAAGGTGTTGCAGCAAGTCCGCCGTGGCACGCTGAGCGTGGAGGAAGGGTTGGAAAGGCTCCGCGACTTGCCCTACGAGGATTTGGGCTACGCCAAGGTGGACCATCACCGCACCCTGCGGCAGGGCTTTCCAGAAGTCATACTGGGGCGCGGCAAAGAACCGGATCAGGTCGAGGGCGTGGTGCGCAGCATGCTCGCTCGCGGACACAACATCCTGATTACGCGGGGCAGCGCGGCTATTTTCGAGCGCGTTCGCAAACTCGCGCCGGAGGCTCGATTCCATCAGCTTTCGGCCGCGATCACCATTCGCCCGGACCGCAAAATCCACGGCAAGGGAACGGTGCTGGTGATTTCCGCGGGCACCACCGATATTCCTGTGGCTGAAGAGGCGCTGGTGACAGCAGAAACCATGGGAAACCGCGTGAAGGCGCTCTATGACGTTGGAGTGGCAGGCATTCATCGCCTGATCGGTGAGAGCCGCCACCTTCGCGGCGCGCGCGTGATCGTTTGCGTTGCCGGCATGGAAGGCGCTTTGCCCAGCGTCGTGGCCGGATTGGTTTCCGCTCCGGTCATTGCCGTACCTACGAGTGTCGGCTATGGGGCAAGCTTCCACGGCCTTGCCGCCCTGCTCGGCATGCTCAACAGTTGCGCCTCGAACGTCGCGGTGGTAAACATCGATAACGGCTTTGGCGCCGGTTATCTGGCAAGCGTCATCAACCGGCTGTGAAGAGCAGTGGTTCGTGGTTCGTGATCAGTGATTCGCCACCCGGTTTTCGGCGAGCGGGTAGCGCAGACTTCGTGCTGTTCGAAGTCTGCGGCTTTTATCCCCGGAACTCGAGAAAAGCCGCAGACTCTCTGAAATGCGAGAGTCTGCGCTACCCGGCTCGCTGCCCGACAAGGAACAACATGGAACAGTCAACGCGGAGACATTTTCTGAAGGACTTCGGCCTGGGCGCCGCTGCTTTCTCAGCGGCAGGAAGCGCTCCCGTCGATGCGCGTCAGATGCCGGGTGAGCCGGTGCCCGGCGCGACTCGGGAATCGGCTGCATCAACCCTGATGTCGATTGCGGCGCACCCTGGTGATGCCTTCTTTGCGATGGGGGCGCCGGTAGCACAGCACGTCCATAATGGAGGACGTGGTGTATTTCTGAGCCTTTCCCTCGGAGAAAAGGGATCGGCGACAATTCCGCCGGAACAGTACGGCCCCATGCAGCGCGATGCCTCCGAGCGTGCCGCGAAAATGCTCGGCGCTCAAACGGCATTCCTCTCGTATCCGGACGGGGAGGTTCCGTTCAAAGACGAAAGCTGCTTCGCCGTTTGCGACCTGATCCGGGAATTCAAGCCGGCGGTTGTAGTCACTCACTGGCGCGGAAGCTGGCATAAGGACCACCGCAACTGCTACCGGATTGTGAATGACGCGATATTTTACGCCGGCTTACCGGCCATAGTCCGGAAGCTTTCCGCCCACAACGTCAACGAGCTTTACTTTGCGGAGAATTGGGAAGACGCGAAAGACTTTCGTGCCGATACGTACCTTGACGTGACGCCGGTATGCGAGCGCTGGCTTGAAGCTTCGAGCGCTTTTCCGATGTGGCGCGGCGAAACGGGCTTCCGGTATAACGACTATTACCGGAGCATGGCGATTGCGAACGGCTGCCTCGCGCAGGCGGGGCGTGCCGTGGCGCTGATGTCGCCGCCGGACCAACTCGTCCGCCACGTTCATTCGCTGTAGCGCCGGGCTTCAGCCCGGCATGTGCCGCCCTGAAGGGCGGCGCTACAGCCCGGGGGTACGGGGTCCGGAACGCCGTCTTTTGGGTATCTGTCGTTCCGGCCCCGAAAGGGGCCGTGCCGTGAATAGCCGTAGGTGCAACCTACGGAAACAGATGCGCCATCAGGACGAATGCGTCTTTTGAATTCGTCGTGGGTTCGCGGGGAGGAAAAGCCCACGGCGAGGAAAAGCGCTCGCCGTGGCTACCACTCCTGAAAGCCAAGTCCCGAGCCCCTACGCCCGATCGGCGCTCTCCCGGTTTCTGCCCCAGCGTCCCGAACGCAGCATGCGGCGAGCGCGCTCGTATTCCGGAAACCTCTTTTCAGCTTCATGGAACTCGCGCGAGTGGACGACGCGGCGATGGTGATTCCGCTCCACGGGAAACTGAACGTGAAGCATTTCGTGATACACAATGAACTCCACCAGCAGGCGGGGGACGCGAGGCGAATCCAGAATCCGGCTGATGGCGATGGCGCCGTGCGCCGGATCGTGGTGGCCAAGAATAGCGCGCGAACGCTGCACGCTCCATCCCAACTTAACTTGGGGCAAGCGGCACTTGAAGAGCCGGGCGTTCAGATCCGCGAAAATTTCCTCCAGGTTGAACTGTTTCCCCGCCGGCGGCAGCATTAACTTGAATCCGCGTCTCCGCCCGGCCTCTTCGGCGCGCTGCTTAATCGCAGGCGAAAGAACACAGGCCAGATAGCACGCCCTCGCCTCGCGCGACGGAGGCCGCCGGTTAAGGCGGGAAAGCAGGATTTCCGCCAGCGCCTCAATGACGGTTGGCGAGACCCCCAGAAGAATATCCGATATCCTGACTTCGATTCCGTGTTCGCGAACCCGGATGGCGCTGCGCAGTTGCGCCCATTCACGGTATTCGACGTGAAAAACAGGCATCGGTTTCCGTGGATGAATGCGCCGAAAAGCCCGCGCAAAAATATCCGAGGCGTGCTCTGGCGCGTCGAAAGGCAATTGGAGCTGTTCAGGATTCAATTATCGTCACACGAGTTTGAATTTCCCTGCTGCTTCTCCTCCTGCTTGCGTTCCTTTTCCTCCTGCTTGGCCAGCTTTTTTTCTTCCTTAAGCTGTTTTTTCTGTTCTTTGACCGCCTGTTTGGCGGCGGCCGCGCTCACTTTCTGTTCTTGCTTTAGCTCGCCGAAGGTTTTTACTTGCCCGGCGATCGCCGCGCTGCCGCCGTTGAGCGTGTCTTCGATGTCGGCAATCGCATTCTTTAACGCTTCTGAATATTCGGGAGCGTAAGGGCCTGGCGACTGTTGAAAATGGTGCAGCTCCTGAACCTGCCTCGCGCCCCGATCGAGAAGGTCTCTCAGTCCGGCGCGCATATCGTTTTGGCGGTTATATTGATACTGAATCCAGTCCTTCAACTCGTCATCGAGCTCAACGTATTGCGTCATCAATTGATTCAGCTCGTTGCCGGCCGCGGCCTGCGGGTTTCGAGAGTCCTCGCGCAAAGCATCGAAGCGGGTGAGGCGCGTCTGCATGAAGTCGAGGTAGAGTTTGATGCGGTCACCAGGCGCCTGAGTATCCCGCAATTTGTCAACCTCGGCTTCCGAGAGAGAGGCGTGCTGTTGAGCACGCGCGCCGACGGTACAAAACAACACCAGAGCGCAGCCAGCGAGCAGGCGCTTCATAGAGGCAACTCTTTGCCGGTAAAGGAGCCGGCAGCCTTTGGAGCCTTTGTTTCGGCTGCGGGCGGCGCCGCTCCTGGAAACAAGGCGAGCATTACCTTGGAATGCAATTCATTGACTTCCTTCTCCGCCGTCTCGATCGAGCCTTGATACCTATAATACACGCGGTTTTCGAGGTCATTCAGCATGCGAGCGTTCTCCCGAAGCGTGATTTCCAGTTCCATAAATCCCTGTGGCTTCTTGGCGGCATTGTGGCCGGTGCTCTCAAGAAGCTGCCACGAGCTGGTGATTTCGTGGAGGTATGCCGTAAGCAAGCGCTGTCCTTTCCGGGATCGGTTTCGCCCATAAGCCTTCGACGCCTCCCGGAGGTCCAGGCGGGCGAGCCGAATTTCCAGCCGGGCTTTTTTTATAGGGTTGGTTTCGCTCTGAATCTTGGCAGCGAGCTCCGCTGGATCTTCTTCGTGCTGGCGCGCCCAGAGACAAGAGGGAACAAGAATCGCCGCTACACTCAAACACACGGCTGCAGTCATGGAGCAAAGCCGCGATTCCATAAAAAACGTGAGTCCATTATAGCATTCACGACTCCGCGAGCGTCCTAGTGTACACTTAGAAACTAGAAGTCAGAAACCAGAAGGCGGAAAGCAGAAAGCGACTCTCGACCTGCGCGGGCCCTTTTCGGGTCCGGAACTTAGGATTCCGCACACTGCTTTCTGGTTTCTGATTTTTTTTGAGATGGCAAACCGGATTCATCCTCGGGATGTGATGAAGGCCTTGGCAGGGATCGAAGCCCCTGGCCAGGACCGGGATATTGTAGCTCTCGGATGGATCAAAGATGTCGAAGTGGGAGATAAAACCGTCCGGCTAACCCTCGCGCTGCCCAACCCGTCCCATCCTGCGGGCCGGGCGACGGTGGAAAGGGCAAGGCAGGCGGTAGAGGCTTTGGGCGGAGGCGAGGTTCAAGTGCGCGTGACGGCGCAGCACGGCTCGACGACCACAGCCCAATCCAACCTTATTCCCGGCGTCAAGAACACCGTTGCAGTGGCGAGTGGAAAAGGCGGGGTGGGCAAATCGACCGTAGCGGTGAACCTCGCGGTCTCCCTGGAGCTCTCCGGCGCCAAGGTCGGTCTGATGGATACGGACGTTTATGGACCGAGCGTTCCTATTCTCATGGGCAGCCGCAACGGACCAACAGTGGTTGAGGGCAAGATCTCGCCGCCGGTTGAGCATGGCATCAAGCTGATTTCCATTGCCTACTTTCTTCCCGAGCATGAAGCAGTGATCTGGCGCGGACCCATGCTGCACAAAACCATCCATCAGTTTCTCGGAGACGTCGAGTGGGGCGCGCTGGACTACCTGATCATTGACATGCCGCCCGGAACGGGTGACATTCAGTTGAGTCTTTGCCAGACCGTTCCTCTCACCGGCGCAGTCATTGTCTCAACACCTCAGGATATGGCGCTGACCGTCGCCTCGAAGGCGATCGCGATGTTCCAGAAGCTCAGCGTTCCGATTCTTGGCGTGGTTGAAAATATGAGCTATTATAGCTGTCCGCACTGCGGAGCGAGAGAGGATATCTTTGGGCACGGCGGCGCCCGCGCTGCGGCAGAAAAGATGCACTTCCCATTCCTCGGTGAGATTCCGCTCGACGTGAACATTCGCGGCGAAAGCGACCGGGGCAGGCCGGTGGCGCGGGATCAAGCGTCCACGCCGGGGAAGGCGTTTGCCGAGGCGGCCCGGGCCCTCGTGAAGCAGATCGGGATTGTTCGCGAAGCGGCCGCGGCGCCGATCGTCATTGAGTGAGCCGAAGAGCACGGTACTCATGCCGTACGCCCATAAGCGCCAACTTAAGGCTCCGGGGGGCAAAGTTGTCCGAAGGGCAATACCGTGGATAGCCGTAGGTGCAACCTACGGACAGTGATGCCCAGAATTAAACCAACCCCGGAGGGGTTGACTAACCCCAGTGGGCATGATGACGATGATGGAGCGGAGGCAATCGGGGTCGGGCGGTCAACCCCTCCCGGGTTGTTTCTCGGTGGTCACCCGGTCTCCGTAGGTTGCACCTACGGCTATTCATCGTCCCGCCCCTTTCGGGGCTTGCGAGAAGGACTGCGACAAGCTCGTTCAACGCGTAGGAGTCGCTCACGGCGAGCCTTAAGTTAGTGCCTATGGGCCGTACGCCTGGGCTTTGTTGGTTCGCCCCTTTGAAGCTCAAGCCATGCTACCCACGAAAATCAAGTTGGATGCGGGCGACGGAACGCTGGCTATCGAGTGGGCCGATGGCCACTACAGCAATTACGCATACGCCGATCTCCGCGCCCGCTGCCCGTGCGCCACGTGTACCGGGGCGGAAGGACGTGACGCCGAAAGCAAAGCGCCTGGCGCGATTCCCATGTTTAAGAAAGCGTTGAGACCGGAGCGGGCGGAAATGGTGGGGCGCTACGCGGTGCAGATTTTTTGGAATGACGCCCATTCCGCGGGGCTTTACACTTTTCCCTATCTTCGCTCCCTCTGCCAATGTGCGGAGTGCAGCCAGCGGCGCGCTGCGACTGGCTGACAAAAGAAAGGAGTCGTTACGAATGGCCGCAATTACATCTTGGATGATTCTCCTGGCGGGCGCCGGTCTGATGGCGCCGTTGAAGCCTGCGAGGCTACCCCGCCAGGCTCGGCTGCTTGTCGAAAACAAAGGAGAGCATTCGCTAAGCGTCGTTGATCTCGCGACACGAAGCGAGTTGGCGAGGGTCACGCTGAGCGGGATCACCGGACACGAAGTGGCGGCGTCGCCGGACGGCCGGTTTGCCTATGCGCCCATTTACGGCAATTCGGGTGTCGGCATGCCGGGTACGAATGGCAGGACGATTGACGTAATCAACCTGGCGTCGCGCCGCGTGGTGGGAGAGATTGATTTGGGGCGTCCCGTCCGGCCCCATTGTCCCGTTTATGGGCGGGACGGTCTCCTCTATGTAACTGCTGAACTCGCACACGCCATATTTGTGGTGAACCCACGTACCCGCAAGGTGGTGGGCCAGATATCAACCGAACAGCCCGAATCCCATATGCTCGCCATCAGCCGCGACGGAAAGCGAGGCTACACCGCGAACGTCGGCGCAGGCACTGTGACCGCTCTCGACATGGAAGCACGCAAGCCGATCGCGGTGATTCACGTGTGCAAAGTGGTGCAGCGGATCGCCCTTTCCGCCGATGACCGCTTCGCCTTCACGGCGGACCAGAACCAGCCGCGGATCGCCGTCATCGATACTTCCACCAACCAAGTGAAAAGCTGGATCACGCTGCCGGCCGTCGCGTTCGGAACGCGGGCGACACCCGACGGACGCTGGCTGCTCGCGACCATGCCGGGCCCGAGCGAAATAGCGGTGGTGGACTTACACAACTTGCGCGTTGAGCGCACCATCAAAGTCCCTGAGTCTCCCCAGGAGATCTTGATCCCGCCCGCCCGTCACATCGCCTACATTTCCTGCGATCGCAGCGGTGAAGTGGCCGTGCTGAACCTGGAGAACTGGGAAGTTGAAACGCCCATCCGGGTGGGCCGCGACGACGATGGCTTGGCCTGGGCTCCGTGACAATGAGCTTTCAGGCTTTAGAGAGAGCGGGTTCGTTGACGACTTGAGTGAGAAGGGGCTTCAGAAGCGCGATTTTGCTCTCCAGGCGTTCAAAGGCTTCATGCAGGCCAACCATATCCTCGGCGCGGGCCATGCGCTCAATGATAGAGGCCTCCTCAACGGCGGCAACGCTTCCAAAGTTTGCCACCGCGCCTTTCAACGTGTGGGCTTCGACAGCAATCGCAGGGGCGTCCTTGCGGCCTACTGCCTCGCGCAAGTTCTGCATCATTCGGGGAAACTCACGCAGAAAAATCCGCGCCAGCTCCTCAAGGAGCTCCACGTCACCCTCCATGTGTGAGAGGGCTAATTGACGGTTAAAGATCGCGTTGCTATCGCAACTATTCGGAAATTCCTTTGACATTTTGGGCCCCTCGCGCGTGGCTGCGCACCGAGCCTGACCTTCAGCGCCTGCTGAAATCGGTCACCTGTTCCTTCCATGTAGATTCATCGGCACGGACGGCTAAACACTTGAACGCGAAAGTTCACTCAAGCTTGGCAACCAAGGAGAGCGCAGAACATCGGAGCGGCACAGAGAGCGGCTTCGGAAGGGCACGGCCCTTCCCGGGAGCTTCTACATTTTGAGCCGCGAAGCGGCGCTCTACCACAGCCCAGGCCAGCCGGCCTGGGTTAGAGGCATGAGACTTTTTGTATAGCTTAAGCCCTGAAAAGGCGTACCATCGCAGATGCTGCTAGTTACGGGGTCGAGTACGATCAACCGTACGTCTGGGATTGAGGGCGCTTCGGGCCGCCCTTTCAGGGCTCGTCCTCGCGACGCAGACCCGATTCCCTGGGCGTTGCCCAGGGCTGTGATAGAACGGCCCTTCAGGCCTCCAACCTGCGAGTTCGAGGCGCAACCCGAATCGCCC
This sequence comes from Terriglobia bacterium, assembly GCA_030040995.1. GTDB lineage: Bacteria > Acidobacteriota > Terriglobia > UBA7540 > UBA7540 > JASHON01. The sequence goes on along the minus strand of JASHOS010000104.1, from coordinate 12,412 downwards.
CTCCGTACGAAAGCGCGTTCTACCGCTTCCGAAATGTAGAAACTCCAAGGAAGAGCAAGGAAGCTGTGGCGTATTATGAAGATGCGTGGCGCGGGGTTAGGGGCGGAACTTCAGTGGGTATTGGCACTGAGGGGTTCTAACGGGTTCCGTTGCTCATGGACGCGAGGAACTGTGAATTGTTGGCCGTTTTATTCAGCTTGTCGGTAAGCAATTCCATGGTCTCGACGGGTGAGAGGGGATTCAGTACTTTCCTCAGAACCCAGATGCGGTTTAACTCATCTTTCGGAACCAGAAGCTCTTCCTTGCGGGTTCCGGAACGGTTAATATCCATCGCCGGAAATATTCGCTTATCTACCAGCTTGCGGTCCAAATTGATCTCCATATTGCCCGTTCCCTTGAATTCTTCGAAGATCACGTCGTCCATACGGCTTCCAGTGTCAATGAGGGCGGTGGCGATAATCGTAAGACTTCCTCCTTCTTCCACATTCCGGGCCGCGCCGAAAAAGCGCTTGGGACGTTGCAAGGCGTTGGAGTCGACGCCGCCGGAGAGCACTTTGCCGGAAGGAGGCACGACCGTATTGTAGGCGCGCGCCAGGCGCGTAATTGAGTCCAGAAGAATCACGACGTCGCGCTTGTGCTCGACCAGCCGCTTGGCCTTTTCGATAACCATTTCCGCTACTTGAACGTGCCGGGCCGCAGGCTCGTCGAAAGTGGAGCTGATCACTTCGCCTTTGACGGTTCTCTGCATGTCCGTCACCTCCTCGGGACGTTCGTCAATCAGGAGGACGATCAGCGTGATTTCGGGGTGGTTGGCGCTGACGGAGTTAGCGATGGTTTGCAGCAACATCGTCTTGCCCGTCCGCGGAGGCGCCACAATCAAGCCGCGCTGGCCTTTACCGATGGGTGTGAGCAAATCCAGCACGCGAGCGGACGTGTTTTCCTTCGTCGTCTCTAGTCGAACGCGCTCCATCGGATAGAGAGGCGTAAGGTTATCGAAGAAAATCTTGTTGCGCGATTCGTCCGGAGGCTCGAAGTTGATCGCCTCTACCTTGATCAGCGCGAAGTACCTTTCGCCTTCCTTGGGAGGCCGGATCTGGCCGGAAATCGTGTCTCCGGTACGCAGATCGAATTTGCGGATCTGAGACGGCGAAACGTAAATGTCATCCGGTCCGGGCAGATAATTATAGTCGGGAGCGCGTAGAAACCCGAATCCGTCGGGCAGGCACTCGAGCACGCCTTCGGAAAAGATGAGGCCGCTTTTCTCAGTCTGCGCCTGGAGGATTTTGAAGATCAGCTCCTGCTTGCGCATGGTGCTGGCGCCTACGACGCTCAGCTCCTTCGCCACCTGGACCAGAGTGGTGATGTTCATTTCCTTCAGTTTAGCGATGTCAAGGACTTCGCCTTCCTTCAGGTCCTGGATCTTTTCTTCCTGAAGCTCTTCTTGTTTTTTTGCTGGCATAAAATCTCTTTCGAATCGTCTCGCTATCTACAGATTGCCTTCAGTTCTACTGAGGGTTCGTTAACTTCAATGTGGCAGAGGCTTGGCTTTCGCCGTGTCTTCATCCAGCGAAGGGGCTGATCGATGTGTAAAGCGCGGGGAGCACGGCAAGGATCACAGTCAACAGTGGGGCATCCGCGTCCGCTCTCCCATGCGGCCCACGCGGGCCGCATGGGAGCTCATCCCTCCCCGTCATTCCTGGCTTTGCCCAAGTGCCGCCATCCCCGGCGGCCCGGCTGGTAGGTTACAGATTAATTGGCTAACGGTTCGCGGCCCATATCGCGCGATGCAGGTTCCAGGCCGGGAGGAGGCGGGAGCGGGGTCTCGGTTTCCAGATTAGCGGCAACTTCAAACTTCCGTTCCAAAGCCTGGTCGAGCACCTCGTCCATCGTATCCACAAAGTGAATTGCCATTTCCTGCTGAATGGATTCCGGCACATCCGCCAAATCCTTCTCATTGTCGCGCGGCAGAATAACGGCCCCGCAACCCGCCCGGTGGGCGGCCATAAGTTTCTCTTTGACGCCCCCAATCGGCAAAACTTTACCGCGGAGGGTTATTTCGCCCGTCATGGCGAGGTCGCGCCGGACCGGAACCTTGGCGAGCGCGCTCACGGCAGCAGTGACCAGCGTAATCCCTGCTGAAGGCCCGTCTTTCGGGATGGCGCCTTCCGGGAGATGAATATGAATATCGAGACGACGGTAAAAATCCAGATCCAGGCCAAAGCGGCCGGCGCGGGAGCGGACATAGCTCATCGCCGCTTGGCCTGACTCCTGCATCACGTCACCCAGCTTGCCGGTGAGGATCAGCCTGCCCTTTCCCGGCATGGTGGTGGCTTCGATATGAAGAATCTGGCCGCCCACCTCCGTCCACGCGAGCCCGGTTGCCAGACCCACCTCGTTCTTTTCTTCCGATTTCGTGTCACGGAATTTGATCACTCCCAGGTGCTCTTTCAAATCATCCTTATGAATCGTTACCTGAAGGGCTTTACCCTCCCGCACTACTTTTCGCGCCACCTTGCGGCATATATTCGCAATCTCCCGCTCCAGATTCCGCACGCCCGCTTCGCGCGTATAGCTGCGAATGATTTCCACAATCGCATCGTCCGCAATCGTCAGATTGGAGGGTTTGAGCCCGGCGGCCTCAAGCTGCTTGCGAACGAGAAAGCGCTTGGCAATTTCGACCTTCTCCAGCTCCGTGTACCCGGACAGGCGGAGAATCTCCATGCGGTCCTGCAACGGCTGGGGGATGGTGTGAATCACGTTCGCCGTCGTGATGAAGAAGACCTTTGACAGGTCGTACTCCACGTCGAGATAGTGATCCATAAAGGTGTTGTTCTGCTCGGGGTCGAGCACCTCAAGCAGGGCCGCGGAGGGATCGCCGCGAAAGTCCATGCTCATCTTATCGACTTCATCCAGCAGAAATACGGGATTCACGACGCCTGCTTTCTTCATCATCTGCAGAATCTGGCCGGGCAGAGCGCCGATGTAGGTGCGCCGGTGTCCGCGGATTTCGGCTTCATCCCGGACGCCGCCGAGCGACAACCGGACGAACTTGCGGCCCGTCGCTCGCGCGATCGAGCGCCCGAGCGAGGTTTTCCCCACCCCCGGGGGTCCGACAAAGCACAGGATGGAACCCTTGGGTGTCTTCACCAGTTGGCGGACCGCCAGAAATTCCAGGATGCGCTCTTTGATTTTCTCGAGCCCATAATGGTCGGCTTCAAGCACTTTTTCAGCTTTGCGGATGTCGCGGACTTCGCGCGATTTCTTCTTCCAGGGGACGGCAAGCAGCCAGTCGAGGTAGTTCCGCGAAACCGTCGATTCCGCGGACATGGGGGGCATCATCTCCAGACGCTTCAACTCCGCCGTCGCTTTTTCGTGCGCGTCCTGCGTCATGCCGGACCCTTCGATCTTCTTCTTCAGCTCATCGATCTCGCTCTTTTCGTTCCGCCCCAGCTCCTTCTGAATCGCCTTGATCTTCTCGTTCAAATAATACTCGCGCTGCGCCCGCTCCATCTGCCGCTTCACGCGCCCCTGGATGGTGCGGTCCACATTGAGCTTTTCGATTTCCACGTCCAGGAGGTCGGCGAGGCGAGTGAGCCGGTCTACCGGATCGAAAATTTCCAGCAACTCCTGCTTCTCTTCGATCGAAATATTCAGGTTGGCAGCCACGGTGTCGGTAAACTTGCCAGTCTCATCCACCTTCACCGCGGCGATCATCGTCTCGTAATTAAGACTTTGAGAGAGCTTGACATACTGCTCGAAGAGGGCAATGATCCGCTGAACGAGTTGCTCGACGCTGGGCGTTGATACCACGCGGTAGCTCGCGGTCCTCACCGTGACGCGGAAATATCCATCTTCGCTGCTCATCTTCTGAATTTTTCCGCGCTCCACGCCTTCGACCAGCACCTTGATATTCCCGTCAGGAAGCTTGAGGCTTTGAACGATATTAGCGATCGTGCCCACCTGATAAATTTCGCTGGGTTTGGGATCGTCAGCAGAGGCATCGTGCTGGGTGGCAAGAAAAATTTTCTTGTCGCCCGCCAAGGCCTCTTCCAGAGCGCTGATGGAGCTTTCGCGCCCCACCACAAACGGAGTCATCATGTAAGGAAAGATAACCAGGTCCCGGATCGGCATCATCGGGAGCGTCCGGGTGTCGCCTTTTTCACGTCCAGGTAAAATAGAAGAACTCATTAGCCTGCCTTTTCGAGCATTTGAGATTCAAAACTGATCTCGCGATTCCGGACCATCTCTCCGGTAATCAGAAAGTCGCGAACCTTGCGCTGGCTGGGCAGATGGTACATCAGATCGAGCATCAGGTCTTCGAGGATCATGCGCAGCCCGCGCGCGCCCAGCTTGCGCTCGAGCGCCTGCCGTGCCACGGCGGCCAGCGCATCGTCGCTGAAGCGGAGCTTGACGTTCTCGAATTCAAAAAGCCTCTGGTACTGCCGCGTCAACGCGTTCTTGGGACGAGTCAGGATCTCTACCAGGGCCGCTTCGTCCAGGTCGGTCAGCACGCTGATCACCGGCAGCCTTCCCACAAACTCCGGGATCATCCCGTACCTAATAAGATCCATCGGCTGGACCTGCTGCAAAGCTGCGATGTTTCTTCGGCTCGAAGACGTAAGCGGGGCCTCAGCGGCGGGGCGGAAGCCGAGACTCTTCTGACCAATGCGGCGCTCGATAATCCGCTCCAGTCCCACGAAAGCGCCGCCGCAGATGAACAGAATGTTGGTCGTGTCAACCGCAGTGAATTCCTGATGTGGGTGCTTGCGCCCTCCCTGGGGTGGCACGTTCGCCACGGTCCCTTCCAGAATCTTCAACAAAGCCTGCTGCACGCCCTCGCCGGATACATCCCGCGTAATCGAGGGATTCTCATCTTTCTTGGCAATCTTGTCGATCTCGTCGATGTAGATGATGCCTTGCTGGGCTGTGAGCACGTCTCCGTTGGCATTCTGAAGGAGCTTGAGGATGATATTCTCCACATCTTCGCCAACGTAACCGGCTTCGGTAAGAGTCGTTGCGTCCACCAGGGCGAAAGGGACTTCCAGCAGCCTCGCCAGGGTTTGCGCGAGGAGCGTTTTTCCGGTGCCCGTCGGGCCGATCAGTAGGATGTTCGACTTCGAGAGCTCCACGTCGCTCCGCATGCGCGACAGCAGAACCCGTTTATAGTGATTGTACACGGCAACCGAGAGCTTTTTCTTCGTGTTCTCCTGGCCCACCACGTACTGCTCGAGGAAGGCCTTCACCTCGATCGGCTTAGGAAGCTTGTTTTGCGGTGCCGGCGCCTTCTCGCCCGCATCCTTTTCCAGAATGGCGTTGCACGCGACCACGCATTCGTCGCAGATGTAAGCCCGAAAGCGGTCGTCCGGGGAAGAGATGAGTTTCCGGACTACGTCCTGACTTTTGTGACAGAACGAGCAGCGTAAAACGTCTTCGGAACCTGTGCGCCTCAAGCGTCTCCTCCCGGCTCACTTATGTTTATAGATGATTTCATCGATCATTCCGTACTCATGAGCCTGATCGGCACTCATCCAGAAATCGCGCTCCACATCCCGCTCGATTTTCTCCAAACTCTGTCCCGTATGTTTCGCCATGATTTGGTTGAGGTTGGCCCTCATTCGCAAAATCTCGCGCGCGTGAATATCGATGTCGGTCGCTTGGCCAGACAGGCCACCCATGCTGGGCTGGTGGATCAGAACACGCGAGTTAGGAAGTGCGAAACGCTTTCCGGGCGACCCCGCCGCAAGTAACAGCGCGGCCGCGCTCGCCGCCTGCCCAATACAGATCGTGGTCACATCAGGTTTGACGAACTGCATGGTATCGTAAATGGCCATGCCTGCCGTCACTGACCCTCCCGGGGAATTGATGTACAACTGCACGTCCTTTTCGGGATCTTCGGCGGCCAGAAAGAGCAATTGGGCGGTTACCAGGTTGGCCACGTTGTCATCGATCGGAGTTCCTATAAATATAATGTTATCCCGCAGCAGCCGGGAGTAAATATCGTAAGCGCGCTCTCCCCGGTTGGTCTGCTCTACGACCATAGGAACCAAGGTCATCTGGGGACGATTTGTTTTCATGATGCTTATCCGGCACTCCCGCCGTGAGCGAAGGCTTACGCCAGGACGTGGTAACGGTTCGCGCCTGTAGCGGCGAGTTTGCCTCGCTAAGTGGCGGTGTAAAGGTGCCTCTACGTCAAACTGTGCCCCCGCCTTATACCAAGCGCAGTTGACGCACCACCGTGGCGTTGTGGTAAATGAAGTCCAGAGCTTTCTGGTTGAGGCGACTAGATTGCAGTCTAGCCAGCCCTCCATTGCGTGTCAAGCGCGTTTTCAGCGCGGCCGGGCTTTCATTTCCGCCGGCGGCGAGTTCGCGAACCGCCTGGTCGATTTCCTCATCCGAAATCTCGATCTTTTCAGTTTCTGCCACTTTCCTTAAGATTAAGTTTCCCCGCACATCCCGTTCCGCGACGGAGCGAAGCTCCTTCCGGGTTTTGTTCCAGTCAATGTTCGCCTTCCCGGGGTCTACACCTTGGTCCACGAGCCGGCCTGCGAGCTGGCGCACCTTAAGGTCCATCTGCTCTTCTACCAGCACTTCGGGTATAGGGAAATTGCCTGACGCGATCAAACCATCCAAAAGCTTCCGCTTGGCTTCTGCTCTGGCCTCCCGCTCCCGCATTTCTTGCAGATTCTTGCGGAGCGAGGACCGCAAGCCTTCGAGCGTTGGTTCGCTGCCGAGCGTTTTGCCAAGCTCGTCATCCAGGGGCGGCAGCACCTTGCGTTTCACGGCGAGAACCTCCACCCGAAATTTCACCGTCTTACCGGCAACGTCAGCTTGGCCGAAATCCCCGGGATACACCACCTCGAATTCTCGCACATCACCCGCCCGCGCGCCCCTCAGGCCCTCAGTAAACTGCTGGAGCGTGCCTTCCACGCCAAGCCGCACCGTTCCCTCCTTTACCTGCACCAGAACGGCGCCAGGGTGGTTCAACGCACGGCCTTCATAGGTAACGCTCAGAAGATCTCCGTCCTCAGCCGGGCGCTCTTCAACCACTTCGAACGTGGCGGCGTTCTCGCGCAGCTTCTCGATCGCCTGGTCTACATCTTCGTCCGAGACTCGAGGCTCATCCTGGCTGATTTCGAGGCCCTTGTATTGGCCGATCTCAACGGACGGATACACCTCGAACGTCGCGGTGCAGGTGAGGGGTTGATTATCTTCGAACTTCACGTCCCCAAATTTCGGATTCCCCACCACGGAAAGGTTCTGTTCTTTAGCGGTATCCCGGAAAAACTTAGGCAGCAGACTTTCCGCCACCTCCTCGCGGATCGCTTTACGAAACCGCTGCAGGATGAGGTCGCGCGGCACACGCCCGGGACGAAAGCCCGGCACGCGAACCTTGCGCGCGTAGCCGGTCGCGACATTCTCCGACTCCTTCTGAACGACTTCAGAGGGAATCTGGATGAGAAGCTCTCTTTTGCAGGTTTCTGCCTCCACGGCGCCTCAAGGGTGGGTATGATCGGTGGAATTTGAGCGGCGAGTTCAGTCTCGATGTTGAGCTCAGACCTATGCGACCGGATTGCTCCAAAACCTCCGCGACCGGTCCCTGCGGCTCGTGCACTCCAACAAAGTTAGTATAGCACATCGTCTCTCTTCGTCAATGCCGGCTCCCAATTTGGTAGTGGGTCAGTTTGATGTAGAGGCAGCTTTACGCCGCCACATGGCGAGGTAAACTCGCCGCTACAAATTCAAACTGACCCACTGCCCCCAATTTTAAGTCACGGTCGACACCCGCGAAGCATGAAAATGATCCCAACCACCATTCCCTCTCCCGCTTGCGGGAGAAGGCGGCGAGCGGCCGGCGCGAGTCGGGCCTGCGCCCACCGAAGGTCGCTCACGCTCCAGAGCTTCAGCGACGGAGCGACTCCTGCCCGCAGGCGGGTGAGGGATTTTCGGAGCGGGACGGCTGAGGCGCCACTTCGACTTCTTGCTGTTGACAAGCGTCCGTCCGATCGTTTACCATTTAGTACTGTGCCGGGAAAGCCCTCTGTCAAACTCCCTTGCCAACCAGGAAATCCTCCCTGCTCTGCCATCCGAACCACTGGAAAACATTAAAATTACCGAACGAAGCTGTTATGTTGTTGAAAACACAGGACCGAACATTAGAAAAATAGCCTAACCCGTTATGTTGCTGAACCAGGACCTTGAGGGAACCGTGAGGGTTTAGCTGCAGGAAATCACGATGGAGCGATAGTGAGGCGGTCCCGTGCTGAGACTAAACGGTCTTGGTAACCATTTGCAGCGAGCGAGGCTTATCGGCGTCCAGGCCTTTGATGCTGGCGAGACACGCCGCGAAGATCTGCCCCGGAATAATGTAGGGGATCGACGTATAGATTTCCGGCAGATCAACCGGCAGCCGGAGGGCGCGAGTGGCGGCAGGAAGACGAACGCCTTCCGAAGTGATAACCAGCGTTTCAGCGTTGAGTCCTTTCAGACGCTCCAGAAGTTTTCGAAGCCCACTAAATGTTCTGCCGGGCGGCATAAAAGCCAGCACCGGAAAATCCCGCTCGATCATCGCGATGGGCCCATGAAGGAAATCGGCGGAAGAAAAACGTTCCGCCACCACGTAACAAGTTTCCATCAGCTTCAGAGCCAGCTCAAAGGCATTCGCGTAGTTCAGCCCTCGCGCCACCACAACGCACTGACGCATATAGCGGTACCGCTCCACGAGTTCTTTGACTTCGCTAGCAAGCTTCAGCGCCGCAGCCGCGCGCTTGGGTATTTCGCTCAGCTCGCGTACCGTGATCTCAGGCCCTAAAGCCGATGCCAGCAGGTAAAGCAGCAAGAGTTGGGTGGTGTACGTCTTGGTGGCGGCTACGGAGCGCTGCTTGCCCGCGCGCGCCAGGAAGACTTCGTGTACCGCGCGAGCCAGACCCGACCGGGCTTCGTTAGTTATTCCCAGCGTGTAAGCGCCTTGGCGCCGCGCCGATTCAAGCACGATATTAATATCCGAGCCTTCCCCGGATTGGGAAATGCCCACCACCAGGGTATCGCGCAAACGAAGCCGGGCGTGGTAAATCGTGTGGACTGACGGCGCACACAGAGAAACAGGAATGCCGGTTGTGACCTCCAGGAGATAACGGCCAAAGAGCGCGGCGTTGTCCGAGGTTCCCCGTGCTACGAGCACGATGAGGCGGAAGTCCTGCTTTTCCGCGAACGCCCGGAAGGCACGCGCGTGATTGAGTTCCGCTTCAAGCGTGCGCCCGAGCGCCTCCGGTTGTTCCATGATTTCATCCATCATGAATGACATGTTTTAGCTCGAATGTAGCGCCGGTCCCGCTTGGCGGGACCGGCATTTGCTGCCGGGACGGCGGCGCTAGGCGCCCGGTACTGAGGATGTGTGAATAAATTGCACATCTCGCCACAAAGGCACCAAGACACGTAGAAAAGATTTTGTTTTCAAGCTCTATGTCTTGGTGCCTTTGTGGTTCAAACGATTAATTCACGGCTTCTAAATGGATTACCAGTTTTCGGCAACAGGTGTTGTACCGCAATCTCGCAGCTCTTGTCCAGACCCCACCAGCGTAGGGGTAGGGCTTGCTCTACCCCGATCGATTTTCGGGCTGGCAGTCAAGGGGACGGCAAGCCGTCCCGCTACACCACCTTCGGGTTATCAACGGATTAGGCGTCACGTGTCACTCGCCGGTTCGCCGCCCGCCCGCGAGCGCCAATGCGCCCTGAACGGCTTCACGGCGCAGCAAGTTCACCGGGACGCGCGGAGCGACATTCCGCAAACTCCGGCCAAAACTTCGTCTCACGCGCGGGCTGGCTTTGAAGACTCCACCAGCGCAAACGACCGGGAAATCGCGTCGAGCGCCGCCGATGCGTTGCAGCAATGTCCAGGCGAGCTTCGCGAGATCGGTGCCGGCTCCCTCGAGCAAGCCGCGCGCCATGCCATCCCCAGTCTTCGCCGCCCGCTCGATGAGAGGGAAAAGGGCCGCGACCTCGTGAGGCTGAAGCGCCATTCCGGCGACTTCGGTAATGCTCTTCAGCTTGAGGAAGTGGCAAATGGCGGTTTTCAGGCTGGTGCGAGGAGCGCGTCCGTCGAAGCTCTGCAAAGCCATGCCGATCGCCCGGCGGCCGAGGTCGTATCCGGAACCCTGGTCATCAAACAACGAGCCCCACCCGCCGCACCTTGAGACCCGGCCTTGCGCATCCCGCCCGTAGGCGATAGAACCCGTGCCGGAAATAACCACCACTCCGGGACCGCTCTCGAGAGCTGCCTCCAGAGTAATCACGCCATCGGTGGTGAGAAGATAGTGATCAGCCGGAATGGATTTCCGCAAGGCGGCAAGTAATTTACGGTGACATTCAGGTTGGTCCGATCCCGCCACCCCGGCGCACAACCCGCCGAGCCTCTCCCGCCGCACTCCCGCCTCGTGCATGGCACCGCGCGCTGACTCGAGCAGCCGCTCAATCGCGGCTGGCGCTCCCACCTTCACCGGATTCGACGGACCCGCATGGAATCGTGAGAGGATTCGCCCGTTCTCCGCGGCCACACACGCCGTGGTACGCGTTCCACCTCCATCTATGCCTAAGAAATATCGCATGCCCTTTTGACAGCACGAGTGGCTAAGCCGGATCAGCGGAGCTCAATAATCCGGTCGCCCGCATCGAGAGAAGCCTGGATACGAGACCATAGCCAGTCGGACCCATGCGCAGGATACCGCTTCCCAGGCCCAACTCTAGACGGTGGCTTGCGAGAAGTCAATCACGCCAGTTTCATGCGGGTAATCGCTCCGCGAACTGCTTGACAAAGTATGGGGTCGATGGAAGCATTGGGGGATGTTTGGAGGGAGAAAAAAATGGAACTGCGCAAAGATCCGATCACGATGAGCTGGGTGATTATTGAAGGCCCAGAGGAAAATGGCATAACGCCGGACGACTGTCCGTTGTGCCCCGGGAATGATTCAGGATTACAGTCGATTTACAGTTCTCCTTACAATCACCCGAACTGGCAGGTTCGGGTCGTCCCCCATCTGCACCCTGTCTACCGCATCGAAGGCGATGCCATGCGCTGCGGCGAAGGACTTTACGACAAGATGCGCAATCTGGGCGCGCACGAGATCGTGGTGGAAACGCCGGACCATGCGCTTCCGCTTTCGCAGCAGCCGCCTGAGAAAATCGCGCAGGTCCTGCAAGCTTATGTTTCGCGAATTGCGGACTTGAAGAAAGACCGGCGCTTCCGCTATATCACGGTGTTCCGAAACCAGGGGCAGTCCGCAGGCCAGGACTTGAGCCATCCCCACTCCGAGATCACCGCCACGCCTTTCATTCCGCGGCGGATCGGGTACGAGCTCCGCTCCGCTCAGCGCTATTTCGATTTAAAGGAGCGCTGCCTGATCTGCGACATTGTGAAGCAGGAGATATCACAACAAGTCCGTACCGTAGACTCCACAGACCAGTTCGTTGCCCTTTGTCCGTTCGCCTCCCGTGTTCCCTATGAAACCTGGGTTTTGCCGGCTTACCATCACTGCCACTTCGAGGAGGATCTCACGTCTCCCGAGAGCCAACTGCGTTTTGCGCGTTTTTTGAAGACCATCCTCCAGCGCCTCGAGTCGGTGACGCCAGCTTACCACCTGGTGCTCCACTCGTCTCCCAACACCAACGCCAAATTCGAACAGGCGGGGAGCTGGAAGACATTATCAGACGATTATCACTGGCATTTTGAGATTCTGCCGGTGATCGCCTCGAAGTCGAAGTCATATAGCTTGAAGGAAGTCTATTACAACTCGCTTCCTCCTGAAGATGCGGCCGCTGAGCTTCGCTCGATCGCTATTCCGGCCGCGAAAATCTCAGGCGCTGGCTAGCACGGATTACTCATGAGAGCGGCGACGTCTGCAAAGGCAAATGACAGGGCATGGCTTTAAGAATAATTAACACGGAGTCGCCAGAGGAATTTATCCATGAGAATTACTGGGGCTCCCCGCCCCCGAGGGCACAGAGGGCGAGGGCAGGTTGCAGTTGCTCCGTGTTCTCCGTCAGAGTGCTTCTTTGTGCTCTCCGTGTTTAAGTCTCTTTCCCAATGTCCGAGCGCGAGCGGTTGAACAAGATGACAGAGATAATCATCGGCGCAGCCATCCAGGTTCACCGGACGCTGGGTCCCGGGCTGCTTGAGTCAGCTTATGTGGCGTCTCTGGCATACGAGCTGGGGAAGAGAGGGCTAGCCGTCGAGAGAGAGAAGCCCGTACCACTTGTGTATGAGGAGGTGAAGCTGGAATGCGGTTACCGGATGGATTTGTGGGTGGAGCGATCTGTGGTTGTAGAGGTGAAGTCCATTGAAGCCTTAGCCCCTATTCATGAAGCTCAGACGCTGTCGTACTTGAGGCTTTCGGGGTGCAAGATAGCGCTGCTCATCAAT
>JASHOS010000001.1 GCA_030040995.1 Terriglobia bacterium | reverse complement strand
GAAGGTCCTTCGGATTGAATTTGCAGGCTGGGGCAGAGACACCAGCGTAGACGGCAGGAGGGATAACCCACAAGGGGGAGACGCACTCGCCGAGCGTCGTCTTCCGGGGCACGAGTTGGCCGGGACAAGAACTGTTCTTGCTGGTTTTGACCTGATTTTTGCCAGTTTGCGACAAAGCGAAACCCAAATACCTTCTAACTTGCTGTTCCGGCGAGGGTTGCATCGGAGCCCTCTTGATTTCAAAGTAAGTCATTTTTTTTCAGCAACTTGATCAAGTTTCGCAGATACAAAATTTGGGTTCGTCTGGCTTCGTTCCTCTAATTATGCAATTAAATCAAGTACTTACGATGAGGTAGTCGATAGGGGCCGCCTTTCCTCGTTTTGTATCTGATTGGTGCCATTGAGCTTGTAAATCCCACGGGCAAATCCGGCAGAGACGAAGCCAAACGGGCCTGGCGGAAAAAGGGCAAGGTCGGCGGCCGGCCACGAGGGGCGCACACGCATTGCAGGTCGTAAAATCTTTTTTTGGAAAGGCGCAGGCCCGGCCTACGCCGGCTTGGGAAAGCGCCGGCCGCGCTGCGCTGGTTAAAGCTCACAGGAATGAGTGCTCGAAACATCGTTCACGACCGCGAGTTTTAGCTTAGCAAAGGAAAATGAGACGGTGGCGACGGCTGAGACAAACGCGACAGAAAATTTAGGGCCGGTCTCCGGTAACGTTATAGATTGCGCGATACGCAGACGTGAATTACGACCTGTTTCGCGGCTATAATTCCCTTTCCCGAAGCGCATGCCTGAGACCCCCGAAGATAGAGCGCGAAAGACGATTGATGATCTGCTTGGCAAGGCGGGCTGGCTCGTCCAAGACCGGGACAAAGCCAACGTGTCTGCCGGGCGCGGCGTTGCGATTCGTAGCTTTCCGTTAAAAACCGGCCACGGCTTTGCGGATTATCTGCTTTACGTGGACGGTCAGGCCGCGGGAGTAGTCGAAGCCAAGAAAGTGGGCGAGACGCTCACCACCTACGAAATTCAGACTGCCAAGTACAGCGAGGGCCTGCCGGACGGCCTCGCGGCACATCGCCGGCCGCTTCCATTTTGCTATCAAAGCACCGGCGCCGACACGCGATTCACCAATCTTCTCGACCCCGACGCGCGCAGCCGCCAGGTTTTCGCGTTTCACGGACCGGACACATTCGCCAAATGGCTCCAGGATGAAACGAAATACACCGCTTCAATGGTCCGCGCCCGTCTTAGGACCATGCCTCCACTGATTGAGGAGGGGCTTCGCGCGGTTCAGATTCGGGCTATCCGAGGGCTGGAGCAGTCCTTGGCCGCAAACCGGCCACGGGCGCTCATTCAGATGGCAAGCGGCGCCATTGTGGTAAGCGTCTCATAACGATGCTACTTGAAACCTACTTGCGAGAGCTCCGGGAGATTCGGTCTACAGGCGCGGGAGTCGAGGAGGAGTCCTATTATCACCCGCTTGCCACCCTCCTAGATGAACTCGGCAAAAAGCTCAAGCCGAAGGTTAAGTGTATCCTTCAGCTTGCGAACCGGGGTGCAGGTAAACCGGATGGCGGCCTCTTCACCGCCGAGCAATTCGAGAAGATTTCTGAAGCCGCGCCCTTGCCCGGCCAGCTTCCCGCGCGTGGCGCCATCGAGATCAAGCCCGCGAAGGACGACGCTTGGGTTACGGCCGAGGCCAAGCAGGTTACCAAGTACTGGAACCGGTATCGCCAGGTGCTGGTGACAAATTACCGCGATTTCGTCCTGGTAGGCCAGGATTTTGACGGTAACGCTGCGGTCCTCGAAACTTACCGCCTGGCGGAGAATGAGAAAGCATTCTGGAAGGCGGCGGCTTCGCCGCGCGCGACTGCGGAGAAACAGAATGACCGCTTCGTCGAATACCTGCAGCGTGTCATGCGCCATGCCGCTCCGATTGCTTCGCCAGAGGACGTGGCCTGGTTCCTGGCATCGTACGCGCGCGATGCTCTCGCGAGCATCCGGGATGTAGAGCTTTCGGCGCTGGCGGCGGTCCGGGCGGCCCTCGAAGAGGCTCTGGGCCTGAAGTTCGAGGGTGGAAAAGGCGAACACTTCTTCCGCTCCAGTCTCGTTCAGACTCTCTTTTATGGCATTTTCTCGGCCTGGGTCCTCTGGTCCCGTCACAATCTCGCCGCGTCCCGCAAGCGGTTCGACTGGCGGCTCACCGCGTGGTCGCTTCGCGTGCCCATGATCTGCCGCCTGTTTTCGCTGGTCGCCGACCCTCACCAGCTTGACGCGCTCAAGCTTTCCGAGGTGCTCAACTGGACGGGCGCTGTGCTGACTCGCGTCGACCGCGCTTCGTTCTTCAGCAAGTTCGAGGAAAGCCACGCGGTTCAGTACTTCTATGAGCCTTTCTTGGAAGCGTTCGACCCAGAGCTGCGCAAGCAACTTGGCGTCTGGTACACGCCTCCCGAGGTTGTGAAGTACATGGTGGAGCGCGTCGATACCGTGCTACGGCAGGAACTGGGACTGGCTCTCGGGCTCGCCGATAAGAACGTGTATGTACTCGATCCCTGTTGCGGAACGGGATCTTATCTGGTGGAAGTACTCGACCGCATCCATCGAACCCTCAGAGGGCGCGGCGAAGACGGATTCACCGTGAGCGATGTTAAGGAGGCGGCGCAGAAACGCGTTTTCGGGTTCGAGATTCTTCCCGCGCCCTTCGTCGTTTCGCACCTGCAATTAGGACTTCTCCTGGAGAGGCTTGGCGCTCCGCTTGCGGAGAAGAGCCAAGACCGTGTCGCGGTTTATCTCACCAATGCGCTCACCGGGTGGGAGCCGCCGAAAGGTCCCAAACAACACTTGCTGTTCAAGGAAATGGAAGAGGAGCGCGATGCCGCCGAACACGTGAAGCAGCAAACCAAGATTCTGGTTGTCCTGGGCAACCCACCCTACAACGGGTTTGCCGGTGTGGCCGTCGCCGAGGAGCACATTCTAACCGACGCCTACCGGACCACGAACCGAGCTCCCTCGCCCCAGGGGCAAGGCTTAAACGACCTCTACGTGCGCTTTTACCGCATGGCCGAGCGGCGCATTGTGGAGATGTCCAAGCGGGGTGTGGTCTGCTTCATCTCCAACTACTCCTGGCTCGACGGCCTTTCTTTCACCGGAATGCGCGAACGGTACCTGGACGTGTTCGACCACGTTTGGATTGATTGCCTGAATGGGGACAAATATAAGACGGGCAAGCTCACCCCAGAGGGCGAACCCGACCCCAGCGTGTTCTCTACCGGCTTCAATCCCGAGGGAATTCAAGTAGGTACGGCAATCGCGCTGCTGGTACGTAGCGGTAGCGCCGGCGTCTCGCCGGCAACGTCAGAAAAAGGCCGGCAAGATGCCGGCGCTACGCCAAAAAGCGGCCAAGACTCGCTGTCGGACGAACCCTTCTTCTCCTACGACTCCGTCGCCGTGCGGGACCGCGGACATCTGCCCCATTGGGAAATCGAAGGTGGTGCGTACTTTGTAACCTTCCGCCTGGCGGATTCTCTGCCAGCTTCGGTTCTCAATTCCATCCAGTTCGAGCGTCAGGACATCGTAAAGACGGCCAAGGCTCAAGGACGAAAATTGACAGAGAGTGAGGAACGCAGGCTGGCTGAACTCTACTCGAAGCGCGTGGAAGAAGCCCTTGACGCTGGCACTGGAGCCTGCCACTTAGCTAATCCGAAAATGGCGGATATGGTCGCGACAACCCTACAGCGCTTCGACGGAGAGCGCTATGAGCTAATCGCCTGGTGCGTCATGCCAAATCACGTGCACGCCGCTCTTCAGCTAGCCCGCGGGCAGAAGCTCGAGAACATTCTTCACTCGTGGAAGTCATTCAGCTCGAAAGAAGCCAACAGGATGCTTAATAGGTCGGGGGAATTTTGGGAGCGGGAGTACTATGACCACCTTGTGCGAGACCCGCGCGATCTCGAACGTGTCGTCCGGTACATCACTGAGAATCCGATCAAGGCGGGCCTTAAGAACTGGAAGTGGGTTTGGAGTAGCGCCAGCGTCTCGCCGGCAATACCAGAAAAAAGCCGGCAAGATGCCGGCGCTACGTCTGTGCGCTTCCGTCACCTGTGGGGCAAAGGCAAACGTCAGCAGCTACTTGAGGCCGCCGTCCAGGGTGGCGAGAACCTGTACGAGCAACTCGATCCTCCGCTGGAGCTTGGTTTACCGCTCGCACCCGCACGGGTAGATCGGAGCTATCTGGCGTGGCCGCTGCTGCCGCACCTATTTGAGCACTCTTCTCCAGGGGTGATGACCAGCCGGGACCTGGACCTCGTGCGGATCGACCGAGACAAGCTTGAGGCGATTGCCTCCAGCTACCTCGACCGCACCTTGGCCGACGCTGACGTCAGGCGGATTGCACCTTCCCTGATGACTGCTTGGCCGAGGTATGACCCAGCGGCCACTCGCCGATATCTGCTCAGCAAGGGCATAAAGCCGGGTGCGTACCTCGTGCGCTACTGCTACCGGCCCTTCGACACACGATACGCCTTTTGGTACCCAGAAACCGAGCTTCTAGATCGCAAACGCGAAGATCTCTTCGTGTCTTTCCGGATTGGCAGTAGGTTTCTGACATCGCGTCAAAAGGGCGAGCGTCAGAGCGAAGGCAGTCCCTTTTACGTAACGAGCGACTTACCGGATTGGCACCTAACGAGGCCGGGCAGTATTTGCTTCCCGCTCTTATCCAAAGGGTGGCCAACCGGACAGCAGCGGGAGTTAGACCTATATGCTCCGAAATCCCACCATTCGGCGAACCTTTCACCAGCTGCCCGGGCTTACCTAGCAAAACTCTCGATCGAGAATCCTAACGCCGACGATAGCTCAGACCTCACCTGGATGCACGCTCTGGCCATCGGCTATTCGCCGGCGTACCTGGCACAAAACGCTGATGGCATTCGTCAGGATTGGCCGCGCATCCCGCTGCCCGATTCCAAGGAGTTGCTGCTGGCGTCCGCGACGCTGGGCCGCGAGATTGCTGCGCTGCTCGACACGGAGACTCCGTTTGACGTAGCGCCGGCGTCTCGCCGGCAACAAGAGCCACCAGGATGGTCGCGCTACATCGCCGTGCCCACGCGCGTGGACGGAAGGCCGCTCCACGAAAACAGAGACCTGGCCGTGACCGTCGGCTGGGGACACGCGGGCAAGGACGGCGTGACCATGCCTGGAAAGGGCAGGCTCATGGAACGTGACTACACGGCCGAAGAGCGAGAGATCATGCTCGGCGACCGGACCTGCGACGTGTATCTGAATGACGTGGCTTATTGGAAGAACGTTCCGATCCGCGTTTGGGAGTATACCATTGGCGGATATCAGGTGATTAAGAAGTGGCTTTCCTATCGCGAGGAGAAGTTGCTGGGCCGTTCGATGACCAAGGAGGAGGTTCGCTGGGTGCAGGAAATGGCCCGGCGCATCGCGGCGATCCTGCTTTTCGAGCCCTCCCTTGACGACAATTATCGTACGGTGAAGGCCCATGCTTATAAGTGGCCGGCGGTCGAACGGCCCCCAGCTCCTGTCGCCGAAGGTCGCTAGGCAACGCCACATCGTGGCCGAAGTCGAGCGCCGCCTTTCCGTAATCGAGGAGCTTGAGTCCACCGTCGAGTATAATTTGAAACGTGCCCCAGGATCCCAGCGACGAACCCGCCAGAGTCCTGCTCGAACGCATCAAAAACTATAGGCGCGCGAACCCGTAGTAAACTTGGTAAGCGCCAGAAGGGCATCACGCCAGGGTTACAACTGGCTGACCGGGAGGTGGTTGTCTTGAGCTATCAACAGCAGCAAATTCTTGTTGAATCCAGGGACCGATACGGGAATCGGCCGCCAATGGAATTTTGCAGCACGGTGTTTCGCGGACTCGGCCCCATGCTTGGCTCCGCCATCCGAATGGTGATCGAAGGCGCGAGCGTTTCTGTAGGAGCCCCGCCCTCGTGGCTTCGCGAAGCCGCAGATGTACGCGTGATCGGCCTCTCAGAACGGAACGCTGCCACGATTTTTTATGTGGAAGCTCCGCCGCTGGGTGAAGCGGCGAAGGAAATATATCGTCAGGAGTCATTGTGGGAAATACGGCCTCCTGAGTCCGAGACCGCGATCAACGTTCTGGCGCGGGTCCTCGACGACGTGACACGGGCGGACGCCGAAAGTGGCCGCTACGACCGGCAATTACTGAACAGGATTATGCGCATGAGAAGATTGTTCGATGACCGCGTCGTCTCCCTGCGGTTTCCCTCTGGATTGAGCGACGAGTCCCTGTCGACCGTGATTACGCCGCAAGTTGTCGATAACGCGGCACGGCTTGCTGATCGCACACCACCGCCAAGACAGATTCGCCTCACGGGAATGCTGGATATGATCCGGCACAGCACGCGCTCGTTTGGACTCAAGCTGGATGATGGCGAAGAAGTTCGCGGAGTGCTCGAAACGCACGAGCAAACCGAGGAGCTGAAGCAATTTCTTGGAAGGAGGTTGCTCGTGCTCGGGAAAGCTGTGTACCGCCCCTCAGGTAAGCTCCTCAGGGTAGACGCAGAGGGGTTCGAGACCGGTGAGGGTCAACCGTTGCTGTTTGCAAAAGTTCCACCGCCTCGTGAGTCTCGGCCTGCGCTTGTTCGGGCAAAGCTGCCGGCGCATCAGCGCCAGGGAGTGCCTGCATTTTTCGGCACATGGCCCGGTGAGGAAACGGATGAGGACTTTGAAAGGATGCTGCAGGAACTGCGCGGATGACCACGCGATCGGATGGGCGCCCCGCTACTTGGTACGCGATTTGATGAATGCGATCGCCACGGCTCACGGCGAATACAAGGCGCGGGTGGTCCGCGTCAATCCGGTTCCCGCACCGTCTAAGCAACGCCTGCTGGTGGAATTCCGCGGCCACTGGCCGAATTACGAACCGATGGCCGAAGAGGATTTCGAGCCCCTGGCGGCCTGATGCGGCTGCGCGAGCAAGTTCAAACCTCCAGCGTTGACATCCAGCCGGGTCTCCCCTACATTTGAATTCAACATGAGCCAGACTGTTAAGGACCAGATTATTGAGCAAGTCGACCGCCTGGATGATCCGCGGCAGCGACAGGTGTTGGACTTTGTACGACGACTGAGGGCACCCGAGGGAACACCGGGCCGGGACCTCCTGCGTTTCGCAGGGACCATCGACCCAGGGGACCTAGAGGCAATATCGCGCGCCATCCAGGAAGGCTGCGAAACGGTGGAACGTGATGGCTGAAAAGAAATCTGCGAGAAAAGAGCCCTTGACCGAATTGATCTTCATGGTGGAAGAAGCGCCCGAGGGCGGGTATATGGCGCGTGCGCTCGGAGAATCCATCTTCACTGAGGCAGACAACCTTGCCAGCCTTCACGAGCAGGTGCGCGATGCCGCTCGTTGCCATTTTGACGAGGGCCAGCAGCCGAAAATTATTCGACTTCACTTTGTGCGCGAAGAAGTTATTGCCGTATGAGGCTGCCGCGCGACCTCTCTGGGCCGGATTTCGCCAAGTCGCTCCGTAGGCTCGATTACGAAATCACTCGCCAGACAGGAAGCCATATTCGCCTTACCACTCAGCGACGTGGCCAACATCACGTGACGATTCCAAATCATCCCAACCTGAGAATTGGCACGCTTGCCGGAATTTTGGCGGACGTTGCGGCGCATGCCGGAATCACCCGGGACGAACTCTTGAAGCAATTGCTCGGGAACTGAGGGGGAAAACTTTCATCTTGGCCAACGCATCGTCCGCCATCGTTCAGAAGCTCTGGAACTACTGCAACATTCTCCGAGACGACGGTCTTTCTTACGGCGATTACATCGAGCAGCTCACGTACCTTCTGTTCCTGAAGATGGCGCACGAGCGCACGCAGCCGCCTTTGAACCAGTCATCGATCATTCCCAAAGATTACGAGTGGCCGAACCTTTTCGAATATGAGGGTATTCCGCTCGAGCGATTTTACCGCGAGCTCCTGCAGAGTCTCGGACGAGAGCCAGGGATGCTGGGCGTCATCTTCCGAAAAGCGCAGAACCGCATTCAGGACCCTGCCAAGCTCCGCCGGCTGATTACGGACCTGATCGATAAAGAGCAGTGGATGACCCTGGACGCCGACGTTAAGGGCGACGCCTACGAGGGTCTGCTTGAAAAGAACGCGGAGGACACCAAGAGCGGTGCCGGCCAATATTTCACGCCGCGCGCTCTGATTCGCGCCATTGTAGACGTGATGCGCCCCACTCCGGGACGGACGATCTTCGATCCCGCCTGTGGCACGGGCGGGTTCCTTCTGGCTGCCCATGAATACATCAGCCGCCATTGCAACCTGGATAAGGATGAAAAGAAACATCTGCGGTTTGACGCGCTCAAGGGCGTGGAGATCGTCGATAATACCGCGCGCCTGTGCGCGATGAACCTCTACCTCCACGGAATTGGCGGCGATAATTGCCCGGTAAAGGTGGGCGACAGCCTGAGCGGGAAGCCACCAGACGCCTGTGAGATGGTGCTCACAAATCCGCCCTTCGGGAAAAAATCCAGCGTGACGGTGATTAACGAAGAGGGAGAAAAAACCAAGGAAAGCCTGGTGATCCGGCGCGATGATTTTTGGGCCTCCACTAGCAACAAACAACTCAATTTTCTTCAGCACGTCAAATCGCTTCTGACGATCAACGGGCGAGCCGCCATTGTCGTACCGGACAATGTGCTTTTTGAGGGCGGAGCGGGTGAGACGATCCGGCGCAAGCTGTTGCACGAGTGCGACGTACATACTCTGCTACGGCTGCCGACCGGAATCTTCTACGCACAGGGCGTCAAAGCCAATGTCCTTTTTTTCGACCGCAGGCCGGCCAGCGAGACTCCCTGGACCAAGACACTTTGGATTTACGACTTCCGTACCAACCAGCACTTCACTCTCAAAACCAATCCTCTCAAGCGAGCCGATCTGGACGATTTCGTTGCCTGCTACAACGCGGAAAATCGGTACGACCGCAAAGCCAGCGAACGCTTCCGACCGTTCGAGTACGATGAGCTCGTCAAGCGAGATAAGGCCAGTCTGGATATTTTCTGGCTTAAAGACGAAAGCCTGGAAGACTCCGCTAACCTCCCCGATCCTGATGTAATTGCTCTCGAAATTGCCGAAGACTTGGAAGCTGCGCTCGATCAGTTTTCCCAAATCGCCGCCGACCTGAAAACCTGATTTCGAAGCCGGGCTGCGTGGGTATCCGTCGGCTGACCGACATGACCAACTGATACCACGTGCTATACCGCCAATTTACGCAATCGAGAAAGGTCCTAGTGTTGATCTTGCTCTCTCCTCGCGCCGGCTCAGGACTTTCGTCGAGCGCGAGAAGCGGCCGTGGAGTGAAGATTGGCGGAAAGTCCGCAGGCTGGCTGATGGCGGCGTGGTTAGGTTTCGCCGCGTTTGCCGCCGGGCAGCAAGCGCGGCGCAGCCCGATTTCTACGCTGATTGACGCGCGGCCTGCCGACCTTCTGGTCTCCCCTCCATCCTCGAATTGGCCTTCCTACAATGGCGATTACACCGGGCGGCGCTACAGCATCCTAAGTCAGATTAACTTGAACAATGTCCGGCAACTGCGCGCCGAATGGGTTTTCCATTCGCCTAACTCCGATTCGATGGAGGTCACGCCCGTTGTGATCAACGGTATTATGTTCGTGACTTCCGCCAATGACGCATTTGCTCTGGATGCCCGGACGGGCCGTGCGATCTGGCACCACACGCGGCCTGTGACCGAAGGTCTCATTGACGACGCGGCCGCACACCACAATCGCGGTGTCGGAGTATGGCATTCCCGTGTGTTTATGGAGACGGACAACGCTCATCTTCTGTGCCTGGATGCGCGGTCCGGTAATCTGATTTGGGACATGCCCTATGCCGACACCCATAAGAACTACGGCGCCACCAGCGCACCGCTGGTTGTCAAAAACGAGGTGCTCGTGGGGACTTCCGGCGGTGACGACGGTGTGCGGGGCTTCCTCGCGGCATTCGACGCGCGCACCGCCAAGCGGCTCTGGCGCTTCTGGACCATTCCCGGTCCGGGCGAATTCGGCTCCTCAAGCTGGCCGGGGAAAAGCTATCTTCGAGGCGGTGGAAGCACTTGGATGCCGGGCACCTACGATCCCGAATTGAACACGGTCTATTGGGGAACGAGCAATCCCTCTCCGGATTTCGATGGCCGTGTGAGACCCGGAGACGATCTTTACACCGATTGCCTGCTTGCCTTAAACCCTGATACAGGGAAGCTCAAATGGTATTTCCAATTTACGCCCCACGACCTGTTCGACTATGATGCGACCGAAACCCCTGTTCTGATTGATGCTTTTTACAGGGGACGCCCGCGCAAACTCCTGGTTGAAGCAAACCGCAACGGCTTCTTATACGTTCTCGACCGCACGAACGGACATTTTCTTTCGGCGGCCCGGTTTGCAGAAAAGTTGAATTGGGCGAAAAGCATTGACGCTCACGGAAAGCCTGTGCTCACGGGCATCGAGCCCGACGCGAAGGGCTCGCGTATCTGTCCCGGCTTTTCGGGGGCCACCAACTGGTACGCGCCCTCGTTCAACCCCTCGACGCACCTCTTCTATTTCATGGACCTTGAAGACTGCGATATTTATTATCGGAAGCCGCAACAGTTCGCGGAAGGACAAACTTATTACGCGACCGGTACCCACAGAGTTCCAGGAGAACGCGCACAAAAAGTTCTCATGGCGTACAATCTCGATACGGGCCGCTTCGAATGGAAGTATCCTCAGATAGGGCAGGGGCAATCCTGGGCTGGGACGCTCACGACTTCCGGAGGGTTGGTTTTCTTTGGAGACGATTCGGGTTATTTTGAGGCCGTGAACGCGAAAGCCGGAAGTCCGCTGTGGCATTTCAACACCGGCCAGAACCTGCAGGCTTCGCCCATGAGCTACGCCATCGAGGGCAGACAGTATGTCGCCATTGCGGCAGGTAGTGACATTTTCAGTTTTGCGTTACCGTATTGACCGGGGGCTGAAAGGATCGTCTGGGACCCCCTCACCCGGTCCCGCCTAGCGGGACCGCCCTCTCCCCCCAAGGGGGGCGAGGGCCGAGGTTGTGTTCGTACTTTCGCGGGTGTCGCGGTTGACATGACCAACTGAGAAGGAGGCACGGATATGAAATCTGCTCGAAAGTGGAATCGAAGAGGTTTCCTGGGTGGACTGGGCGTCATGGCCGGCTCCGCCTTGAGCGTCCGAAAACTGCGGGCTCACGTCCAGAGGCGCGGAACAGCCGCTCTGGTGTACCCCAGCAATGTCTATGAAGAGCTTGGCGTCACTACGGTCATCAACGGCCAAGGTACGATGACGATGCTGGGAGGGTCGGTCATCCCTCCGGAAGTCGAGGCCGCGATGGAAGCTGCCTCGCGCCACTATGTCCATCTGCCGGATCTTGAAGTTGCCGCAGGGAAAAGAATCGCGCAGATCCTGAAGCTGCCGGAGGGTTACACGGGCCTCGTCACCTCCGGCGCCGCAGGAGCTATTCAGTGCGGCTACTCGGGCGTTCTCACAAAGGACAATCCCGAATTCATCAAACAGTTGCCCGATCTGACCGGAATGAAATCGGAAGTGATCATCCAAAAATCGCACCGCTATCCTTTCGATCACCAGATTCGAGCCACGGGCGTGAAGCTGGTCGAAATCGTGACGCCGGACGATCTGCGGAAAGCGGTCAGCCCGCGCACGGCCATGATGCATTTCTCAAATTATTTGAACGCTGCCGGCGAGATCAAAGTGGACGAGTGGGCGCGGCTCTCGAAGCAGTATCACCTGCCGTGCTTCAATGACGCTGCGGCAGACACGCCTCCCGTTTCTCACCTCTGGGATTATACAAACATGGGTTACGACCTCGTGACCTTTAGCGGCGGTAAAGCCATTCGTGGGCCACAATGCGCGGGATTGTTGCTGGGCCGCAACGACCTGATCCACTATGCTTTGCTCAATAACAGCCCCTATGAAGACACCCTAGGCCGCGGCCAGAAAGTGGGAAAAGAAGAAATCGTCGGCATGGTGAAGGCGCTGGAACTCTTTGTGAGCGAGGATCACCACGCCTTAACCGAAGAGTGGTGGCGGCGCCTCGATACCATTACGCGGCAAATCACAAAAGTTCCTGGGGTTACCGCCGCCTACTACGTTCCCGACATTGCCAACCATGTGCCCACGATGGAAATCAACTGGGATCCCCGGCGTATTTCTTTGACTTCTGATCAGGCGCTTGAACTGCTTAAGAATTCCAAGCCATCCATTATCCTGGGCAGAAGCCGCGCCGGGATGGAGATGAATTCCTTCATGCTCCAACCCGGCGAGGACAGAATCATCGCCCAACAGCTTGTAAAGATCTTCCGGACCCATCAGGTTTCTGCTTAGCTCCCTTCCTTATGTGGCCGAGTTTCGCTTATAAGAATTCGCGCCGGATCGCCGGGGCCGGAAGTTCTGTTTTTTGTCTGTTCGTCGCTGCCTGGTTCTCAAAAACGCCGGTCGGTCCAAAGGTGCCACCTGAGAAAGAACCTTCCAATCGAGGCAGGCAGGTTTTCGTTTCAAATTGCGCAACGTGCCATGGTCTCGACGGCCGAGGCGGTGAGCGAGCTCCGAACATTGCGACGAGCCCTGGCGCTCAACAACTCCCGGATGCCGGCTTGTTACGGATCATTGAACGTGGCATCCCTGCTGGCGGCATGCCCGCTTTTTCATCGCTAGGACAATCGAGGATTGAAGCTGTGGCGAGATTTCTGCACACCCTTCAAGGCAAGCGTTCTTTCACTTCCCTTCCTGGAAATCCTCAGACTGGCCGGCGTATTTTTTTCGGCAGAGCAGGCTGCTCAAGCTGCCACATGGTTCGAGGCCAAGGTGGATTTATCGGGCCAGACCTCTCAAGTTACTCCGAAACCCATTCGGCGCAGGAAATTCGGGAGGCAATTCTCCATCCGGCTAAGGACCTTAGCCTCCAGCAAAGCGTTTTGACTGTGGTGACACGCGCCGGCGAGAAATACGTGGGCATCGTTCGCAATGAGGATAATTTCTCGTTGCAACTCCAGACGCCGGATGGAGCTTTCCATCTTTTTATGAAGTCCGATCTAAAGTCCTTCCGGCGCGAGCCTGGTTCGTTGATGCCTCCCGATTTCGGGTCAAAGTTGACGCCAAGCGATCTGGATGATCTGATAAGCTTTCTTGTCCGGGTCAGCCGCAGGGTTCCACTCGGTAAGGAGAAAAGCAGCAAATGAATCCTTCGATGAGCCGCCGCCAATTTCTTGAAACGGCCGGCGCCGTGACTCTGTCCTCCCGTGCGGTTTCCGCTCACGGGATAGATCTGCCCAGGCCGGCTCGGTGGCCGCAGGACAAGCTTGCTGCGATCAGCCTCACGTTTGATGACGCGATGAGGACGCAACTCGACAATGCAGTTCCCATCTTGAACAGGTATGGCCTCAAAGGCACATTCTTTGCGATCACTGGTCCTGGGAGCAGTTGGCTCAAGCGTATAGGAGACTGGCAGCGGCTGGCCGCAGAAGGAAACGAAATCGGAAGTCACACCGTCAATCATCCTTGCATGCTAAAGGATATCGAAATCCATTCCCAAAATTACACGCCGGAAATGATGCTCAAGGAAATACGGGACAGCTCTCAGGATATTGCCGCCCGGCTGGGCGCCCAGCGCGGGCTGACGTTCGCCTATCCTTGCGGTGATATGACTTTCGGTCCTCCGGCGGAGCAGGTTCGCAACCAGGCACATTATCTCGACTACGTCGCGGATTACTACATTGCGGCGCGAGGCTACAACAGTTGGGCGCCTGTCGTTGCCGAAGACCTGAACCCGCTGACCGTCCCGGTTCTCGGCTGGACGTTCGGAAAGGACTTTTCCAGCCTTTTGACGACCATGGAGCCGGTAAGGCGAGGCGGCCACTGGGGTGTATTCGTTTTTCATGGTATAGGCGGCCAATGGCTCTCCATCACGACTCAGACGCTCGATGAACTCGCCAGTTATCTGAAGGAGCACAGCGAGATTTGGACTGCCACCTTCGGGGATGTTGTTCGCTACATTCAGGAGTCCAAGGCACTGGGGGTTCAGACGGGAGGATCCGGGTTCCAGTTCTTGCTGACTTGGCCGCTAGATGCAAGAATCTATGATCTGCCTCTTACGCTGAAGTGGACGCTGCCTTCATCGTGGAAGTCCTGCAGCGCAGAAGCGGATGGCCGGCCTCTGGCGATCTCCGCCACTGCGAAATCGGGCTTCGAGGCGGTGCTTGTCGATGTTCCTCCACAAACAAAGAGGCTCCTGTTTCGCGAAAAGTAAGAACGGCACATTCTTATGACAGAATTCAAACTTACAATGAACAAACGCAACTTTTTGTCCCTCGAATTCGGCCGTTGGCTCTCAAATTCTAGTGATAGATTCTCCGCGGCTAAGGGCCGCCGGCCGCGGGCGAAGCGCGCTGTCCTCATAGTGGTGGTGCCGCTCACATTCATGGCCCTCGCTCCACTCTGCTCTGCGGCCGCGAAAGCAGCTTCCGATCAAGCACGAGACGGCGCCGCGACTTCCTCGGGCCCCGGTCAAGCGACAGCGATCGATCGCGGCCGCGCACAGTTTATCTCGAGCTGCGCCTTTTGCCACGGCCCCGATGCTACCGGCGGGCGCGGGCCGGACTTGGTGCGCTCGAAGCTCGTAGCCGACGACAAGAATGGCAATTTAATCGGCGAGGTTGTCCGCAATGGCCGGCCAGCCGAGGGAATGCCAGCATTTACGATGACCGCGGGGCAGATTGCCGACATCGCAGCCTTCCTCCATTCCCAGGTGCAGGCGGCGGTGCAGTCGAGAACCATGGGTGGCGGCGCTTATCCGGTTTCCCGCCTGCTAACCGGCAGCCCCATCCGGGGAAAAGCAGATTTTGATGGCGCGGGCGGGTGCACAGCCTGCCATTCCTCCACAGGAGACCTGGCTCATATCGCCAGGAAGTACGAACCGCTGGAGCTCGAGTTACGCATGCTCTATCCTCCCGGCGTGCCTGCTACCGTTACGGTTCGCCTGGCTTCGGGGGAGAAGGTGAAGGGCACGCTGGTACACATGGATGAATTTAACGTTGCCCTCCAGGACGCCGCGGGCTGGTACCATTCGTATTCGAGGAGGCAGGTCCAAGTAAGCGTGCACGATCCGCTTGCTGCCCACCGCGCGCTCCTGAATAAGATGACGCAGGACCAGTTTCACGATCTTTTCGCTTACCTGGAGAGTTTGAAATGACCGTCAGAGAAGCCGCGGCCAAGAAAACGCATGCTTGCAAATCCGCTCTTGCCTCTCGTCTCTTGTTTTTTCTACTGTCTTGTTTATTGCTTCTTCCGCTCGATTGCCCCGCGCAGGGGCTCTCCCCGGCTGCAATGCTGGGGCCGGCCACAAGTACCTGGCCCACCTATAACGGAGACTACTCTGGACGGCGTCTCAGCACGCTGGATCAGATCAATGCCTCAAACGTAAGCGATCTCAATCTCGTTTGGGTGTTTGAGAGTCGCACGCAGGGCATCAAGTCCACGCCGCTCGAGGTCAACGGCGTCCTCTATTTTACGGTGCCGGACTATGTGTGGGCGGTCGATGCCCGCACCGGGCGTATGATCTGGCGATATCACCGGCCTTCGGAAGGCGACCACATCGGCCAACGCGGCGTCGCAATGTACGGCGATTGGCTTTATACCACCACGCCAGATGCTCATCTGGTATGCCTCAACGCCAAGGATGGTAGCGTCCGTTGGATTATCCAATTGGCCGATCCTCAACTGGGCTACTTTTCCACGATGGCGCCGCTGGTCGTCCGCAACCATGTCATCGCGGGCGTATCCGGCGACGTGACGGACATTCCGGGCTTTCTCGATTCTATTGATCCTGTAACCGGCAAGCTCCAGTGGCGCTGGTACACGGAGCCGAAGCCGGGCGCGCCCGGCTCCGAGACGTGGCCGCGGAATAGCGATGCCATCCGCCACGGTGGCGGCATGACATGGATGTCGGGAACGTACGACCCGAAGCTCAATCTCATTTTCTGGGGCACAGGCAACCCCAATCCCGTGCTTACCGGGGCGCCGCGGCCGGGCGATAACCTCTATACCTGTTCCATCGTGGCCCTCAATCCGGATACTGGTAAACTGGTATGGTACTTCCAGCCGTCCCCGCACGATGTTCATGACTGGGATGCCGTTGAGACTCCCGTGCTCTTCGACGCTCCGTTTCACGGACGGATGCAGCACTTGCTCGCGCAGGCTAGCCGCAACGGTTTCTTTTTTGTGCTGGACCGCGCTGATGGCCGGCACCTTGTAACGGCTCCTTTCATTGACGAAAACTGGGCTTCCGGAATTGATGCGCGAGGCCGTCCCGTGGCCAAGTCGGAAGCCGCTCCGAGACCGGATGGGGCGCTTGTCGAACCCTCTTCCGATGGCTCTACCAACTGGAGAGCTCCCAGCTTCGACCCCGAAACAGGTCTGTTGTATGTCAATGCGGACCGGTCATTCAGCGTGTTTTATCTCACCGCCACCGGCAAGGCTGAAGGCTGGGCGGGCACGGATCTTGGGCTTTGGAGCGACTCCGCCATCCGCGCCATCGATTATCGTACCGGGAAAATTGTTTGGGACCACGAGATTGGAAACGACGAGGGCGGAGCAGGAATTTTAACTTCGGCCGGCCACCTGCTTTTTACTGGGGATACTTCCGGCAACTTGCTGGCGCTTGACCCGGCCTCGGGCAAGACACTCTGGCATGCCAACCTGGGTCAATCGATCGAGAGCTCCCCAGAAACGTTCGAGCTGGATGGGCGCCAGTATTTAGTCGTGAGCGCCGGAGACTTGATGTTTGCTTTTGCCCTGCCCGAGAACTTAATCAAGAAACAGGCGAACTTGCGTTCTCAGCTTCGCTGATCGCAGACATTAAATGCCAATATCTGCGCCACCCAGCCTAATCAGGAAATCATCGGATTAGGCGTTACGGCAGTATATCAGGGCACGGCTTCAACCCCTTCTTCGCGGCGACTTCGTCTACGCTTACCATAACAATCACTACGCCGGTTTCGGGCCGGGCTCCATCGCAGTCTGCCAAGCCATCTAGAAGGAGACGGCGTGAGTGCAGGCACTGCTGGCCGCGATGGGCACCGCAATTTGTGGCTTTGGGACCATCCACAGCGCTGAGATGCATATTCTGTTATCATACCGGCTACAGCGCAGGGGGAGATGGGGTTAAGCGAATCAGACACACAAGCCAAGCTAATTGATCCAGCCATTCGCGCGCGTGGCTGGACGGCAGACCTCATCCGACGCCAAGAAACCGCGGATGCATTCAGACCACAGGCTCAACTTCGAATAGCTGGAGAGAACCGTATGATTGACGAAAGCCAGATTGTGTCCTTGGGCGAAAAAATTGCCCGCGAGTTCCAGCCAGAACGAATCATTCTGTTTGGTTCGTATGCTTACGGGAAGCCGCGACCGGACTCTGACGTGGATCTCCTGGTGGTGCTGCCGTTTGACGGCAAGGGGTTTCGAAAGTCGTTGGAAATTCTGAACCGCGTTAACCCGAATTTCTCGGTTGATCTCGTGGCGCGCCGCCCCGAAGACGCAGCCCGGAGGTACGAGGAGGGCGACCCCCTGATGCGAGAAGCACTGGACCACGGGAAAGTGCTCTATGAACGGCACCGTTAAGGAGTGGGCGGCCAAAGCCGAAGCCGACTACGCGACTGCCAAAAGGGAGCTTAAGGCAGCCGAGAATGCCAACTTTGATGCAGTCTGTTTTCACGCGCAACAGTGCGTTGAAAAGCTTATGAAGGCTCTGCTGATTTCTCGCAATATCGTCCCGCCAAGAACACACGATCTTGCGGCGCTAGACCGGTTGCTTATGCCGGTTTGCCCTAAGTGGTCCTGGCCCGTGCAGGAGTTGCGCTTCTTGACTCGGGCTGCAGTTGATTTCCGCTATCCAGGAGAGTCGGCGGACTTTGAAGACGCCACAGAAGCGTTCGATATTGCTACGCGGCTGTGCCCGAAGTTGCGAGCAATACTCAGGCTTTCTGCCTGAAATTCATACAAGAAGCGCGTACTACCCCGAGGAGTGCCATCACTACCACCGATTTGGCCTTGCTCTTCGGATCAGAGATGTAACTCTTAGCGTGGAGCCGCTCCATTGCGTCCCAGTCGTGTCCTTTCCAGGCTCCCGTTCCGTACTGGCCCTCGTCGAACATTGTCAAGAAGAGAAGCGCCAGCACCATCTCGTCGACTTTGTCTTTGTCGTATTCCATCGCGGACCTCTCGGCAGAGGTTTCGACTCATGGTATCACTTCCGCCTGCTGCCATTTTTTTCAATCACATTTTTCCATAGCGACGCAAACAGGAGCGGGCGGGGTGACGCAGACAGTTGCTCAATGAAAATCGTGGGAGCTCGTTTCGGCCTTTGTAACCTCCAGCGGCAGGACACGTTCGGCTTTGACCGAAATGACGTTGTCCTGGTTTTGCAGCTTGCCTTCGACGAGCAAGAATTGTTCGTTTACCAGCGTGGCCCGGTTCTGTTCGAACAAGCCGGGCGTGACGATGGCGTTGGCGATGCCGGTCTCATCTTCGAGGCTGAGGAATACAAATCCTTTGGCAGTGCCGGGACGCTGGCGCGCGATCACGCCCCCGGCGATGCGAACGCGGCGTCCGTCAGGGACGCGCAGCAGCTCGATTGCCGGGAGAACGCCCAGCACCTTCATCCGATGGCGGCAAAACGCCATGGGATGCGGTCCGACGGTCATTGTGACGCCTCGAAAATCCGCCACAAGACGCTCTTCCACCGTCATGGCTTCGAGCGGGCAGGAATCCTGCGGAGCGCCGGTTCCGATTGCAGGCGGACTCTCGCTTTCATGGAAGTCACCCTCTTCCCGGCGAGAATCCAGGGAGGCATGCTTGTTCTGTGGAGTTAAAGGGAAACCTTCGAAGAGAGGCCCGGCAGCGCGCACGGCGCGCTCGATTTGCCATAAGGCATCGCGCCGATGATGGATTTGCGACAGGGAATCAGCGCTGGCGCCCACCCAGTTCAGTGCTCCTACTTCCGCCAGCGTGGCTAATTCAGGCTTGTGCAGCACGGATACACGGCGGGCGAGATCATCAATCGAGGCGAAGGGATGCGCCTCTCGCTCCCGGACGATGGCCTCGGCAGCCTCCACCCTCAACCCTTTCACATATCTCATGCCAAGCCGCACGCAGATTGTCCCTCGCTGTTTTTCAAGCGTACAAAGCCATTCCGACCGCGTGACGTCGACTGGCTTGATCTTAAGGCCGTGACGCTGGGCGTCCTTCACAATCGTCGCCGGACGGTAGAAGCCCATCGGCTGATTATTCAGTAAAGCCGCGGTGAAGGCGGCAAGATACCGGCATTTCAGGTAAGCGCTGGCATAAGCGAGCAGTGCAAAACTGGCCGCGTGCGACTCGGGAAAGCCATAAAGCGCGAACGCGGTGATAGAAGCTACGATCTCATCCTGCGTCTTTCCGGTGATTCCTCTCCGCCCCATGCCGTGACGCAACTTGGTCTCGATCGCTTGCATACGCTTCTCGGACCGCTTAAAGCTCATGGCCCGGCGCAGTTCCTCGGCCTCGCCGCCGGTGAATCCCGCCGCGATCATCGCCATGCGAAGAAGCTGCTCCTGAAAAAGCGGGACACCCAGGGTACGCTCCAGGACCGGCTTCAAGGAAGGATGAGGATAGGTTGCCGGCTCGCGCCCCTGACGCCGTTTCAGGTACGGGTGAACCATATTCCCGACAATAGGGCCTGGCCGGATAATAGCGACTTCCACGACGATGTCATAGAACTTCCTGGGACACAGGCGAGGCAGGCAGGACATTTGCGCGCGGCTCTCCACCTGAAACATTCCCACCGTGTCGGCCCTCTGAAGCGCTTTGTACACCTCCGGGTCATCCGGTGGCAGGCGCGCCAAGTCGACTTCCTCCCCATACGCCTCCCGGATCAGCTTGATCGAATCTTCAAGCACTGCCATCATGCCGAGACCGAGCAGGTCAATCTTGACGATTCCCATGCCGGCACAGTCTTCTTTGTCCCATTGCACGACTACGCGGCCCGGCTGCGTGGCCGGCTCGAGCGGCACTATCGAATCAAGCTGCCCCTGGCAGACCACCATTCCCCCCGAGTGCTGGCCGAGATGGCGTGGCAGGTCCTGAACGCGTACGCAAAGCTCCAGAAACTTGCGGATGCGGCGGTTCTCCACGTCGAGGCCGGCGTTGCGGAAATAGTTGTTCAAGGTGTCGTTCGCATCACGATACTCCCAGTTGCCCACCAGGCGGCTCAAGTGGTCAAGCGTTTTGGCGTCAAAACCCAGAATCTTTCCCACCTCGCGCGCGGCCGAACGCCCGCGATACGTGATCACATTGGCGGTCATGGCGGCGCCCAACTGCCCGTAACGCTGATAGACGTGCTGGATGGCCCTCTCGCGCTGGTCGCCGGATGGCAGGTCCAGATCGATGTCCGGCCATTCGCCCCGCTCTTCAGAGAGAAATCTCTCGAAGAGCAGGCCCATGCCCACCGGGTCTACAGCCGTGATGCCCAAGGCGTAACAGACTGCGCTGTTCGCGGCCGACCCGCGCCCTTGAACGAGGATGTTCTGCTCGCGACAGAAGCGGACGATATCCCAGACGATGAGGAAATAACCTTCAAGTTTCAGCTTCTCAATCAAGGCCAACTCGCTCTCGATCTGCTTCCAGGCGCGCTCATGACTACGTCCGTAGCGATGCAACGCTCCTTCTTCGGTGCGCCGGCGCAAAAAAGACATCTGCGTTTCGCCTTCTGGCACGAAGTAACAGGGAAACTCATAGCCCAGGTCCTGAAAGGTGAATTGCAGGCGAGAAGCAAGCGCCTCAGTGTTGGCGATGGCTTCGGGCAGATCGGCAAACAAGCCAGCCATTTCCTGCCCGCCCTTGACGTGCCGCTCCGAATTGCGGGCGAGAAGTCTTCCGGCAGTCTCCAGCGTGCAATGATGGCGAATGCAGGCGAAGACGTCTTGAATCTCGCGCTGCTCGGGAGCGGCGTAGCAGGCGCCGTTCGTAGCCAGAAGAGGAAGTTTGAAACGGCGCGCGAGTTCGGCGGCAGCCTGATTGCGCGCTTCTTCGTCCCGCTCGAAGTGCCGCTGGAGCTCCACGTAGACGCAGTCGCGTCCGAATGCCTCACACAACTCTTGGATACAGTTTTTGCCTGCCGCAATGCCACCGCGCGCCAGCGCCGCCGCCAAGGGACCTTCTACCCCTCCGGTCAGGCAGATGAGTCCTTTCGAGTATTCTCTCAATTCCGGCGGTGTTACCGCGCTTTCGCCTTTAGGAGCACGCAGCTTGATGCGCGTAATCAAGCGGCAAAGGTTCTGGTACCCGGCGCGCGTTTCAGCCAGCAACGGATAACGAAACCCGCCGGCGCACGTCACTTCCGCGCCGATGCAGGCGCGGAGGCCGGTCACCCGTTCTGCCGCCAGATGAAACCGGGGCGCGCCGTAGACACCATCGCGGTCGAGCAGCGCCATGGCAGGCATCCCCAAGGCGTGGGCGCGCTCAGCAAGCTCCTCGGGCAGAGAAGTGCCTTCCAGAAAACTGAACGCGGAACGAGCATGAAGCTCAACGTACATGGCGTAATGCCTCACTTTCGGGTGCAATTGTAGCGACGGGTTTATCCCGCCACGCAAAATGGCGGCATAAAGCCGCCTCTACACACCCGAAGGTGAGGTATTAACACATGGCGCTAATCGTAATTGCTGTCTATAAACCAGCCGCCGCTCTGAAGATCGCGATAGATGCGATAGATCTCCAGATCAACGGAGGTCTGGATGGTTTCGAGGCCGTTGGTTCGCCGCCGGACTTTTAGCCCCACGTCCCACTCCTCACGGTTCCAGCCATCTTCGCCCCACCAGTCTCCGGATGTGCGCCACGGCCCAGCCGCCGCTACCACGTCGCCGCGCCTTCCCGCAAAGAACAGACGCACCGGCAGGCCGTTGCGCGTTTCCACTTTGACCTGGACGGGCGGACGAAAAAACCGAAGCGCCGTCAACTTCTCATTGCCGGCAGGCGCACCGTTCTTTGCATTCGCTCCCTTCCGATCTGTTTCGAAAGGATTGAAGCAACGGATGCGGAACGCATCGGGCCGATGCGTGTTCGCAATCTCGGGCGTTCCGACTTTGCCCTCGCCGACCAGCTTGGTGAGACGCGCGAGCGTGAGCTCAAGCTTTTCGGGATCGGGGGCGGCAGGGGAAAACAATCCGTCTTGTAGAGCGCGCGGCTTGGCTGCTTCCGCCTTGATCCCTATTTGAGTTACAGGAGCAGCAGGCGGACATAATTCCAAATGGAGTTGGAGCAGCTTCAACAGTGCCATGGCGTTCCCGGTAGGAACGGGCAGCCGTAGCCTTTTTTCATACTTGGCCGCAGGCCGGGCTTCACCCGGTTCGGCCGAAGAGTGCGCGTCTAACTTCATCTCGACGAAAAGCTCGCGGAGGGCCAGCGCGCGGACCTTCAAGCGCGCGCACAATCGGTTTAGCAGCACTCCAAGAGCAAATGCTAATGACTCAAGTTGCTCGATAGGATCGTCAAGCTCCATGACCTCTTCAAACCGTAAGTCCGGCTGCGCAGAGACCAGCGGGCGCCCGGACATCCCGCGAGCCTGCGCCTGCAACTTCACACCTTCCTGCCCCAGCCTTTCGGCGAGTTGCGCAACCGGCAGCGCAGAGAGGGCACCTAAGGTGCGTATCCCCCAGCGGTGCAAAATTTCCAGCAGCTCCGCATGAGGATCGAGGACTTCGAGCGGCAGAACACCCAAATGTTCACGTTCCTGGGTGGGAGGAATAATGGTGGTTCCCGTAAACCCTCGAGCGGCTTGTAGCGCCGCCTCTGAACCTGCGGCCACTGCGATATGCGCTTCAAAACCAAGTTGAGCGGCGCGGCCAGCCATTCGCGGGGCGGCTTCTTCCGGCAAACCCAGTAGATGCTCAAGACCGTCCAAATCGAGAACGACGGTGTCTGCCGCTACATCCTCAACGCGGGGTGAAAAGGAAAACCCAAGATCGAGCAGGGCGGCGTGGGCGATCCGCTCTTCGGCCGGAGCGCGTGGACGAAGCGCAACTGAAATTACTTGCGTTGCTTGTGTGACCGTCATTCCTGGCTTGATTCCTGTTTTGACCGCTGGTAAATTGGCAGCCACGACGAGTGTTTTCCCTTCCACAATTGCGACAGGCCGGGAGCGCAATTCGGGTTCGGAACGTGCGGCGGCTTGAAAGATAAAATTCGGAATGTAAATGCAAGCAAAGCTCATCAAACCTCGCAATCCCTCAGTTTCTGGCTCGCCCGATTTGTAGCGCCGGCCTTCAGGTCGGCATTTGGCCAGATGCCGGTCCCGCCGAGCGGGACCAGCGCTACGCGCCCGAAACCGAGTGATTATGAAACCTCGCAAGAACGCCTCGGGTAATTGATTTCGGTCCTCAAGTGGATCTGGGATGCCGCTTCGGTGGGCCGCTGAAACCGCGATCGAATCACTTCCGCGCTGAAGTGGCTTCCATGGAGCAAGCGAGTGTGGCGTCCCACGTAATTTCTGACCATCGTTGTTTCCGGTGACCCCTTCACCCGCCTGTGGGCAGGAGCCGCTCCGTCGCTGAAGCTCTGGAGCGTAAGCGACCTTCGGTGGGCGCAGGCCCGGCTCGCTCCCTCATCCACCCATCGGCTGACGGGTCCCCCCCTCTCCCGCAAGCGGGAGAGGGCTGAGGTGAGGGTGGAGGTGGGGGGATTGTCAAAAGTTGCGGTGTCTGGAAGGGTCGACCAGCTTGCTTCATCCAGCCGCAACCGGAGTATGAGCGACGCACAGGATTTCGCGCAGGGTTCCGGCGCCAAAACCAGCAAGAGAGTAGGCGTGTGCTCGACGGCCCGGCGGAAACGGAACCACAAACTGAGGGGCAGGCGGTGCAAAGCCCGTAAGGGAACACCGCCAAGATCGAGCACCACCAAGCCGAACCCGGCGCTGCTGAGGATCAGGCTGGCTGCTTGGACCGACTGCTCCAAATCACGGCAACGCACCCACAGCAGGCGATGCAATGCCACTCCCATCCGCTGAGCCGAGCCGGGATCGAACGAATCGCCTGCATCCACCCAGGCGCAAACGTCTCCGTGTCCTGTCCGCTGAGCCAGAACGGAGAGCCCAAGGCTAGTCCGGCCTGACGAAACAGGTCCGTAGATTTCAGTAATCCCTCCTCGAGGCAACCCTCCGGTGACGGCATCGAGTTCCACAAAGCCGGAAGGAACCCGTTCAACAAGAGGCGGCTCTCGAAGGGCGTCTGGGGTATGTAGCGTGGGAAGCTTAGTTCCCAGCGCCGATTCGATTTGGGTTCGAAGCGCGGCGGCTTGCATAAGAGCATTGACGAATAAAAAACGAATTAATAAGGCAGCTCGACGCGCCCAAACAATATTCGCTTTTTATTCGCTATCGGACCATTTTGGCCATCGAAAGGGCGGGTTGTCAAGCAGCAGTAACTGGAAACTGATTATGACGCAGCATTCTCACTGAGCCGGGCCGCCTGGGCAATGAGATAGTCCCGTTCCGGGATGCTCGTCGTCCGGGTTGCGGCAATCCGATAGTGCGCGATTGCACTTTGGTGATTGCCAGCCATTTCCAACAGATGGGCGCGAACTGCGTGGAGACGGTGGTGACCTGCAAGCCGTGGGTCGGAGTCGAGCGGTTTCAGTAACTCAAGCCCTTGAGCGGGTCCGTGAACCATGGCTGCCGCGATGGCGTGATTAAGGGCAACCATGGGATTTCCGGACATGCGCTTCAGAAGCTCATAGAGCACCAGAATCTGCGGCCAGTCCGTATCCTCGGCCCGGGCAGCTTCGTCATGAACGGCAGCAATAGCGGCCTGGAGTTGGTACGGGCCAATCGACCCTCTTGAAAGTGCTGCGGTGAGCAGCGCGATACCTTCGGAGATTTCCGCTTGATCCCACTGGTTTCGATCCTGTTTTGTGAGCGGGACCAACTCCCCGTCCGAGCCTGTCCGTGCTGCTCGGCGTGCATTGGTCAGCAGCATGAGCGCCAGCAGTCCCCCGGCTTCCGCATCGTCGGGAAGCAGGGCGTGGACAGTCCGCGCCAGACGAATGGCCTCGCGTGAAAGCTCCAACCGTTGAAGCTGCGGTCCGGCGCTCGAGGTGTAACCCTCGTTGAAAATTAAGTAGAACACGTGCAGTACGGCGCCGAGCCGCTCGGCCCGCTCTTGGCCGCCAGGCAATTGAAACGGGACTCCCGAAGCCTTGATGGTTTGCTTGGCCCGGCTGATCCGCTGCGCCATGGTTGTCTCCGGAACCAGGAACGCGCGTGCGATCTCGGCAGTGGTCAATCCGCCCACCGCGCGCAGCGTCAGCGCAATCGCTGAGACCAGCGTCAGGGCGGGATGGCAGCACATGAAAAAAAGAATCAGCGTGTCGTCTTCCTCGGGGGCGGTTGTCATTCCGGCCATCCCTTCGCGCGTGCGCGCCGCCTCCACGGCCGCTTCTTCGCGCCGCCGCCGCGCCTCCTCGCTGCGCAAATGATCCACTATGCGCCGCACTGCAACCTGAATCAGCCAGCCGCGAGGATTCTCAGGAACGCCTTCACGGGGCCATTGCATAGCGGCCGCCAGCAGCGCTTCCTGGACCGCGTCCTCGGCAGCGGCGAAGTCATGAAAACGGCGGACTACCGCCCCTAATACCTGCGGCGCGAGTTCGCGCAACAGAGACTCAGGATACTCGTCCAACAGCTCACTTTGGGATTTAATGTTCTGATCCCGTCGTTCACCCCTGCTCGGGCTGCCTGCTCACGATCTGCCGCACCTCGATCGGCATGTTTGTGGGCACTCCGCCAGGGCCCGGCGCCGCTGAAATGCGCCCGGCGATTGCGTAGGCTCGCGCTGGAGTCTTGACATCAACGATCCAGTAGCCAAGCAGGAACTCTTTGG
>JASHOS010000103.1 GCA_030040995.1 Terriglobia bacterium | reverse complement strand
TCATGCACCCGGGACCCGCTTCCCAGAAGCAGAACTGCCCGACAGCGGTCCCGAAAAACAGCGTCCGGAGAAGCAGCGGCAGCATCCACCAGCGCACGCTGATCCGCCTCCGACAGTTTGAGCAAGCTCGGCCGAGACATACCACTGATTGTATGCCGAAGCCGAATTAGTCTCAATATTTAGTGTAGTCAACTTAGGCTTCCTCCGCTATGAGGTTCCCAGTTGAGCAAGTGAGGTACTTTGATAACCGGTAGTCGAGCGCTGAATCTGAACATTGAATTCTGGGGAAATGAGAGGTCGTGCATCGTGGGTGGTACGTTGCAGATCGGCTCCTCCGAGCTACACTCTCTGACCTGAGGAGCGATGAACCGGAAGGGGACAATTCAATGCCCAATGGACTGCGAAGCCAAGCTGTTCTTGCAAGCCCTTGTGGCAAAAAGACCTACGGTTCGCCGCCCTTTTTTATCATATAAATAGCTTGTTTTCATTTGGTTATCAGGAATCGCGTTGCCAGAATTTGGGTTCGTCTCGCTTCGGTCCTCTAATTTTCATTTAAAATCAATGGCTTACGAGGATGGACCAGGGTCATGAGGGCTGTTTTTGGGTGTTGCGGCTCGCTCTGAGGGCTAACTGTAGTTCTTCGTGCGGTTTGGCGCGATTCGCCGTTCTGATTTCGAGCTGTGTCCTCGCGGCGGCAAGGATACGGTTATGTGCTACCGGTTCGGGTTCTGCGAGGCCGTGAGCTTCGAAAATCCGTCGTACCATCTCTTCGTGCCTTTACTTGCCACTCGGGCAGAACAGCAGGGATGTTAACCACATAATAAACAGTCGGCGCGATCGTCGTCAAGAGAACAGGGGGTCAATCACGGTCACATAAAAGTCGGGCTTATTACGGTTTGGAGTGCGTTTTTGTAGCGCAGCGCGGCCTCTGGCCGCAACCAAAGTTATAGATACTCTGCCCTCTCCCTCGGGAGAGGGTGGCTCGCGGCCGGCGCTTTCTCCAGCCGACGCGGGCCGGGTGAGGGGTCGCTCGCCGAAGAATCTTGCCAAAAAAACAAGATTTTACGGTATTGCAATGCAGGGCTCAGTTTTTAGCCCTGTCATGATGGGCCGTTGGCCCGCGAAACCGAATGAAAATGCTCCTTGTCGGCGGCGGACGAACTGACGACGCCATAAGTCTTTCGTTTTCAGAAGATCCACGCTCAAACCGGGAGCATTTTCAAGGCTGCGGTTTGTAAGTGCACGAAAGGTCCGCAGCGTTACAAGGCGAACGCTGTGCTACAACTACTCCTTCCGGACTTTGACGTGACCGCGGGATGCGAGGAGCGGCGGATTGTACTGCAGGTGGACAACGTGTTCTAAGGAGCCAGGCGTTTACGGTAAGCTCTTGAAGCGTTCGTCGCCGAGCCGTTCGTAAAATGTGTGAGCACCATTCCGGACGATGTCACTGCGCAGCGCGACCTCGTGGCCGCAATCAAAATTATCGATACTCTGCCCTCTCCCTCGGGAGAGGGTGGACCGCGGCCGGCGCCTTTTCCAGCCGGCGCGGGCCGGGCCTGCGCCCACCGAAGGTCGCTTACGCTCCAGAGCTTCAGCGACGGAGCGGCTCCTGCCCGCAGGCGGGTGAGGGGGGCGGCGGAAAAAACGATTGCCGCACTAGCCGCTAATCCTAACCACGGACCACCGCGATGTGAGGGGCTGCTGTGCAAGCAAGTTTTCGAGGGGTAATGGGCGCCTGGAACTGGTTGGACTGGGCTTTCGCCATCATCACCACCGCATCTGTTATTGTGGCAGTGCGGAAGGGGTTCCTCCGCGAGTTGATTTCTCTGGCTGCGGTGATCGTGGGGCTGGTTGTCGCGGCGGTGGAATATCCTCGCGCCGGAGGCTGGTTTAGGCACTTGACGGAATCGCGCCATCTTGCCTTGGCGGCGGGTTTCTTCACCGTTTTTGCGTTGGTGATGGCGGCGGGCGCTGTGGTGTCTTGGGCGGCGCGGCTGCTGATGCAGAAAGCTGGCATCGGCTGGGCTGACCGGCTTATGGGAGGCGCTTTCGGCTTGATCCGGGGACTGGTGTTTGATTCGATCTTGTTGATGATTTTCATAGCTCTGGCGATTCAGCCTCAAGCCGTACGGAACTCGCAGCTCGCGCCGTACGTCTCAACCGGGACGTGCGCGATAATGTCCTTGCTGCCGGAAAGGCTCAGGAGCAGTTTCGAGGGGGAACTTGAATTATTAAGGCGAGCTGTGGCCGATGGAGCTAAAAGCTCCTCAGAGAGGCGCGGTCCTGCGTAAGCCGGCCGATAGCGGCTAGTTTTCGATAAATCGTTCGATTGGAGAGTTGAAGTGAAGGACCAGCTTGATGCACTCATCAATCAGATGATCGAGCACGGCGTCTACTTTGAAGACGCGGTCAGCGAGTTTCAGAAGTGCTTTATCCAAAAGGCCCTGGAAAAAAATAAGGGGAACAAGCTGAAGACGGCCCAAAGCCTCGGCATTCACCGTAATACTTTGAGCCGGAAGGTGGAAGAGATTGACTCGAACCACCACCAACCCGCACGCCGAAAACGCCGGCGACCGGCGAGACGAACCTCCTGATGGCCGCTCTTTACCCGCTCGCATTCAAGCGGAACGTGGGCACCGCCCGACCACGGGTGCCAGGCGACCCTGAAATCTACTGGTGTGTCAGAACCTTGCGGTGCCCAAAGCTCCTGGGCTGGCTGGGCAGGA
Organism: Terriglobia bacterium; assembly: GCA_030040995.1. Taxonomy (GTDB): domain Bacteria; phylum Acidobacteriota; class Terriglobia; order UBA7540; family UBA7540; genus JASHON01. Next base: position 834 of record JASHOS010000103.1, on the reverse strand, counting down.
AGCTCGACGATGGCCTCGAACTTTCGGGCGACGGTTAACTCTAAGTCGCCCCAGCGGTTGTCGCTACGATGTGGTACGCTGGAATGTAAGCTGGATAACAGAAAGGGGCAGGGAAACAGTGATGGACAACCCCAGCGAGCACGCCCACGAGTTGATTGACCGGCTCCCGCCCTCGCAACTGAAAGCGGTCGTTGGCCTCCTCGAAGCCATGCTTGATCCTGTCTCCCGCGCTATCGCGCAGGCGCCGATGGATGACGAGCCGCCCACCGAAGATGAGGAAAAGGCGGTCGCCGAAGCCAAGGAGTGGCTCCAGCAGCACCCGGGGATTCCATTTGAGGAAGTCCTGTCTGATTTTAGCCTCACCATCAAAGACCTCGAACCTCCGACCCAGTCGAAGTGAAGCGAATCATCTTTTCCGCGCCGGCCCGCGCCGATATCCGCCGTTTGGACCGTGAAACAGCCATGCGCGTTTTCACTGCGCTGCATCGGTTCGCTGAAATCGGCGAGGGTGACGTAAAGCGGCTGAAGGAGGAACCGGACGAGCTTCGCCTGCGGGTGGGAGATTACCGCGTGCGCTTCAGCGAAGAATCGGAGGCCCTCCGCATCCTGCGGGTCCTCCATCGCAAAGAAGCGTACCGCTAGCCTGACTTTCGCAGATACGGCGCGGTGCGGAGCGAATTTGATCACTGCGTCGATCTAACCTCTTCCGGATCAGTTCACCCTTAAGGCGGGCGGCTGTAGTGCCGACCTACCCCCTTTACATCAATGCCCAGGATTTGCCAGGATGCGCACTGACGATGTTTTTGCGCAGCAAGAAGCGACGGAAGGACGGCA
>JASHOS010000102.1 GCA_030040995.1 Terriglobia bacterium | reverse complement strand
TCATGCACCCGGGACCCGCTTCCCAGAAGCAGAACTGCCCGACAGCGGTCCCGAAAAACAGCGTCCGGAGAAGCAGCGGCAGCATCCACCAGCGCACGCTGATCCGCCTCCGACAGTTTGAGCAAGCTCGGCCGAGACATACCACTGATTGTATGCCGAAGCCGACTTAGTCTCAATATTTAGTGTAGTCAACTTAGGCTTTATTGGCTCGTAAGCTCGCAATACGTTGGTGATATCGAGTTAAAAGTGGCCGGCCGGCCGCAAAATCTCGAAGCTGCAGTCCGCCGAGCGCTAGCCAATATCAATCCCAACCTTACGGTGCTCGAGATGGTGAGTCTCAAGGAGCAGCTCGACCGGAATTTCAATCAGGATGAGCTGGTCGCACGGCTCACTGAGCTTTTTGGTCTGCTTGCCTTGATCCTAGTTTGCGTTGGGTTGTACGGAGTCACTTCTTACTCCGTGGCGCGGCGCACCGGAGAAATTGGTTTACGCATGGCGCTGGGTGCGAATCGTAGGAACGTCTTGTGGCTCATTCTGCGCGGCGCGCTCTTGCAAGTGGGCATCGGGCTTGCGATAGGAGTTCCGGTTACGCTCGCCGGCGGAAGGCTGATGGCGGGCCTGCTCTACGGCGTCAAGAGCTATAATCCCGTTATTTTGGGGCTTGCGGCATGTGTTTTGGCCGCGTGCGCGATCGCGGCCTCGGTGGTGCCCGCTCGGCGCGCCGCGTCGATTGACCCGATGCAGGCGTTGAGGATTGAATGAGCGCGCGATTATCAAACCAAGAGAACCGCGCTGCCAATAAAGCGAGCCAGACGGCCCAAGCGAAAACGATCCAGTGAGGCCGTGTCTTGTGAATCGAACTCTCACCAGCTCGGAGTTTCATCTTCCAATCCTGACAGTGGTAACCCGGTTTGGACGGCGGCTGCCAAATGCATGAATCGTCCTGGTTCCAGCCACAACTTCACCGCTGTGGACCACGCCTTTCGGAATTACATATTCCCCTCCTGCCCTTACGGGGATTCGCCGGTCGCCAATAATCAAGGTGTAGCAACCTTGCGCAACCATCATGTATTCGTCGAAATCGTGGGCATGTGCCGTAGAGGACGCCGTCTCACGGCAATTCCAAAACGCCATCTGACTCCCGTCCTGGCCGTCAAAAACATAGCCCTCAACGCCTGGCGTCGCTTGATCGGTCTTGGCAATCATATTCGCCGCCTGCTTCATGAATTCAGGGAAATCGTCCACAGCGTTCTCCCGTCGCTGATTTTCTAAGCCCGAGGGGGTGAGTTTCCAGCGTCATCAGGCGCGGAAACAGGCCTCCTCGGACGCGCTGCATATAGTCTATATAGCCGGCTAAGTTTCGCCTGAGGAAAGCGTCTTCCATGCGCGCCCGGCGCACAATGACTGCACAAAAGGCCGCTGTTGGAACCTGCGCGAGCCACGAGCCGATGGCAAGGGCGCTCGCGGGGATAGCAACAATCATGGCAAGATAGCCGGGATGCCGGAGAAAACGGTAAGGCCCTTCCGTGATGAGGTGGTGGCGGCGCTCCGCTTGAATGCGAGTGACCGGGGAGAAAAATGGATTCACGATCATCGTCCACATCTGGAAGGCCAAGGCCGCCGCGAACACGATGGGCGCAATAATGCTCACGGGCATCGGAACGGCGTCGGATTGATGCAGCCGACCCACGTCCATTGCTGCAAAGCCCACGGTAACAAGAGACAGAATGCCGGCGCCAAATCTTGCCTTTGCATCCTTTAATCTTGTGACCGGATGCGCGCGCTCCTCAGCAAGGCCTGGATGGACCGACAGCATCGTGACCAACAGCAGTGCGGAAAACACCGCAATATAGGCGCGAAGCATCGGGATGCGCGTGGTGCCGGCAGCGAGAAACAACCCTCCCTCAAGTGACGCCGTGATGGCCGCCCTTCGAGCCAGGGCGGGATTGTGTAAGCATGTCGGCGCCGACCACTTGCCCTTGATAAGGAGTCATTGAGCCGAAAAAACGGGGAACAAATAGGGTCACCCCCAGGGTACGCCATTGCCGGCTGTAGGGATTTTTTCATTGCAGGATTAACATGCCCTGCAATTTAGCGAATGACACCCTCCGGCACGCCTGCCTCCAATATTTCGGTAATGGCTTGGTGCCGCAGGATTTCGAAGGTAGGGCCGGAAGCAAGGTCTCTTATCTATTGAGAACAGTTCATAATCATGATAGCCTTACTGTTGGAGGCTAGTATGACGACCGTTACCATCTCCGTTCCCGAGTCGCTTAAGACTTTCATCGAGGAGCAGATCGCGGCCAAGGGCTACGGCAATGTGAGCGAGTATTTTAGGACCTTGCTCCGCCAAGCCCAGGCGAAAGAGGAGGACGAGAAGTTGGAAGCGTTGCTGATTGAAGGTCTCACGTCCGGCAAGGACATTCCACTCTCGAAGGAATTCTGGAGCGAACTGAAAGCGGAGGCCGGCGCGCTTGCCAGGAAGCACAAAGCGCGGAAAAAATCGTGAAGCATATCATCCGCTCGGCGGCAAGGGACGATATTTTGCGTCAATTTCGCTACTACTTGGTCGATCAGGACAAACCGGAAGTGGCGAACCGCTGGCTGGAAGCCGTCGAGAAAACCATCCACAAGATCCTACGCACGCCCAGCGCGGGCGCCCCCAAGCAACTTTCCAACGAATCTCTCGCCGGCCTGCGATCATGGCCGGTGGAAGAATTTGAGGATATCCGCATTTACTATCTGTCTGAGGAGAGCGCGCTGCGCGTCATCCGCGTCCTCCATGGGAAGAGGGACATCCGGCGCATACTAGAACGGGAAGAAGAATGAGGGACGACGCAAAGACGACGCAAAAATGAGCGTCTGCCTATAAGTCCTCCCCGTAGCCGGGCGAGCCGTTCCACGTCCCACAAAGAGGGGGACCCCCATTTCCTTCTGAACGCCCCGCTGGCACGCTGAGAATAGCGCAGGATCGATGATCAGAGGGCGAGGAAGGGGACAATCCGCAGCACCGGGCGTCGCAGCCATTAGAACGCTTCGTCCGCATTTCGTGTTCGTTGGCTCGACGATCCAGCCTGTCGAGCGCTTCTCTCATCATGTTCAACTTCGCCCGGCTATACCGCTTGAACACTTCGGCATCACCTTGCCGGAGCATCAACGTGACGAAGCGATCGGCCACTCCTCCCGATCTGAGCCTTGTGGCGAACGTGTGACGCAGTTCGTACAGCGAGAAATAGGGCACGCCGGCACGCTGCAGCGTCGTTGAGGGTGAACTTTACCCGCGGTATTGTGTGGTCGTGCCATCGATTCCTCCATTTACAAAGAACCGTCGCCGCCACTTTTCGAGCTCAGACAAGCTGAACCGAATCGAGCGGCCCATCATTCGGAAATGGGGAACCTGCTTTCGCTCGACGTAAGCATACACCAGCGACGGACTGACACCAAGGAATCGCGCCGCTGTTTTCACATCCACCATAGCCTCAAAGCCGGCCACTTCCGGCCGCTGCGGGGGCTGTTCGCTTGCCGCGGTAAATTGAACTTGTGCTGTTTCCATGATCGCGACTCCGAGCTACGGCAACTCTTGCCCGACGCTCAGCACCGCCCGTCCGCGCGCAGGGGAAGGAGTGGGAGCGAGGCGGTGTGGAAAACGTGGTAGCGGCAGTTATCCTGGCCGCGCTGCACCCGCGAGTCAGGAATCGTGTTTTCAATGTCGGCGAGGAATATACACCCACAATCGAGGAACGGCGGGTTGCAGATTCTTTGGAACTGTGAGACACTTCTTATCGCATTACGATAAGAGGATGGCATGGTGCAAAAACGTACTGACCTTCTGCGTGGAACTCTCGATCTGCTGGTGTTAAAAGCAATTTCCCTGGAGCCTCTGCACGGAGTCGCTATCTCCCGGCGCATTACGCAAATCACCCAAGGAGCCTTTCAGGTAAGTTTCGGTTCTCTCTTTCCCTCCTTACACCGTATGGAGGAAAAAGGATGGGTGGAAGCCGAGTGGCGCTCGTCCGACAATAATCGCCACGCCAAATATTACCGATTGACTTCCTCTGGGCGGGCTCAGCTTAAGGCTGAAGAGCGGCAATGGAACCAGGTCGTAAAGATCATGGCGGCGGCCGTTCAATCCACGTGAGGCCGGATTAGAGGCATCATGCCAAGGCGAATTCTGAGTGTAGTTCGGAACCTCTTTCGCAAGCGCGCGGTCGAGCAGGCACTCGATGATGAACTCCGTTCATCGGTGGAAGACCTGACGCAGGAGAAGATGAAACAAGGGCTTTCGCAACCGGTCGCCCGGCGAGAAGCGCTCATAGAACTCGGCGGGATTGAGCAAGTGAAGGAAGAGGTTCGTGCAGTATGGGCCGGGCGCTTTCTGGAGGACTTCGCCAGGGATGTTCGTTTTGCCTTTCGCACGCTGGCCAAGTCGCCCGGCTTCGCGGCTGTTTGCATCGTGACTTTGGCTTTGGGAATCGGAGCGAACACGGCCATTTTTACTCTGGTCGACGCGGTGCTGCTAAAAAGTCTTCCCGTGACTGATCCCAGCCAACTTTATCGCGTGGGGAATGCCAACAATTGCTGCGCCATCACCGGCATGCAGGGCAGTTGGGACCTGTACTCCGACGCTCTTTATAAACAACTTCGTGATCACACGCCTCAATTCAGCCGGATGGCCGCATTTCAAGCCGAATTGCCCAACCTGAGCGTGCGCCGCAGTTCCTCCACCGGGCTGCCGCAAGCGTACAGGGGGGAGTTTGTCTCAGGTAATTACTTTTCCATGTTCGGCGTCAAGTCTTTTGCAGGAAGGACGATTATGCCGACAGACGACCGGCCGGGCGCCGCGCCTGTCGCGATGATGAGCTACCGCACGTGGGAGGGACATTTCGGCCGCAACCCTTCGGTAATCGGCGCCACATTCATCATCAATACGATGGCTTACACTGTGGTGGGAATTGCCCCGCCCGGCTTTTTTGGCGACACGTTGCGGCCCGATCCCCCTGATTTCTGGCTGCCGCTTTCCACTGAGCCTGCGCTGGACCAGCAGAATGAGCTGCTCACCCGTGCCGACCTGAGTTGGCTTCATGCGATCGGAAGGTTAAAGCCGGACGCGCGCCCGGCACAGGTGCAGGCTGAGGTCACGCTCGAGCTGCAGAGATGGCTCAGCGCGCAGCCCGACCTAACGGCTTACGACCGCACCCGAGTTTCGAAGCAGCGCATCATCATCGCGCCAGGCGGCGCAGGCGTCACCGAAATGCAGCGTCAGACAGAAGCCGAGCTGCGCCTGCTGATGATCGTCGCAGGATTCGTGCTGCTCATCGCCTGCGCCAACGTCGCCAACCTATTCCTGGCGCGTGCCACGGCCGCGCGCGCGGACACGGCCATCCGTCTGGCGCTCGGCGCACCGCGAGGCAGGCTGATCCGCCAGATGATTACCGAGAGCGTCGTGTTTGCAATCCTCGGCGGCCTCGCAGGACTCACGGTGGCTTTCGTTGGCGCTCGCGCCATTTTGCTGATTGCCTTTCGCGGCTTTCCTTTCGTTCCGATCAGCGCCACGCCTTCCTTCGCGGTGCTTGGGTTCGCTTTTCTAGTTTCCCTGGCCACGGGTGTCTTGTTCGGAGCGGCGCCGGCGTGGGTGGCATCGCACTCCCAGCCCGCTGACGCTCTGCACGGGGCGGGACGCTCCGCGCTCGATCACACGTCGGTGCCGCAGAGGCCGCTGGTGCTTCTGCAAGTTGCTTTTTCCATCTCGTTGCTCGTTGGCGCAGGCCTGCTGACTGAAAGCCTGCGAAACATCGAGAATCAAAATTTCGGCTTCGATCCAAACCGACGGCTGATCGTCAGGGTAGACCCGGCGCTGTCCGGATATAAACCTGATCAGCTCTATGGACTCTATCAACAGCTTCAGGATCAGCTTCCGCGCATTCCCGGCGTGCTCAGCGCCAGTTACTCGCTTTACAGTCCCATGCGGGGTGACAACTGGGATGACATCATTCACATCGAAGGCCGGCCGCCCGGAGAACGCGACGACGCTTCTTATGACCGCGTCGGCCCGCATTATTTCCAAGCTATCGGCACTCGATTGCTGCGCGGACGTACCATCGATGCTGAAGATACGTCGGCGTCGCAAAAGGTCGCTGTGATCAATCAGGCATTTGCCCGCAAATTCTTCCCGAAGCAGGATCCCATAGGCCGGCATTTCGGGATCGGAGACGAAAGCCATGCGGGCGATTTCGAGATTGTGGGCATCGTTCAGGACACAAAGTATTTCGCCGCTCGCCAACCTGCCCATCCCACATTCTTCCTGCCGTTCCTGCAAACCACGAACGATCCTAAGTTAAAAACAATAAATAGTGCGACTAATTAATGGCAACCAGGGCGTTCAATTCCTCGATTCCTTTGCGTACATTTTCGACCAGTTCGTCAAGCGAGTTGAAA
>JASHOS010000101.1 GCA_030040995.1 Terriglobia bacterium | reverse complement strand
TTTTTTGTCCCGGTCGCCGCAAAACGACTCCCTTCACAAGATCCCTTCCTCATTGTTGCTCTAACGCCAGCGGGGCGCAATAGTCTCCTTGTATCTGCGAGGCGTGCCTCACTTTCGGGCGCGTAGAGGCGGCTTTATGCCGCCATTCTGTTGGCGGCGTAAACCCGCCGCTACAATTGCACCCGAAACTGAGGCGTTACACCTGTGGCTTCCTTCCCCGATCTGCTGATAGCGGAAACAATCCAGGAGGTGGTCGTTCACCATTCCCACCGCCTGCATGAAGGCGTAGCAGATGGTTGATCCCACAAATCGAAAGCCGCGACGGATGAGCTCTTTGCTCATCGCGTCGGATTCGGAGGTTCGAGCCGGGACTTGGCTTAAAAGGCGTCGCGCGTTCGTCTTCGGCTGACCATCGACAAACTGCCAGATAAAAGCGTCGAAGCTTCCCATCTCCTCCTGAACCTTGAGAAACGCCTTTGCATTTTCGACGGCGGAAGAGATTTTGAGGCGGTTGCGTACGATTCCGGGATTGGCGAGCAGCTTCTCGATGCTCCGCGAGCTAAAACGGGCCACGCGCGCGGGATCAAAGCCTGCAAACGTGGCGCGGTAGTTTTCGCGTTTCTTCAGGATAGTCTCCCAGCTCAGTCCCGCCTGTGCGCCTTCCAGAACCAAAAACTCGAAGAGCCGGCGGTCGTTGTGAGCCGGCACACCCCATTCCTGATCGTGGTAGGCAATGGCCCGTTCGCTTACGGCCCACGGGCAGCGCCTGATTTCGACCCGATTCATATATGGCCCGCTGCGGCTGCTCGCGTCATCCCGGCCGTGCCGCGCGACTGTCAACAAGGGTGAATTGGCCGGTGATAAAAAGTCAAGGTAAAAAGACACTACCCCAATCTGTCGACAGCCGAAGGTGATGTAGGGGGACGGCTTGCCGTCCCCCTACATCATCGCCCAACCAGGGTAGGGCAGGCTACACTGCCTAACTTATGGGCGGATCCGGAACATGCCTCGCTTGACTCTCGGAAAATGCACTGAAGCAGTTCGGGGCACTTCTGCGGCGTAACAGTAGCGCCGGGCTTACAGCCGGGCATCTCACCCGAATGCCGACCTGAAGGTCGGCGCTACGCTCCGTCGGCCCCATTCTGGCCAGTTTTCCAAACCGAAGCCACACCGAAGCCAACCTTCCTTATAATCTGCTGGTTCTAGAAACAGTTATTCGACCTTGCCCGTTTTCATCAAACAAGCCGCTTGTTTTTAGTAACTTAGGTGCAGTTGGCGTCGCTGAAATTTGGCTTCGTCTGGCTTCGTTCCTCTAATTTTCTTTTAAAATCAGTAACTTACGGGTATGCACCAGGGTCAGGGGGCTGTTTTTCTGGTCTTGCGGTTCGCTGACAACAGCTAACGCTATTCTTATCTGCGGCTTCGCGCGATTCGCCACTCTGATTGCTGCCTGTCGTGGCAGCGAGCTCGGCGGTGCTGATGGAGACGATGTCTTCACTCATGAATGCTCCCTTCAGAATCGGTGATGAGTGATGAGCAAACTGCTCGACCGCGGGGACCGGTATCCGGGCTCGGGATTCGCGATTCGGGCATTCGGGTTCCCGAGGGTTTGGTTGCCGCTGTGCCGAAGCCATGGATTTGGTGCACAAGTGACAGATTACCGGGTTCGACTAAGACGGTGGCGATGGATGAGACGATTGGGACGATTTTTTGCACGTCTCGGCGAGGCCGCGGCCTAACATTCGGGGTTCGCGATTCGGTGTTCGAGTTCCGGATTCCGAGCAGTGGCTACGACGAATTCGCCTTTTTTGAGTTCGTGATGGGCCCGTGCGGGGAAAGCCTACGGCGAGGAAAAACGCTCGCCGTGGCTACCGCCGCCGCCCCTGCCCCGGAGATGGTTGGGCCTACGGGCAAGGCGCGGTGTTGTAACTTGAGCAGCTCCCGTTCGCCTATGGACCCAGAAAGGTCGCGGGACAGACGGTCGGCCCTCACGGCTACGCGGTCTCCCCTCTCCCGTAAGCGGGAGAGGGTTGAGGTAAGGGATGTGGGGTCTTCGTGTACTAGGTTTTCACATTAACCATTTTCTCAACACCTCAGCGTAAATTGCCGATGGTTTTCTTGGAAGCCGCTAAGGGGCTTCACGGGCGCAGGGAGGGCAAACAAGGTCGCTGAGCTCGTGTTGAGGAGATGGCATGCAAAGTGTTCAGACTTCTGGCCGGGTTCTGGTTGTAGATGACGAGCCCGGCATCCGCCAAATGATGAATGAAGCTTTGTTTCGGGAGGGGTACGAATGCCGGAGCTGTTCCACGGGCGAAGAGGCTTTGGACTTGCTACGGCAGGAGCCCTTTGACGTCATCGTTGCCGACCTCTACATGCCGGGGATTACCGGCATGTCTCTTTTAGAAGAAGGGCGGCGAGTACGTCCCGGGTCGGCCTTTCTAATGGCGACGGGTGAATCCGATGCGCGCGTCGGTGTTCAGGCGATGAAGAAAGGGGCCATAGACTACCTCGTCAAGCCTTTTCCGATGAGCTCGCTCGTAGCGAGCGTCCGGCACGCGCAGGAGGCGAGCCACAAAGCGGCAACTCCGGCGAGCGATCTGCAGTATTTCAAATCGCTGGCTGCTAACCGCAAGGCGCGGCTGCGCAAAGCCCTGGAAAAGGTCGATCGCGCGTACGAGGAGACCATCATCACGCTTGGGGCGGTGCTTGACATCCGTGACAATGAGACGGCTGGGCATGCTCATCGCGTTTGCCACTACACGCTGGAGATGGCGAGGACGATGGGAGTGCCGCAGCGCCTTATGAAGGATTTTGTTCGAGGCGCCTTCCTGCATGATATCGGCAAGATTGGCATACCTGACGACATCCTCCTCAAACCGGGCAAGCTGACCACCCACGAAATGGCGATCATGAAGACGCACGTCATGATTGGGTACGATCTGCTGAAAAACCTCGAATATCTCAGCGGCGCGTTGGGGCTGGTGCTTGCGCACCACGAGCGCTTCGATGGAAGGGGATATCCCAGGGGGATTAGGGGCAAAGATATACCTCTCGAAGCACGAATCTTTGCCGTCGCTGACACCTTGGACGCCATGACGACGGACCGGCCCTACCGGAAGGCGGGTGACTTTGCTGGCGCTCGGGCGGAGATTATTGCCGAATCGGGACGTCAGTTTGACCCCGAAGTCGTAAGCGCCTTTCTCTCAATCCCGGAGCGGATCTGGGATAATATCCGAAACTCTACCGACGTGAGAACGTGCCAGAAATGCAAAAGCGGGTGGGCAGGACTCACCGCGGCCTGGGAAATGATATGAGCCTGAAAGAGAGCGAGGCCCGCAAGGGCACCATACTGGAGTCATCTCCTGACGCCGTAATGACGTTCAATTCCGCGGGGGAAGTTCTGGAGTTTAACCGCGCCGCGGAAAGAACATTTGGAACCGGGCACAGCCCGGCGATGAAACAGCTATGGTCCGAGGTGATTGCGCCCTCTTGGCTGGCCGCGGGCGATAGCCCGGGGCGTGATTTTGGCAAGCCGGCAGAAATTACTGCGAGGGGGACAGATGGTGTTGAGTTCCCCGCGGAACTTACCGTCAGTCCCGCGCGCGTGTCAGGACAAACGATTTACACGGTCTGGCTGCGGAATATCACCGAGAGACGGGACCTCGAAGCTCAACTATGGCGCTCACAGAAGATGGAGGCCGTGGGAAGGCTGGCGGGAGGCGTAGCCCACGATTTCAATAATCTTCTTACCGTCATTACGGGCTACTCGGATCTGATTCTTTCAACCCTGCCCGCCCGGGAACCCTGGCGCCACATGGTGGAGGAGATTAAGAACGCGGGAGACCGTGCTTCTGCTCTCACGCGCCAACTTTTGGCTTTCAGCCGTCGCCAGGTACTGGCTCCGCGACCTCTGGATCTGAATGCCATCGTCGCTAACCTGGATAAGCTCCTCCGGCGGCTGATCGGTGAAGATATCGATATCATCAATGCGCTCGATCCTGCCCTCTGGACCGTTAAGGCTGATCCCGGGCAAATTGAGCAGGTGCTGGTGAACCTCGCCGTCAATGCTCGCGACGCCATGCCGGACGGAGGACACCTGAAGATCAAGACGGCTAACGCGACCATTGGGCTCGACGAAGCTCGCCGTCACAATCCGCCCATGACGCCTGGCCAATACGTTATGCTCAGCGTGACCGACGCGGGGTGCGGCATGGACCAGAACACGCAGACCCTTATCTTTGAGCCCTTTTTTACCACCAAGCCGGAAGGGCAGGGAACGGGGCTTGGTCTTTCGACCGTCTACGGAATTGTCAAGCAGAGCGGCGGTTACATTTGGGTGGAAAGCCAGCCTGGACGAGGAGCCACGTTTACAATCTATCTGCCTCGCACGCACGAGACGGCGTCAACGGCAACACCGCCAGTGCCGGAGGCCGCGGCAGCCCCTGGTGGCGAGGAAACCATCCTGGTAGCAGAGGACGAACCGGCTGTGCGCGAGCTCGCCCAAAGTGTTTTGGAGTCGGCAGGCTACACTGTTCTCGAAGCCTCCTGCGGTGACGAAGCCATTCGGATCGCCTTGTCACACGAGAGGCCAATTCATTTGCTCCTTACCGATGTAGTGATGCCCCAGATGAGCGGGCCAGAATTGGCAAAGGCCATGGAGACCGTGAGCCCGAATACCGCCGTGGTCTATATGTCGGGATATGCCGAAAGATCGGTTGTGCAGCAAGGCATCGTGCGCCCGGGAGCTACGTTAATCCAAAAGCCATTCAGGCCCGCAGATTTAGTGAAAGAAATCCGAAAAGCCCTCGATGCTCCAAAGGCCGTTCAGACGGAATCGTCTGTTGGCTAATTTCCCCTTGTAATTCGGTGAGCCAAGAGGTACAAAGGAAGTGTGCAAACGGACGGACGCACAAGTCCACCGCGCACAAACAATGCTATAAGACACCGCTCTTGCGGTGCGCACCGCGGGCGTCGCTCTGCAGACGGCGCCACGGCAATTAGAGAAGTAGGGAATCGGGGAACCCAGCGGGTTCCCCATTTCCATTTATTAGGTATTGTTTCCCTCCACCTCTTCGGGTCTGCTTTTCGTTTTGCTGGTGTGGTCAGCTTATCAGGGTCAGGCGGTCTCCGGCACGAAGCGTAATTTGCTGGGGAAACTTGAAGAGCGCCTCGTTTTCATTGTAATGAACCTCGTGCGCGATGGCGCGGTTA
>JASHOS010000100.1 GCA_030040995.1 Terriglobia bacterium | reverse complement strand
CTGGAGATTGTGCGGCGCCTATTGCATTGTTTAGAAAAATCCGAAGACCTTGTCCAATTTGTCGCTGACCGGCCCGGCCATGACCGCCGATACGCGCTCTCAACGTCTAAAATCTTCCGCGAGCTCGGCTGGACGGCTGAAGTAGCTTTGGAGGAGGGCCTCCGGCAAACTGTAGAATGGTATCGTACGCACAAGACGTGGGTGGAAAAGACGAAGAGTGGCGAGTATCGGACATACTACGAGAAGCATTACGTCAACCGCCGCGAAACGCTGAGGAAGCTATAACGCGGTTGAGACCGTGGCCGATGCTTGCTCAGGTGGAACCCCGGAACCCTAATCCGTCGATAACCGAAGGTAACGTAGGGGGGGACGGCTTGCCGTCCCCTCGACTACGCCGTGAAAACCACGCGGGTGGGGGCAAGCCGGGAAGGGCAGTCTCTGGGCGAGGTTACGGCGCGGCCATCCAGGGATTGAGAAGCAAGACCCCGGTGGGCTCGAAATCGGCGGTGTTTCTGGTCATCACGTGGAGACCATGGCGCCGGGCAGTAGCTGCGATGAGACCATCGCTGGCGTGAATGAGCCGCCCTCTTTTCTGGGCTGTGGCTGTAAGTTCTCCCCAAATAAGGCTGGTCTCGAGATCGATGAAGAGGAGCCGGTCGGCGTAGTAGCGTTCCAGGCTCTGCAGCCAGGAGTGAAGCGCGCGTTTGTGCGGGCCTTCCCTTAGAAGGCTGATCCCTTTGGCGATCTCACCGATCGATATCACGCTGACGAAGAGGTCCTCGCTTTCGAAGGCCGCGACGGCCTGGCGAACAGCGGGATGGCCTTTGGGCCAGCGTAGTTCGGACAATACGCACGTATCCAGCAGGACTCTCCCAACTTTACGCGGCGCAGAGGGGAGCGATCGCGCATGAGATCGAGCCCCTCGAGGCTGGGACCACCTTCGCCCATGAGAAATTCCTTGAAGCTTGGCCGCTTCCCGGTAAGCTTTTCGTAGTCGCGCTGAGCGACCACCACCACCGCGTCGTCGCGCCGAACCACCTTTTGAGGACCTTCCGCAAGGGCCCGGCTAACGAGTTCGCTGAAGCGGTTCTTGGCATCCGCGAGACGCCACTGCATACGCGTAAGCTCCAATCTAGCTAATCTAGCCATATTATCGCAGGACACGACTTCCGCGCGCAAGAGTCCGTAGGCATGGTGGACGGCACGAGGGCACGGCAATTCCCTTAAGACGAAAGGCAATCTGGAACGGGCGATTCGATTTCTTGCAGAACGTAAGGCGTGGGTAGAAGGAGGGCAGGATGCAAGGGCATGCTACGCCTTGCGCTAATTGGGGGTGCGAGGTGGCGTGAAAAAGCTGGTTTTTACATCTTGGCTGGCTTGTTGTGCGCCAATGAGTTGAAGGTTAATTTTTCCGAGATCCTGGTCGATTCGCGTTTCGACTGTGATTCTGGCCTTCCCGTAGGCATCATTAAAGTAGTAATTCCCGTTTTGTTTGAAATTGACGGCATGAACCTCCCTAAGACCATGTCCGACGTAGACCCGGACCCCTGTTTGAGCGGGCAGTCTGACGGTTACGTTACCGATGTGGTCCTCGATTGATACCGCCAAGTTGTGTTGCCAGTTGCCAGAGAGATCTATTTTTAAATTACCCACGCCCATCCGCACGTTCAAGTTGGTCAGCGCCGTTCCAGCTAAATCCAGGTTCGCCTGCCCGGCATGCATGCCGAGCGAGATTCCAGTTGGCAATTCTTCGTTTACTCGCAAATCCCACGCGTACTGAACTGCGTCGTTGTAGAAGTGACTATGAGCACCCGCTGGCTGGCTGACCGTAAGCATTCCCTGATGACCGAGGACATCGTAGTTCACCCTCGGCTTCCAGGCCGGAATGTTGTAGCTCACGCTGCCGTCGAGAAGACCTAGAGCGCCTCCCGAGAGGTTTACATCTCCTGAACTCATCTTCAGATAGATGGTGGCTGATCGAGCTTGCCCGATAGGCTGCAGCAGCGTTTCCTGCTGGGTCTTCCCGGTACGCTCAGCGGGGCTGCCGCGCGTCAAAATCCAAACAGAAGTTCCGGCAAGCGCCACAAGCAGAAAAGCGAGTATTAGGTATCGAGTCTTCATCGGACTGTTGTCCGACACGCGAGTTTCATCCGTTCCAGCCCGCTGCCGGTGTTCTCCTCGTTAAATCAAATTACGCAAAATGGCTGCGACAGGTTCCATACAGCCGCTGAACACCACGCTCCCCCAGCGAAAATGGCGCCGTTCAACTGACAGATCGGGCCGGCTCCTCCGCAACTGATCGCGCGACGGTTGAAGTGGATTTCTCATGACCTGTCTGGAAAGGTTCGTCGGCACCCTTCACCCGGCGCTACGCGCCGCCCTCTGCCCCAAGGGCTGGCAGTTAGACACACTTGAGGCTCCGGGTGCCAAGTTTACATAAGTGATTTGATTCCAGATATTTGGTAGGAATATCGGGATAAGTGTATTGTTTTCATTAACATAACGGCTTAGGCCATTTTTCTAATGTTACGTCCTTTGTTTTCAATAACATAACGGCTTCGTTCGGTAATTTTAATCTTTTCTGTTTCTTCGGGTGGCCGAGCAGGTAGGATTTCCTGGTTGGCGACGGAGTTTGATGGGGTGCTATATAAGTATACTAACTTTATGGTAAACAATCGGACGGACGTTTGTCAACAGCAAGAATTCGAGATGGTGCCTCAGCCGCCCTGTTCCGAAAAGTTCGGCCTGGACCCCCTCACCCGCCTGCGGGCAGGAGCCGCTCCGTCGCTGAAGCTCTGGAGCGTAAGCGACCTTCGGTGGGCGCAGGCCCGGTCCCGCTTGGCTGGACCGCCCTCTGCGCACCCGGACAGTTCTGTACGAGGAATTCCGCGGCAGGGGCAGATGAGCCCGTGCCTAGGCGGGCTGGGGGCGTTCGCGGCCAGGGATGGCAGGTGCCACTTGAGGCTTCAAGACTTGGGCTGGGGCGGGTTCACCGGACTGGGGTGGCTCAGGCTTAGAGCGCTCCGGCAGCGGCTTGCCGTCGATGAGCAGCTTCACTTCATTTGCGTCAAGCACTTCATAAACCAGCAGCGCTTCGGCAATGCGCTTCAATGCTTCACGGTGGCCACCCAGGACATCCTTTGCTCTCTGATAGCCCGTCATGACGAACTTCTTCACTTCCTGGTCAATCTTGATGGCGGTATCTTCGCTGAAATCGCGCTGAGTAGCGAGATCGCGCCCGAGGAAGATTTCCTGCTGATTCTTGCCATAGGCGAGAGGCCCCAGGTCGGACATTCCATATTCGCAGACCATTTTGCGGGACATTTCGGTGGCTTGCTCGATATCGTTGCCGGCGCCAGTGGTGATATGGCCTAAAAAGATTTCCTCCGCCACGCGGCCGCCCATCATAATGGCAAGCTGAGACTCGAGGTAGTCGCGGCTGTAGGTGTGCTTGTCGTCCAGCGGTAATTGCATGGTGACTCCAAGCGCCATTCCTCGCGGAATGATGGTGACTTTGTGGAGCGGGTCGGCGTAGGGCACCATCAGCGCCACGAGAGCGTGACCAGCTTCGTGATAAGCCGTGGTCTTTTTTTCCTCATCGGAAAGGATCATGGATTTGCGGGCGGCGCCCATCAGGACTTTATCCTTGGCCGCTTCGAAATCAAACATGATTACCTGCTTGCGGTTTTCCCGGGCGGCAAGCAGCGCTGCTTCGTTGACCAGGTTGGCTAGGTCGGCGCCGGAAAACCCCGGCGTGCCGCGGGCCAAGACGGGAATATCGACATCTTCGCCGAGAGGAATTTTCTTGGTGTGGACTTTCAGAATGCCTTCACGTCCACCTACGTCCGGCCGTGGAACCACCACGCGCCGGTCAAACCGGCCGGGACGAAGCAAGGCGGGATCGAGCACATCCGGGCGGTTCGTGGCGGCGATCAGGATGACGCCTTCATTCGATTCGAATCCGTCCATTTCCACCAAAAGCTGATTCAAAGTTTGCTCGCGCTCGTCGTGACCGCCGCCCAGCCCCGCCCCCCGGTGGCGGCCAACCGCGTCAATCTCGTCGATAAAGATAATGCACGGCGCGTTCTTCTTGCCTTGCTCAAAAAGGTCACGAACGCGCGAAGCGCCTACACCCACAAACATCTCTACAAAGTCCGAGCCGGAAATTGAGAAGAAAGGAACGTTTGCTTCGCCGGCAATCGCCCGCGCCAGTAACGTCTTGCCGGTTCCTGGAGGGCCGACCAGCAACACCCCTTTCGGGATGCGTCCGCCGAGTTTCTGAAACTTCTGGGGTTCTTTTAGAAAGTCGATAATCTCGTGGAGCTCGTCCTTCGCTTCGTCTACACCAGCCACATCTTTGAACGTAACCTTTTTCTGGGTGCTCGACAGCAAGCGAGCCCGGCTCTTGCCGAACGAAAGGGCCTTGTTACCGCCGCTTTGCATTTGCCTCATAAAAAATATCCAGATAGCGGCGATAATAATCAGTGGCAGCAGCCAGTCTCCCGCGAATGAAAGCCACGAACTGCTCGTGGTGTCCTTCAGGGTAACCTCAACGTTTTTTGCCTCAAGTTGCTTGTACAGATCAGGATAGTTGGCCGGGATGACGGTCTTAAATTTTGCGTTGTCTTTCGAAACGCCGGCAACTTCCATCCCCGAAATGGTTACGTTCTTGACATCGCCCTTATCGACCTGGTCGGTAAACTGAGTGAAGTTCATCTGGGTGGGCTTTTGGCCGGTGCTGGACCGCACGACGGCCCAGAGCAAAACCGCAGTCGCCACCATGACCACCCAAAAAATGATGTTCTTAACGGCTGAATTCACCTGTTACCTCCTACTGCCCTTCATCCATAGACCATTCGCCTTAGTTTCCGCATTTTCCCTGCTATTTGATTAGACGTATGAAGGCCTTGCCCCGCTTCAGAGAGATTGTTTGCATGACCGATTCGGGTTTCTGAGAGCTTAAGAGCTTCACTGCGTTTTATTCTCTTGCACTTCGATGACGAGCGCACGCGTGGACGCAACCGATGCGGTAACCCGATGAGCGGGAGGAAATTGATGGACCCATACTATCTCTTCACCGCACGAAAGGACAGGCCATAGGTTTCTGCTTCTGACAGGAACTTTGCGCTTTGACAAGAACACCTTTAGTTTCAAGGGAGTGTGTGTCCCAAACGGCTGAAAACGGTCTCCGGGACGCCAATTACGTAAGACCAAGCCGCTCAGGAGCTTATCCATATCCACCCGTACCACTCCTACATTATTATACTTCTTTTGGGTAGCGTCGCTATCAAGATTTTCGGCAATATGGAACCGGAGCTTTATATCCGTCTCAGGAACCCTGACCTCAGTTGGCGGGACGATTGGGAACTCATAGCCCGGTGGACGGGGATTGGTCCGGCCGGTGCTGATCGCCAGCCACTCAAATTCCCTCCAAGCCTCCAGACCCTGCGGCATGAGGATTTGGCTTCCGCTCTGGCCCGAGGTAGCAAAGCGCCGCAGCGCCTCGATATGCGCGCCCGTGATGCTTCTCAAGCTTCCGCGGGCCGAAAGGATCATTTCCCGGAGTATACAGCGCTGGATAGACGGATGACACTCAAGTAAGGCGCGGAGCGGTATTTGCTCCGCGTCTCCATCGCGGCGCCGCCATGGCCGCGCCCTTTCCAGCGCCGCTTGCTGCAGAAAGGCCTCATCGTCGCGGGAACGGCTGGCGAGGTCCGTGAGCAGCTTCACGATTTCCGGGTTAAACTCCTTTTCCAGCATCGGTAAGAGGTGGTGGCGCACACGGTTCCGGGCGAAGCGCAGATCGAGATTGGAGGAATCGGTGCGGAATTCAAGGTTTCTTTCCCGGAGTTCTGCTTCGATTTCGGCGCGAGTAAGACTCAGAAACGGACGGACGATTGTGCCTTCAAGGACGGGATAGATGCCTCCCAGCCCGCGCGTTCCGGAGCCGCGCAACAGGCGCAGCAGCACGGTTTCCGCCTGGTCGTTGGCCGAGTGGGCGGTAACGACCTTGTCGAGGCGCCCCTGGTTGACCAGCGAAAAGAAGAAGCGATACCTCAGTTCGCGGGCCGTTGCCTCGAGATTACGGTGGGTGGCGCGCGCGGCGCGCGCCACCCGTGCCTCGCCTCGAAGAAAATCAAGGCGAAGCTGCCCGGCTTGCGCGGCGGCAAATTGCTCGTCCGCATCCGAGTCGGCGCCGCGCAGATGGTGGTTGAAATGTACGGCGAAGAGTGAGAAACCCGCTTGCTGGGAATATTGCTTCATGAAGTGGAGAAGCAGGGTGGAATCCGGCCCGCCGGAAACTCCCACCCCAACGCGGTCGCCCGGCGAAAACAGCCGGCTCCGCCGCACCCCCAGGGACCATTGGCTGTAAAGCTTACTCGGACGTGCCATCAGCGACCCTTCTCAGACGCTTGAGCATCATTCGGATGCATTGTAACATCGCGGGGAAGAGGTATCAGCAGTCAGCAAGCAGTTATCAGCTATCAGCTTTCATGTTCGGCCGGTGTTATCGACGAATAGGGGTGCTATCAGGGCTTGCCAAGATTCGAATCTCAAGCGAAGCTTAGCTAAGCACAGATGAACGCTATCCACAGGGTCATGCGTCATTTTTGGGCACGTAGCGCCGGTCCCGCTCGGCGGGGTCGGCGCTACAAAGCGGGCGAGGCAAAACTGATGCACTGCGCCACAGGGAGGATCCCAATGGAACAAACAAGAGTTGGCAGATCAGCCTGGCAAATCGTTCTTGTTGGTTTGCTCGTCTGCTGGCCGGCAGCCCGGATGTGTGCGGACCAGGGCGACCCGCCAAACCGCGTGGCGCGGATCAGCTACTTGAGGGGCACCGTTTCACTGGAGCCTGCAGGTGAAAACCAGTGGAGTCAAGCGTCCCTGAATTATCCCATGACTACCAACGACCGTCTTTATACGGACCAAGGCGCCCGGGTGGAACTTGACGCCGGCTCCTCTGCCGTGCGCCTTTCGGAGACAACGGATTTGACGGTGGCAGACCTCACCGGCACATTTATGCAGCTCGGCTTAGCACAAGGCACCATCCGGGTCAGCGTTTATGAATTGCCGCCAGGGAATTCCATTGAAGTGGATACACCCAATGGGGCCCTGACCCTCATGCAGCCCGGCTACTACCGGGTGGATACCTATCCCAACGATAATGCGACGCTGCTGAGCGTTTATAGCGGGAGCGTGCAGTTGAGCGGCGGGGGACTATCTCAGACCGTCAGCGGTGGGCAGGCGGTGAAACTCACAGGAAGCGGGCCGATCCAGGTGGGTTATGTCTCGACTCCCGCGCCGGACAGTTTCGACTTATGGTGCGCCGAGCGCGACCGGCTGTTTACTGCTCCGGAGCCCTATGTAAGCCGCGATATGGACGGCTACGAAGACCTCAATGCTAATGGCACTTGGACGGTAAGCGCACAATATGGTCCCGTGTGGTACCCCAACTCCGTTCCAGTGGGTTGGGTGCCTTACACGTACGGACAATGGGACTGGGTGGAACCCTGGGGATGGACGTGGGTCTCAGAAGAGCCGTGGGGCTTTGCGCCATTTCATTACGGCCGCTGGGCTTATATAGGAACAAGCTGGGGATGGGTTCCGGGGCCGATTGTCGTCGAGCCATATTATGCTCCGGCTCTGGTCGCCTTTGTCGGCGGCCCAGG
>JASHOS010000099.1 GCA_030040995.1 Terriglobia bacterium | reverse complement strand
TGCAAAAAAGCGCAGGTCTGCGCTACCCTACCTTCCCGATTCCCGAGCCCCGGATCCGTGATCCCTGACACCTGAAACCCGGCACCTGACTCTTATTCGTACCGGAGCGCCACCACCGCATCGACACGCGCCGCCCGGCGGGCGGGAATATAGGTAGCCGCCAAGGCGATCAGGCTCAGCACCACGGCGACCACGATAAACACGACCGGATCCCAGGCCTTCACGCCATAGAGCATGCTGGCGATCAAACGGGTTAGCGCCAGTCCGGCGCCAACGCCAATTCCCACTCCAATCAGCGCGAGCTTCATTCCTTGCCTTACGACCATGTTGCGCACGCCCTGCGGACTTGCTCCAAGAGCCATTCTGATGCCAATTTCCTGGGTGCGTTGCTCGACGGAGTACGCGATCAGCCCATACATCCCGATTCCTGCCAGCAGCAAAGCGACTGCCGCGAAAATCGTGAACAGCACCATATTGAAGTCGGCTCGCGCGGTCCACCTGGTCCATGGACTGGATATGCGCCACGGGCAGGCCGCCGGTAACGTCGCGCAGTTGTTGCTGAATTTGCTGGGTAAGCGAGAAGGGCGGCACTTTGGCCCGCACTGCCCAATAGATGAGGGCAAGGCCATTGCCTAGCGCAGTGACGCCATCGTTCAGTTGGGCCGCCGGGACATACATGATGTCAGG
The DNA here is from genome assembly GCA_030040995.1 of Terriglobia bacterium. Classification (GTDB taxonomy): domain Bacteria; phylum Acidobacteriota; class Terriglobia; order UBA7540; family UBA7540; genus JASHON01. The sequence continues at coordinate 2,120 of JASHOS010000099.1, read as the reverse complement.
AGGATCGTTGTTGAGGCCGTAATCCCGAACGTTGCCAACGATGCCGACGATTTCTCTGGCCGGCTCGTTAAACTCAGGGCCTACGCCTTGTCCGATGATGATTTGCGATCCAACGGGATTACCTTTTTTCCAGTACTTCTTCGCCATCGCTTCGTTGATGATGGCCACGTGAGGGTTCCCGGCCGTATCGAGGTCGGTAAAGAAGCGGCCGCGAATCAGCGGAATCTGGAATGTGCTGAAAAACTGGGGCGAGACGAACGTCCACTCCGCGCCGCCTGTGTAAGGGCTCTTGCCCGTTGGCTTCTGACCGACAATATTGAAGGGAAGGCCGTATTGGCCTTGCAGCGGGAGGGAGCAGGTGGCCGTCACTTTGACGACGCCGGGTATGCTGCCGACGCGTTCCTCCGCCTCGCGTTCCATCAGAGCCACCTCGGAGGTCTTTTGGAAGCGGTCGCCAGCGAGCGACATCTGCATGGTCAGGACGCCATGCGAGTAGAATCCCGGATCGACCATTTGCATGGCGACGAAGGTGCGGATGAGAAGCGCCGCGCCCACGAGCAGGACGAGCGCCAAGGCCATTTCGACAATCACGAGTGCGGAGCGAGACTTGTTCTGCCTCAGCCCTGTGCCGGACCGCGCGCCGCTCTCCTTGAGCGTGGCGTTCAGGTCGGAGCGGGAAGCGCTGAGCGCCGGAATAAGTCCAAAGAGGATTCCCGTGAGCACAGCAACAACTACCGTAAACAAAAGCACGCGCCAGTCAAGCGCCACCGCCGAACCTTTTTCTCCGATTCGTGGGATATTGCCGGGATTGATGGCAAGCAGCGAGCGCACGCCCACATAACCAATCACCAGGCCAGCCGCGCCGCCGGCAAGGGATAACAGCACGCTCTCCGTAAGCAATTGCCGGATGATCCGTCCTCGCCCGGCGCCGACGGCTGCCCGAATGGCCAGCTCACGCTTCCGAATGGTGGCTCGCGCGAGAAGCAGGTTTGCAACGTTGGCGCAGGCGATGAGAAGAACAAAACCGACGGCTCCGAGCAGCACCAGCAGCAGGGTGCGAACATTGTCAACCTCGGCATCGCGGAGCGGCCTCGCTGTAAACGTCACCTGGGCCCCCATCATCTGCGCAAGGGTCGGGAACTTTCGTTTGAATGCTGCCACCGCAATCTTTAGCTCCGCCTGCGCCTGCCCGAGGCTGGCGCCGGGTTTAAGCATCGCGGCACCCAGCAAATAGTGCGCTTCGTCAATGCTATTCGGATTGGCTTGGAGCGGAAGCCAGATATCAGCGGGTGGATTGGGTTGAAACGAGCGGCCGAGAACGCCGGTCACTACGTAAGGCGTGTTGGCAAGCTCGATGACCTTTCCCACAATTCCCCGGTCTCCACCAAAATGGCTGCGCCACAAGCTGTAGCTGATCACCGCAACCCGCGGACCTCCCGGGCGGTCTTCCTCGGCGCTGAATGTTCTGCCGAGCGCCAGAGGCGCTCCGAACACCCGGAAGTAATTTGCGGAAACGTGGACGCCCTTAAGCTGCTCCGGACGGTCACCCCCCGTGAGATTAATGCCGGGGCCGCCAAAATCATAGATGGAAAAATCCTCGAGAGTTTTGGTTGCGGCGCGCATGGCCATGAACTCAGGGATTGCAAGGCTGGCTTGGCGGCCCTGGGGAAACGCAGCATGAGTTGCACGATACGGCCGCCGTTCGGGTAGGGAAGCGGCTGAAGGAGGACGGTGTTCACTACCGAGAAGATGGCTGTGGTGGCGCCGATTCCCAGAGCGAGCGCTATAACGGCCGTCGCCGTAAAGGCGGGACTCCGGCGCAGCATCCGGGCAGCATAGCGCAGGTCCTTCAGCAAATCTTCAAACCAGCTTGTAGGGTTCATCGATGATTTCCTCCTCCAGGAGCGTTCAGCGATCAGCTACCAGCTTTCAGCCGCGAAGCGGCGCTCTATCACAGCCCAGGCCAGCCGGCCTGGGTTAAAGGCACGACACTTTGTGCAGCTGAAGCCCTGACAGGGCGTACCATCGCACATGCTCCTATTGGGTTGCCCTTTCAGGGCTTGTTTTCGCAAGGCAGACGCGATTCCCTGGGCGCTACCCAGGGCTGTGATAGAGCGGCC
>JASHOS010000098.1 GCA_030040995.1 Terriglobia bacterium | reverse complement strand
GAATAAGAATCGCGATTCCCGCTGGCCCCTGATCTCCTGGTTCAAAGCGCAAGGCGAGCGAAGCGCCAGGCGGAGGCCAAGGTTGATTGCCAGAGAAGCGGGTGCGCTTCCACGAAAACCGCGCTTGAGTCTGGCCGGTGCTGAATCCAGTGCAGCGGAAGGCGTTCGGGTCAGACGTCATCTGCTCCAACCATTCTTGCTTCAGATAAGCGTGGTTCGGCTGCCCGAGCAGCCCTCCCACGGCCACTTCCGCCTGCCAGTTCAGCTTTACGTAAGCTTCGGGCTTGACCGCGCGCAGAATTGAAGCCCCGGTCATGAGATTGTCAAATGCCACAGTCGCGGCATTCGGCTGCAAGCGCCAACTGCGGCGGATGAGGCCGTTGGTCATCTGGATTTCACCTGCGCGTCTCGTTCGAAACACACTGGCAGTGTGTGGATTCGAGGTAATTAACCAATCGGCTGGAACCGGCTTAACATCTTCGGTATCTGCGATGGGGAGCCGCTCAATCTGATTTAATGGGAGATGTTGCCCAATGACGGGGGTGACCTCGCGACCATCTGCCGGCGGTTTGCCGCCGCTGAGCGTTGCCGTGAGGCCTGCGGCAGACCTACCTATGAATTCTCTGCGGTCCATGTTGAATCAGTTTATCTCGACTAGCCTGAAGGAGTATTGAGGAACGCTCAATCGAAAGGCTCCCGCGCGTAAGTCTTCTCCAAACTCATGGGTTTGAGCGTCAAACCACCAGATTGTTGCCCGATGAGCGTGGGTAATATCCGCTGCATCTAAATTCAGTTTGATTCCTACGGTCTGATTTCCCGGACCAAGATTAGCAACAACCAGAAGAGCTTGACGGCTGCCTTGACTTCTCGCCAGGTAGAGGCTTGCTTTGACCTCTCGATTTGATGCGGGCCCGGCCTGTTCTAAATGAACGTACCGGCTCGCGTTCCAATAGGGTACGAACTGGGCATCAGCAACTCCGAACGTTTTGTAAAGCTGATACACCCTCGCCAGCATGTTATCTTCGAATCGGCCCCACAAAAGGTCTCCATGCACCAACGCGTAAGCCAGAACGTCGTCGCTGGGTTGATAACTGTCCAAACACCCTTTTTTGTAGCCAAGCGTCGATAGATACATTGGTGCCGGACCCCACTGCCAGCCGGCGAACTCTCCCTGGAATTCTTCCAGACTCAGCATATTCCAGTAGGTTTGGCACGTCCAAGGCCGCGAAGCCACATGCTCGCCATCAAGGATTACGTCGCTGTATGAAATGACGGGCGTAAGGTCGTGTCCGGAAATATGCATAATTACGATATTGCTGGGGTTTCTCTGTTTGACCATCCGATAGACGCTTTGAAGAAGGTTCCTGAGCCCCAGAACAGGGTAAACGATGCCAGCCGGGACCTGCCGCCGGTTTGCGTCCGGATACAGATAGATGTTATCGAGGTACAATCCGTCCACGTCATAAGTATTCAGGAACTGTTGAAGATGTTTCAGAAAGAATTCCGCCCAGCCGCTCGCAGGATTGACCGCATGAATCGGACCGCCCATGGCAAGAACGTCCGGCGAAAAGCTATCGACTACTTGAGGCAAGTACTGCCATGCCGCGATATTGGCTCTGTATGCCGGCAAGTTGGAGGCCATCGCTTCGGCTTGCACGTATGCCAGCACCTTGATGCCTTCGGCGTGAAAGGAACGAATCAGGGCCTTCATGCGCTGCGGGTCACGAGGTTCCGGAAACCCGAACCATTTCCAGTCCTCCTTGTCAGGCCAGAGTATCACGATGCCCGGTTCAGGATTTGTTCTGAACGCTGCCGCGGAGACCGCATTCCTGGATGGCCATGTTTTCACGATTCCAAGCGAGCGCCAGTTTAGTGGTAATGGCCGGGTCGGCGTTGCTTGGAGGCCGAAATCAAAATGCAAACCATGCGAAATTGAAGTGGGGACATTGATCAGCGAGATGACGAATTTCAGCGCGTGTTCTGAGCGAACGAATCGGAGCGGCGATGATGCCGTTCGCCACTCCGCCGCGGACTGGCAGAACCACAAAAGCCCCTCATTCTGATTCCCAATCCAGATGTATGGATTGAAGGGACTCTGCCACACAAGACCGCGCCTGGAAGGGATTGCGTGGGTTGCCTGCTTGCCCCAATCTTGATTCATCAGGATGTATTTCTGGAAATAAGAGGCGATGTCTGCCCTGAATGGGATTTCGAGACTAAGGCTATTGATCACGACGCCGGGCCGCGAGTTGACCTGTATGTGGTAAACCAGAAGACCGTCGTATGACGCGTGCAAAGTCACGGACGCCCGGATGTTCTGGTTAAAGGAGAGGCTCTCGGACAGATTGATGCTACCGGGACTCGATGGTTGCTTAGTAGCACCCTTTCCGGATGCGATAAACCGCCCGTTTCCCAATCGGCAAATGAACCGGATCGGGCCGTCCAGCAGCGGCAAGCCGCGGCTCGCGATCTCTTGTGGGAATATGGAGCTTCTTAAAACGTATCGCCGGCCCCAAACTTCCAGAGTGTTGGACTGGTACGTCACAGGCGTCCAGGGCGCAGGCACGGGCAGGGTCTTGCACGTTGCCTTGGCGCCGTCAGTCATGCCAATCAGAAGCACGAGCGCGGCCACTGAAGCCCGAAAGTCAGTGCGTTTCCTTTGCCGATTAGCGATACTCACCTCGAAACTAAAATCGGTCCGGTCGGATCCCGTAGCGCCGACCTTTAGGTCGGCACCTGGAGTTTCTGCATTCTGAGCCTCGAAGCGGCGTTCTATCACAGTCCCGCCCTGCGGGACCAGCCGGCCTGGGTTAAAGACACGATAATTTTTTCCACGTGAAGCCCTGAAAGCACGCACCATCGAAAATGTTCCTATGGGGCAGTCGCTCTCAAACGAATGGTACGTGTGGGATTCGGGGCGCTTTAGGTGGCCCCTTCAGGGCTCGTTTTCGCGAGGCAGACTCGGTTCCCTGGGCATTGCCCAGGGCTGTGACAGAGCGGCCCTTCGGGCCTCCAAATCTGCGGGTTCTGGGGCACAACCCAAGCAGCACCCTTACAAAAGCTCATTCCACTGCCTCCGAAATGTAGAAAGTCCGTAGCGCCGGCCCCGCCAAGCGGGGTCGGCGCCTGCCGGACTGAAGCCTGGCGCTACAAAATGGGGAGCCTAAAAGGTGATCCGCAATGACAACTGAATGATTCGAGGACCTGTATCTCCAGTAAGCTGACCGAATCCCTGGTTGACCTGCGCACCCGTGGCCGGATTGAAGTCCGCAGATGTATCAACGCTATTGAACTGGGGATGGTTGAAGGCATTGAACGCCTCAAACCGCAGTTGCGAAGTCACTCTCTCGCTGATCGGGATATTCTTCATCAAGGCGATATCCCAATCATTAATTCCGGGTCCAAAGAAGGATGAAGTCCATTGGGTGCCAATGTACGGAGCCGTTAGGGGATCCCCAGGGGCGTACACCGCCGGCAGAGCAAATACACTGGTGTTGAAAAATCTGTTGAAGGTGCGCTGGCTCTTGGGCAGGACGGCATTGCCGGTAAGAATCACCTGGTCCCCGTCGCCGCCGCCGGTCATGTTTTCACCGTTTGTCGTACCAAAGCCGACGCTCATGGGAGGGCCTGAAATGAACGAGGCAATGCCTGAGACTTCCCAGTTGTCCAGCACAGACCGGCTCAGACGGTTGTTCCAGCGTTGGCTGGCCTTGGGAAGCGAATATACCCAGTCGGCAGTTAGACGGTTTGGCATATCCAAATCATCGGGTCCATAGGTGAGGGTGCTGGGGAGGTAGGTCGTATCCCTATTGTCATCGAGCGACTTGGACCAGGTGTACGCGATGCCGTAAGTCAAGTTGTGGGCGAACCGGCGGTTGAGTGTCACCTGGAGAGAGTTGTAGTTCGAATTGTCTCCCCAAATGTTGTCGCTAATGCTTGAGTAGCCCGGGTACGGATCGTAATACTCGGTGGGAAGCGGAGTCCCTGTAGTAGGATCTTGGTTTTTCGGAAGGAACTCTGCGCCGTAGGGCACCTCGTCTAGGTTTATCGAGTAGTTCAGATTGTGAGCTGTGTTGGCCACGTAGGATATCCCGAGGACCGTCTTAAAGCCGATCTGCTGCTGAATGCCCAGCGACCATTGATAGGTGTAAGGCAACCCTGCGTCAGGCTCCAGTAACTGCATGGATGAGGGGCCCAGCAGCCCTGTGGCGGCGGCGAAAGTGGACACGTTCCCGTAATACTGGGTGGGATAATAAATGGCTGGTGGATTAATGATGTCGCCGTAAATTTGACCCGCAAACGTACGCGGACTATAAAACATGCCGAAACCCCCTCGGATGGCCGTTTTGCCATTTCCGAATACGTCATAGGCAAACCCAAGCCGCGGCGCAGGGAGAACGCCCTTTCCGTTGAAGAGCCCGTGCCAGTCGGGGGCGCCCACGCTGACCGAGCCCGGCGCGTCGTTACCGATGCCCGGAACAAAATACCCTTCATAAGCGGCAGGTTCCAAAGCGCCTGTCACAGGGTTTTCCATCATACGGCTGCCGTTGACTAAGACAGGTTGGAAAAGGGGAGGAGCCTCTGAGCTTTGGTATAGGCTTAGGTTCAACTGCGCGCCATTGGGAGCAGCGATCGATTGGGGGATGTCGTCACTGAACCTGACTCCGTAGTTGAGGGTCAGCCTTTTTGTTGCCTGCCAGTTATCCTGCGCATACCACTCAAGACTTCTGGCTATATCTGAATCAAGAAGCCGGGTCGTGGCCACAGAGTAGGTGCCGAAGTCGCCGAGCAGCGCCTGGGCGTAGGAATAGCCGGCATTGAAGGGGTCGTTCTGATCCGGGTCCTCGAAATCGAAGCTGCCAGAGAATGACCCGTTTCCAGCATGGTGCGGCTGATACTCCTGTTCGAGGTCAGTATAAATCCCAAACTTCAGTTGGTGACTCGCAATCACATCTGTGAAATTATCGCCGAGCGACCATCCCCATGTGTGGTCGTCCATAGGGAAACGAGGGTCAAAGGAGTAGCTGGGTCCATCATTGAAGCTCATTTCAGGCAACAAGTCTAACGGATCGTTTTGGGGATAGGGCTGCGGGAAGGTAATTCCATACGTCGACCCCAAAAATTGGGTAAGAGTCGATTGCGGATATAAGTTGTACTCATGGTTCGTATAGTGGGCGTAGGCAATCTCATTAACCATGTGCGGGTTGATCGTGTATGCGCCATTGAGCTCATATCGGTTGTCGTCGTTGTCGTAGGACTGAGTGCCGTTCTCCCACCCTGCGTAAATTCCAGGCTCCTGACGCCCCGTGGAGCCGAAATAGGATCGCTGCCAGCGCCCGAACACGTGCCATTTCTGGGTGGGGTCATAGTCAAGGCGCAAAGATTCCGTATCCGTTGGATTGGTGTTGCTGTCGTCGATAACGTAGTTATAGTCCCCCAGGCTCACCGCTCTGTTCGTAAAATTCGGCGATGGAAACATGCTGAGCGCTTTTTGCATGAGCGGACTGATTTGAGAAGAGGGCACAATGTTGCCGGCAAATTGCTGGTGAGTGGTTGGATCCAGAACCGTGAAGAGTTGGGTGCTCCCCGGGATGTAGCTCTGGGAAAAATCGCCCTCGCGCTCTAAAGTTGTAGGCATCAAGTATTCTCTCGGTCCCTCGGGGACAGTGCTCGGTTCATTGTCGTATGAGAAGAAGAAAAAGAGCTTGTGCCGCAGCGGCTTGAACGGACCGGGAAGATAAATGGGGCCACCGAGAGTGCCGCCAAAAGTGTTATACCGATAGCGGGGTTTGGGCTGGCTCTCCCGATTATTGAAAAAATCGTTCGCATTGAAGGCTTCGTTGCGGCTATAGTAGTAAGCTCCGCCGTGAAGCTCTGCCGTGCCTGATTTGGTTGTTACGTTAATCACGGCGCCCATTTCCCTTCCGTACTGAGCCTCGTAGTTGCCTTCCAGCACATCGATGTCTTGAATGTTGTCTATAACCGTCGGCGTTTCATCCCAGCTATAGTTCGCAATGCTCGAAAAAGTTCCGTTCGTGCTTATATAAGTTGACACGTTCTGATCGAGGCCGTTGAAAAATGCTTGTGAGGATACCTGCGAGAGCATGGCATTCCCCTCGCCAGTGTAGTCCGAGCCCGGCAGGATTCGCGTAAGAGCCATGTAGTCGCGTCCGAGGTCCGGCAGCGTCGCCATTTCTGAGGACGATATGACTGCTGAGATGTCGGAGCTGGTGGTCTGAACTGGCGTACCGGCCCCACTAACGGTTACTAAAGTCTTGGTCGAGCCCAGGCTGAGCCGCAAAGCGCCGGTCGAGATTCGTGAAGCTGCAAGAAGCACGATTCCGGTCTTCTCAAGCTCTCTGAACCCTTGCTTCTCTGCTGAGACGGTATACGTACCGGGGAGAAGCGCGGGGAACACAAAGTAACCGCTGGCGTTCGTTTGAGTAGTAGCCTCCCGGACGCCGGTACCTTCGTTGATGGCCGCGACGGTGGCCGCTGGGATGGGAGCCCCCGATGGATCCACAACCTGGCCGCTGATGAGCCCATTGGTCGCTTGAGCTGCTGCTCTTGTGGAGGACAACAGGAGCGTGATCGAGAGGGCAAACACCAAGCTCATAACGTACCTGGTATGTGGCGGCATCGTCCGCGCTGGAAGGCGCGTTAAGGCTTTGGGCGTTTGCAGCTTTATTGAGTTCATGTTAACACCTCCTCTTGCCCGGTAGTGGGTCAGTTTGATGTAGAGGCGGCTTCATGCCGCCATCTGGCGGGGTAAACTCGCCGCTACAAGTCCAAACTGTCCCGCTACCTCTTGCCCGTTATGCGCCCGCTTTTCGGGGCGTGCGGTTATATAATCAAGAAGTATCCGCCGCGTAAAGTAACTTGGGGTAACCAACCGGTCATAACTGTAGCTCGCCGGCTTGGACCGTAAGGTGGCGCAGATCTTGTGGTTAAGTGGGAATGAGGCCGCGTGGAAACGTTACGATAACGTAACAACGAGGAGGATTCATGCCGGGCACCGCATCCATCAAGCAGCCGGAATTTTCGAGGGACGAGATCCTCGCGTTATCTCAAAGAGTCCTCGAGAGCAAGACATTTGCCCACAGTGCCTCGTTACGTCAAGCTCTGGAATTCATTGTCCGGAACGGCCTCGCCAATCCGTCTGAGCCCATCAAGGAATTCGGTATTGCGACGGAGGTTTTTGGCCGCAGAGGTGATTTCGATCCCAAATCAGACAATATAGTCCGAGTGCAGATGCACCGGCTCAGAGAGAAGCTCGATGACTTTTACTTGAAGGACGGCCGGGAAGAGCGGATCCGAATCGTGATCCCGCGCGGCCAGTACAACCCCGAGTACGTGCGGAATACCGCAGATGCCGAGCGCACGCCTCGAGATTCCGCGCCCGCGCATGGAATTTCGGCCGTAAAGCCAACGCGCCTGGATGCACGCTGGATAGCCATTGCCGCCTTAGTGCTTTGCAATCTGATTCTGGTGGGAAGTCTTCTGAGACGGCAATCGCAAGTCGCGCAACCGTTAGCGCGGTTTCCGTCATCTCTCAGCTCGCTTTGGCAACCGTTTCTCTCGGCAGGTAGCCAGCCTCTCATCGTGTTTGCGAATCCCGCCTTCCTGGCGGACGAACGGGGGAACCTCTACCGGTACGATCCGCCAGGAATTGTTTCCATGCCGACGGGAACCAGAGTTCAGAGTTTAAACGATCAGAACGGGCTAGCCTCGGGCAGAACAAGTACCGCGCCATACTATTATTTCGACTCCTATACAGGTTCTGGAGAGCTTGTTGGGGCCGTTAAAATTGCCCGGTTTCTCACAGCTCATGGCGGCCCTTTTCTTGTTGAGCGAAGCCGGATTGCCTCTTATGAGGAGATCAAGAGCCACAACGTTATATTCTTGGGTGGAGTCAAAGAGGACCGAATCCTGAGGCAGTTGCCACTGGCGCAGGAACTGGAATTTCGACCTCCGCCACCAGGCCAGTACCCCATGGGCTCGTACATCCAGGATATGAACCCTCCCACTGGCCGTCCGGCGAGTTACCATTTTCAATTGGATCCGGCGACCGGCGCCATTCAGGTTGAATATGCGCTAATCAGCTTGCTGCCGAATGTCTCCAAAGGCCATTATTTGTTGGACTTGGGCGGTCTAACCACGCTCGGCACCCAAGCGGCCGCCGATTTTGTGACGTCGGAGCGCGATATGGCGCAGATCGAAAATATGCGCAAGTCTCGTACCGCGGGGCGGCCGCGCTCTCGTTTTTTTCAAGCCTTGCTTGAAGTAAGGGTTCGTGATGGGGTTCCGCTGGATGCCAGATGCCTTCTCGTGCGCGAACTGAATCAGCTCGATGCCTGGTGAGAAGACGCCGAATCGCGCGTATGGCCTGGTGGTGACTCTTCGGTAGTAGCTCAGTTTGATGTAGAGGCCGCTTTACGCCGCCACATGGCGAGGTAAACTCGCCGCTACAAACTCAAACTGACCCGCTGCCGGCTCTTCCCTTGGCTCGACGTGATGAGAAGGCCGGGCTAGAATGGCTAGTTTATGGAAGAACGGGATTTCTTTGATGAACAAGAGACGTTCAAAGCTGCCCAGCTTTTCTGCCTTCACTGCCGTCAAGCGGGAGAATACCAGATTCGCTGGCTGAGGCGGACGAAAAAAAAGGCGCTGCGTGGGCAGGCCAACGAAGAGGACCGGCTTCGCTTCGCTAAGGCTCGCTCCTATATGTTGCGGCGGGACGATCTCGTGCAATGCAAGAACCCGCGATGCCGCAAGCGGTTCGAAATCTCGGGGGTTCAGTCAATCGTGTTTCTTGACGCTGAGGGGCCTTAGCTCTGTTGAATGACGAAGATTGCGATCTTACTGTCCGGCCGCGGGTCGAACTTTGAGGCTATTGCCCGGAGCGTCGCATCAGGTCTTATCCCGGCAGAGATTGTCACAGTCATCAGCAATCGCGAGGAGGCAGGGGGGCTTGCGCGCGCACGAGCGCTGGGCCTCAACGCGCAATTCGTTACCTCCAAGAACCGGACGCGTGAATCCTTTGATCGCGAACTGGCAGCAGCGCTCAAGGGCTGCCGGGTGGACTGCGTATGCCTTGCCGGTTTCATGCGGGTGCTCAGCCCGGAATTCGTGCGCCAATTTCCCGCCAAGATATTGAACATTCACCCTTCGCTTCTGCCAGCCTTTCCCGGAACGGACGCTCAGCGGCAGGCATTGGAGTACGGCGTAAAGTTTACCGGCTGCACGGTTCATCTCGTAGATGAAACGGTGGATACCGGACCCGTTGTCCTTCAGGCGGTCGTGCCCGTACTCGATGGCGATAGCATCGAATCGTTATCAGCGCGTATTCTGGAACAGGAACACAAGATTTATCCTGAAGCGGTTAAGTTACTGGTGGAGGGTCGCATCCGCATTGAGGGCCGCCGGGTGATTGTCAGAGCCGAGTAGCGGCGGGTTTATCCCGCCACATGCCATGGCGGCATAAAGCCGCCTCTACTGATGACGGTTGATGAACAATTCGCTTACCTCACCAAGGGCGCAGCGGAAGTGATTCGCGCCGATGAACTGAAGGCGAAGCTCGATCAATCAGCGAAGACGGGGAAGCCCTTGCGCGTTTATCTTGGCGTGGACCCGACGGCGCCGGACATTCACCTAGGGCACACGGTTGTCCTGCGCAAACTGAAACATTTTCAGGACATGGGCCACACCGCGATCTTCCTCATGGGCGATTTTTCGGCCATGATTGGCGATCCGACGGGAGTCTCGGAAACGCGGCCGCCGCTGACGCGCGAGCAGGTTGACGCGAATGCCAAGACGTATCTTGCGCAGGTCTTTAAGATTCTCGATCGCGAAAAAACCGAAGTGCGCTATAACAGCGAATGGCTGGGAAAGATGGCGAGCCATGAGATCGTCCGGCTCTGCGGCCATTACCGCCTCGCACGGATGCTCGAGCGCGAGGATTTTCGTTCGCGCCTCGAAAAAAATCACCCCATTTCCGTGCACGAGCTGCTCTATCCGCTGCTGACGGCCTGCGATGCGGTCTCGCTCCAGTCCGATGTGGAGCTGGGCGCGACCGAGCAAAAATTCAATCTGCTTGTTCACCGGGATATTCAGCGCGAGTACGGCCAGCCCGCGCAAGCCGTGCTCATGATGCCGATCCTGGAGGGGCTCGACGGCGTACAGAAGATGTCCAAGTCGCTTGGGAATTATGTGGGTATCACCGAGCCGGCGGCGGCAATGTTTGGAAAGCTTATGTCGATTTCCGACACCCTGATGTGGCGCTACTACGAATTGCTGACAGATGCAACGCCGATGGAAATCGCGGAATTGAAGAGTGCCGTATCCACCGGGACCGCGCACCCTATGAATATCAAGAAATCGCTGGCAAGGCGAATTGTCGCGGATTTTCACGGCGGCGAAGCATCCGCCCAAGCGCTCGCGGATTTCGAAGCTCAGTTCCAGGAAGGGCTGCTGCCCGAGGATATTCCTTCGCGAGATCTGGCTCTGAGAGAACCGGGCAAACTCTTCCGGCTGCTCACCGGCCTCGGGCTTTTTGGTTCGAACGCTGAGGCCCAACGGAAAATCAAGGAAGGCGCTGTTTATATGGCAGAGCTTGACTCTTCAAACCAGCCGTGCTGGCGCCGCATGGCCGACCCCACCTGGATTTTTGATCCAGCTGCCCACCGTCAGGTAGTATTCCGCGCCGGTAAGCGGCTTCTGAAGATTACCATTGTTTAATCGGAGCCGGAATAATTTAGCGGTCAGCAATCAGCGCCCAGCAGTCAGCATTCAGCCAGCGAGGCTGGAAGGAGGCGCGAGAATCTAAGTTGGGAGGGCGGCCGACGAAGGAGGCCGGCTGAGGGGTCGGATTACGCCGCAGATAAATCTGCGCGTCTTCGCGGTTTGTTCTTTCCTGCTTGCTGAAGGCTGACGGCTTTTTTCGAGTCAGTTGTGATTTCCGGGCGCTGAATTCGATTTGGGTGGGCTAACCGTGAGATTGATCACGATCTGAGCACGCTCATCAGCAGAACTGACGTGGCGAACCTCGGACTCCATGCCCCGGTACTTGGCGAGAATCTGGTAATCATCGTACGGCGTAAGATCGGAGAAATTATAATCGCCGTTCCCCCCCGTATAGATTGCCTGTGTTTTTTGGTTGGCAAGATCGGTAAGCAGAACGGACGCCCCGCTGATCCCACGTCCCGACGGATCCAGAACTAATCCCGAGATCGTTTTGGTTGGCAAGGGCTTCTGCTTCGCCCTCGCGCGCGGCCCCCATAACGTCAGCCCACCCAGGCACAGTAACACCGCTGCCCATGCCGCCAGTCTCGGTTGAGTCCCAGGTTTGCGCTGGTCGGGCCGTAGACGAGAGACGGTGTCGATCGCCATCCGCAGGCTACCAGTTTCCCCCGTCGTCCTCATCTTCCTCGTCTGTTACGATGTTGAGTTCCACCGGATTTGTGCGGACCACTTCCAGCTCGGCGCCGCACTCAGGACAGTCCAGGGTCTGCCCCTCTTCTACTTCTTCATCTTCAACGTCAATAGCGCCTTCGCATTCTGGACATACTGCCATGTTTCACCCCCGAAAGGACCAAAGAACTCGCCCACCTTAAATTAGGAGGCTCGCATCGTCAGGATCTGAACTCCACCCGGCACGCACGGAATGGCAGGCTCCCCAAAGGCTCGCAGGCCGCATTCTGTACCAGCCACACAAATTAATTTGCGATAGAAATCTGAATTTTTCAACCCCCCTGGGGCTGATTATCCGAGAACCAGATCGGGATGATAAACGTTTCCTGAGACGTGCCTGGCCACCGCAATAAGCCGCCGCTCGGCGTCAAGAATCTTAAGAATCGTCATCGCCGGAAGGCGTCCGGGTTTCATGCCGCGGCCGAAGCTCAGGGAGCGCGCGAGCTCGAAGGAGTGGCCGTGGCGGATCTCCTTTTCCTCCCGGCCGCGGACGACCAGCTCAGGGCAATCCGGTAACAGAGATTCGAGCGGTACCAGCAGCCCGGCAAACGATCCTTGATTCGCCGCTTCCTCCAGTTTTTCAAGGACCACGGATTGATCTTCCTTGAATTCTGCGACGGCCGTTCTGCGCAGACTTGCAAGATGGGCCGGGCAGCCGAGGCGGTTGCCGGCGTCATAGGCGATTGAACGGACGTACGTGCCCCCCGAGCACTCCACTGCAAAGTGCGCCACGCCTGTGCTCGCGTCCCACTTCATAAGCTCGAGCGCATAAATCTCGACGTCCACAGGATCGAGCGAAACCTCCTGCTTCATGCGGGCCAGTTGATAGGCGCGGATGCCTCCCACGCGTTTGGCCGAAAAAGGCGGCGGCGTTTGTTGAATTCGCCCTGTCAGTTCGCGAAACGCTTGCTCCAGAGCGTCGCGGGAGGGCCAGACCGCGTGGACATCCGAAGTGCGCTCCCCCGTCACGTCGTAGGTGTCCGTGGAAAAACCGAAACGGATGGTCCCTTCGTAAGCCTTCCGCGATTTCAGATAGAACTGGGCAAAGCGCGTGGCCTTGCCGAGTGAAAGCGGAAGGACTCCTGTGGCAAAAGGGTCGAGCGTCCCAAAGTGGCCCACGCGGCGGATTCTGAAGTTTCTGCGGATGCGGGCTACCACGTCGTGGGAAGTGCAAGCTGCCGGCTTGTCCACAACAAGAACACCCGAAATTTCCTGTTCCATGGGTCAGCCTTCGCGCTCTTTGTCATGAAGCTTCTCGATGAGTTGCTCAAGCCGGATTCCCTCTTCCGGTGCGTGATCGAGCGCAAAGACAAGTTCTGGAACGCGCCGCAATCGCAAACGGCGGCCTACCTCCCGCCGGATGAAGGCCGTTGCGGAGGCCAAGCCTTCGAGCGTCTGTTCCTGCGCCGCCGCATCGCCGAGGACACTCACATGGACGCGAGCGTGTTGAAGATCAGCGCTCAAGTCCACCCTGAGCACCGTCGTAAAGCCGATGCGCGGGTCCCTTAGCGCCGTTGAGATTACGGTCGCCGTTTCGGCGCGAATTTCTTCGGCCAGCCGGTCGATACGGTGCGAAGGACGCTGCATAATGCACTCGATGAACTCGCAGGGCTATGATCGAGCGGCTCTTCGGGCCTCAAAACTCGCCCGTCAGAAGAATTCGAGGTTATAATTCTCCACATCCTGGCCCAGAATCTTTTCTGATTCCGCGAGGATCTGCCGCAGCGATGACTCGAGCAGAGAGGGGTTGCTGGAGATGGAAACCACTCCGACGGCGGCCCGCTGCCAGGCGTCCTGATGGTCCAGCTCGGCAACAGCGACGTTGAAGCGCGCACGAAGGCGGGTGAGCAGCCTCTGCAGAACAGCCCGCTTTTCTTTGAGGGAATGGGTGTAGGTCAACTGCAGTTCAAATGTAAGCAAACCCACGGCCATGAGCCCAATCCGCGACAAGCACGAAGCGCTCAGCAATCAGCTACAGCCAGCATTGAAGGTCTTTAGGTCCCCATTTCAGGGCTCGTTTCGCGAGGCAGACTCGATTCCCTGGGCGTTGCCCAGGGCTATGATGGAGCGGCCCTTCGGGCCTCCGAACCTGCGAGTTCCAGGGCACAACCCCAGTCGCCCCCCATACAAAGCGCCTTCGACCGATTCCAAAATGCAGAAACCCCGAGGCACGACCTCAGTCGTTACAGATTCTGTCAGGCGATCGCCTCCTCCATTACTCTCTCGGTGACGTAGGCCTCAATCACATCACCCACTTTAACGTCGTTGAAGTTCTCAAGCGCAACACCGCATTCCATTCCGGTCCTCACTTCTGCCACGTCCTCCTTGAAGCGCCGCAAGGACCGCACACGGCCATCGTAAACGACCACGCTGTCGCGCAGCAGGCGGACTTTAGCGTCCCGCGTTAGCTTGCCGTCGATGACGGAGCAGCCGGCCACGGTGCCCACTTTGGAGATCCGGAAGGTATTGCGGATTTCCACGCGTCCAAGCGCTGTCTCTTTAAACCGGGCAGCGAGCAGACCCACTTTGGCTTTGCGAATTTCGTCTACCAGCTCGTAAATGATGGTATGGAGGCGAATATCCACCTGCTCCAGTGCCGCCAGCTCCGAGGCCTTTCTTTCCGGCCGCACGTTGAACCCGATAATTACGGCGTTCGAAGCCGTCGCCAACAACACGTCGGTTTCCGTAATAGCGCCTACGCCGGCATGAATCACCTTCACTTTTACCTTCTCATCGCTCAGCTTCGCCAACGTTTCGGAGAGTACCTCAACGGAGCCTTGGACATCCGCCTTAATGATCAATGGCAGCTCCTTGACGTCGCCAGCGGCAAGCTGCTGATGAAGCTGATCGAGCGTTAGGCGGGCGCTTTTGGCCAGCGCGGCCTCTCGCATCTTGGCCTGCCGATGGAGCGCAATCTGGCGGGCCTTGGCAGTGTCCTCGATCACCTGCAGGCGATCTCCGGCCTGAGGAACGTCCTCCAGGCCCAGGACCTCTACCGGCGTCGAAGGCGGAGCTTGATTTGATAAAACGCCGCGGTCATCCAACATCGCCCGAACTCTGCCATAGATAGCGCCGACGATAAAGGTGTCACTCCCGTGGAGCGTCCCATTCTGAACCAGAACGGTGGCAACCGGTCCTCGGCCCCGATCCAGCTTGGCTTCGAGCACCGTGCCGGAGGCCGGGCGGTTGGGATTGGCTTTCAGCCCCTGCATGTCTGCCACGAGTAAAATCATCTCGAGAAGGAGATCCAGATTCTTATTCTGTTTGGCGGAAACCTCGACCGTTACGGTATCGCCGCCCCATTCTTCGGGCATTAAGTTATAGTCTGCTAATTGCTTCTTGACACGCTCCGGCATGGCCTCGGGCTTGTCAATCTTGTTGATGGCCACGAGGATGGGAGCCTTGGCCGCGCGCGCGTGATTGATGGCTTCAACGGTCTGGGGCATCACGCCGTCGTCGGCTGCCACAACCAGGACCACGACGTCGGTCACCTTCGCGCCTCGGGCGCGCATCAGCGTGAACGCCTCGTGGCCAGGAGTGTCCAGAAAAACGATCTTGCGTCCGTTCGTCTCAACGTGATAAGCCCCGATGTGCTGCGTGATGCCGCCGGCCTCTCGAGCCGTCACGTTTGTCTCGCGAATGGCGTCGAGCAACGAGGTTTTACCGTGGTCTACATGGCCCATCACGGTGACCACCGGCGAACGCGGCCTGAGATCCTCTGGCCGGTCCGCGTCTTCCACCTCCTGCAGAACTTCCTCTTCGAAAGTGACGACCGAAACCTCCGCTCCGAATGCCGCTGCCACTTCCTGAGCCGTTTGGCTATCCAGAGTTTGATTGATCGTTGAAAATATTCCCTTATCAAGCAGTCTGCGGATGACGTCCTTCGCTCTTACTTCGAGTTTTTCAGACAGCTCTTTGACACTGATTCCCTCGGTGATGACGATTTTTCGGGTGATGGGGACCACTTCCGGCGCAGCCGGTCTTGAGGGAGCAGGAGCCAGAGGACGCGCCGGAACCGGGCGAGAAGCCAGTGGAGGACGGTGAACGGCTGGCCGAAGCCCCCCCTCCGCTGGGCGCGTGGCCGCAGTCCCGACTGGACGGGCTGCCGTGGGGTGCATTGGGCGATGCTCACCAGGACGGCGAGGCGGAACAGGCCGGGCGGAGGGAGATCGTGCCGTAACGACACCGGGATATATCGGCTGGTTAGAAGCTGAACTCTTCTTTGACGCTGCCGGATGAGCTTGCTTCGCTGCGAGCGGGTGGGGTGCGCCCGGCGATTTGCCAGAGGGTACCGCTTCCTGGCCTGGCGAGCGGGGGCGAAGTGGCGCTCCTCCCCGCGCAACCAGGGGTTGGCCACCAGGCGCCGGCCGGCTGACCACGGGGGCGCGAAGTGCCGTAGCCGGCGGAGCCTCAGTTGGAACGCTGGGTTTGGCCAGGGGAGGTTCCGGCGACACACGTCCCGGCGGCGCAGGCGCGGGCCGGGGCGCAGGCATCACCGCTTTCCGGGCGTCAGCCTTGATTTGCTCGATGGTACGTACCATCGGCCCCTGATCATGGTACGGCAACTTCCTTTCCGTAACATCTTTGGGCGCTGGCGAGCGAGGGCCTTGAGTAGGTGGCGCCGGCGGCCGTTTGACTGGGACAGAAGCTCTTCCCGCTTCCTGCTGAGCGAGCTTTTGGAAATGCTCCCTCGCTTTCTCCGCGGTCTCGTCGTCAATGGCGCTCGAATGGGATTTCTTATCCGTGAGCCCAGCCTCGTGGAGATAGTCCAGCAGGGACTTGCTTTTCACTTCGAGCTCACGCGCCAAGTCGTTAATCCGAATCTTCCCACTCACCGAATGTCTGCCTCCAAAC
>JASHOS010000010.1 GCA_030040995.1 Terriglobia bacterium | reverse complement strand
TGACGTTAAGGCGGTGGACACCGACAACGACGGCCTTCTCGACCTGGTCGTCACAGGTTACACGAACTTGTGCAAACACGCTGCGGGAAACAAAACTTTATTTCCGGCAGATTTCCCCGATGTCGCTCCACACCTCTATCACAACAACGGTGACGGCACATTTACCGACATCGCGGCATCCTCAGGGCTTGGCGCAGCACGCGGCCATTTTCGCCAGGTTGTCTTCGCGGACTTCACCAACGACGGATACATGGATTTGCTTTTCGTGCGCGACGACGGTTCGCCAATGCTCTTCCTCAACCAAGGCGGAGATAAGTTCGTCGACCGCACGGCGGAAGCCGGACCCGCTTTAGCGGATTCGCGCGCGGATGAAGCCGCCGTCAGCGATTTTAATCACGACGGCAAGTTTGACATCGCATTGTTTGGGCCCAATGGCTACAGCGTTTTGCTCAATCGTGGTAATGCTCGCTTTGAAGCCGTCCCGGACTTGCCCGCGATCAAGCCGCTCCCCGAAGTGTTTGCCCGGCGCGGCGCCGTGGCTGACCTTGATGGAAACGGTTTTGATGACCTGCTTGTAAAGGATCAATACGCCGTCTGGCACGCCCTCTTGAATTATGGTGGGCGATTTAAGGAAGCGAACTACCGCGTCCCATTTAGGGGAGCGCCACAGGATCTTTTTCCGGGGCTATATTTCATGGGCCCTAGCGCCGGCGGAGTTCCTCCCCCAGATCGGTGGTGGGAGGCGACTTTCACATCGGCGTGGTTGATCCATCCGGACGAATTGGATCTCCTCACCCTCAATAGATATTCGGGCCCGCCTATGATTTTTCAGCGCCAAGGGCCGGCGCCCCATTGGATTGAGGTGAAACTCGAAGGCTACAAGAGCAATCAAGAAGGTGTAGGCGACGTTATCGAACTCAAGGCTGGGAATTTTTATGACAAAGTTTTAGCGCAACAAGGCAGCCCCGTTCGCATCTTTACCGGCAACCTTACCAAGCTCGACGTAGTTCGCGTCACGTGGCCGAATCAAGTGGTCGAAAACGACGTCAACGTTCCAACGGATCAAGAGATCGATATGAAGGAGGCCTCGCGGCTTGCGAGCTCGTGCCCGTTCCTTTACGTCTGGAACGGCAAGCAGTTCGTCTTCTATACCGACATCATGGGCGTGTCGCCGCTTGGAGAGCTCGCGCCGGACGGCACCACGCTTCGCCCCAATCCGCGGCAGCTTGTCCGCCTGGGCAGCAGCTTGCACGCAATCAACGGCAATTATGTCTTCCAGATCACCGATGAGATGAGGGAGGTGGATTACTTCGATCAACTCCGCCTTCTGGCCGTGGACCATCCTGCCGCCGAGAGTGTTTACGCGAACGAAATCTACAGCGCGACGCCAGCCCCTCCGGAAATGTACTTTGTGCGACGCAAGCGGTTTCCCGTCTCAGCGCTGGATGAACACGGAAATAATGTTTTGCCGCTCATCCGCCACGCCGACGGGCGCTATCCCGCGAACTTCCGCCAAAACCGGATTCTTGGCCTGGCAGCGCTCCACTCCCTCACCCTCGACCTTGGCCGGTTCCCCCAATCATCGCGAGTAGCATTGTGGCTGCGGGGCTGGGTCTTCTGGACAGATTCAAACGCCTCGCGGGCGCTCATGACCAATCGCCATTTGACGATGACCGATCCCTATCTCCAGGTGCGAGACCGCGCCGGGAAATGGGTGACTGTTATTCCCGATATCGGCCTGCCCGCCGGGACCGAACGCACAATGCGCGTGGACCTGACCGGCAAATTCCTGTCCGCGGATCACCACCTTCGGATTGTCACCAACCTGTGCGTCTATTGGGACCAGATTTTCTTCACCACAGACGAATCGCCCGCTTCAGCTTCATTCACGTTGCCCTTGGTTTCGGCAAACCTGCACTACCGCGGCTTCTCGGCAGTCGAGAGCGATCCCAGTCATCGTGCTCCCGATTTCTTTGACTACGCTCATCTGATGACGGTCGCCCCGTGGAACCCCGCCACCGGGCTTTACACTCGCTACGGCCCCGTTCGACAGTTGCTGCAGAACGCCGATGACCAGCTTGTGACGATGGCAAGCGGTGACGAGATGAGGGTCGCCTTCAGCGCCCGGTATCTGCCTCCGCTCAGGCCCGGATGGAAGCGTGATTTCTTCCTCTACGCTGTCGGCTACGCCAAAGACGGCGAACCGAACACCGAATTCTCACGGACCGTCGCTCCCATGCCGGTACTGGCAATGCCGAACTATCCACCGCCTCCCGGCTCGCCCGTGCCTTCCGGGCCTTCCTATCAGCAATACCTGCGAGAGTATGAAACTCGCCCCGCATATAAACTGATTCCGCCGCTAGCCCCGCCAGCCGAGTAACATTCCTCGCTGGACGAGCCCACCTACGGGTTCGGCGACGATACTCTCCCTGGCATTCCGATTTCCGTCTTTCCTAATTGTGGAGGTTGTGTCAAATAGTGGAAAACGACCTCCGCTTTTGAGCGGCGGCTTTCTTCAGTGTTAAGTCAGGCATGGTATGCTTGGGGTGTTCACAGTATAGCGTGATTTCTACCGTGTTCGCAGGTGTTTCCGCGAGAGAAAATCACGAGAGCCGATATGACGAAGGAATGGATCCAGGGGATTACAAGGAAAATTGTCACGGATGAAGCCCTGAAACCAGTAGCCGTACAAATTGATTATGCGGACTGGCTTGAGATCGAGCGCTGCCTGGAACTACAGATTGAAGGCGGCGGATCAGTTACGGATCTTTCCCAGTTTGATGGCCTGATTTCCCTTACGGAGGATCCGCTGGTATATCAAACACGCGTTAGAGGCGAGTGGTCTTGAGGGGGCTCCTCGACACAAACGCCGTCCTGTACGTGCTAGTCATGTGCCACTAACGGTTCTGGACAATGTTGTACGCCTTGGTAGCTCTTTTGACTTTCGCCAGAATGCGGTCGGCAGTGGCGGTCCAAACGAAGGGCTTAGGATCAGCATTGTGCACGCTCACGTAGTCGGCAATCGCCGCCTCCAGCTCCGCGACGGAGCGGAAGGCTCCGCGCTGGAGCCGATTCTGA
>JASHOS010000097.1 GCA_030040995.1 Terriglobia bacterium | reverse complement strand
AGAGAAATTTTTCGACCGTGCAATGTAGAATTTGTGCAACTGAATTTCTATGGTCTCGAACAGCTTAGTCCACCCGCCCAAACGCCCCATCGGCCTGATTGCGACGGTGAACGCGTGCATGTTCATCTTTGGAATCGTGCTCTTGCTGATGGGGTCGCTTCTCCCCAGCCTGCGCGTCAACAGCGCCAGGGCCGGCGGCCTCGGCTCGTTTCCCCTGATCGGTATTTTGGCGGCCACGATTCTTACCGGTCCCTTTTTGGATAAAGCCGGAGCAAAACCGGCGCTGGCCGCGGCGCTGGTGCTCATCGCAATTTCCCTGGCCTCTATGCCTTCCCTTCCCGGCTATACGGCCTTGGCCGGCGCCGCTCTGGTTTACGGTCTCGGAGGCGGCATCCTCAACACAGCAACCAATGCGCTGATTTCCGACCTTAGCGCAGCCGCGCGAGGGGCGGCACTGAACCTTCTCGGATTCTCATTCAGCCTCGGAGCTGTGGCAGCGCCCCTGCTAATGTCCGCCGCCGGGGGCCGGCTCTCTTCGGCAATCATCCTTCGTATCCTTGCAGCCGCCGCGGCCATTGTTCTGATCCCCGTGCTGGCCTTACGGTTCCCTGCGCCCACCCATTCGAGCGTGCCGCTTGGGAACTTGCTGCAGGTTCTCCGCCAGCCCCTTGTTTGGTTCTTCGGCGCACTGCTGTTTTTCGAATCAGGCAACGAGAACTGCATGTTCGTGTGGACGGGCAAATTGGCGGGAGATTTGTTGCACCTGGTTGCCCGGCGCGCCGACCTTGCGCTTCTTGGACTGAGCATTGCTTTAGGGGTTGGCCGTCTGCTTGCTGCTGTATGGCTTCGGTGGCTCGGCAGCCGCAAAGCATTATTGCTGTCGTCCGCCGTCACGTTCGTTGGCGCGACCGCGGTGCTGAGCGAAAAGACGTTAATCGGAATCGTGGCCGGATTCACCATCATCGGCCTTGGCCTGTCCGCCATCTACCCGACAGCCTTAGGCCTCGCTGGAGATCGCTTCCCTGATAAAACAGGAACCGTATTCGGTTCGGTAATGACCGTAGGTCTTGTAGGGGGCGTGGCTGGACCGCTGATCGGCGGCTGGCTAGCGTCGGCAAATCCGAAGGAAGTGCTTGCGGTTCCTTTGGCCGCTGCCGTTGCTGTCGCGCTGCTCGCGGTGGTTGTGTCAAGCAGAAAGAGGGATTATCAGTGATCCGCGGTCATGGGTTAGAACGCGTGAATTATTCGGCTCTGTCATGCAGAGAGCGTAGCGAAGCATCCGTGTATTTGCTTGAAAAGAAAATGCCGTGATCCTTCGCGGAGTTCACCGTGAGCCTCTTCGCTTCGCTCAGAGCGATTCGAAGAGGAGCGAATCGGCTCAGGATGACAGACCTGGGCAATTTCTTTCGCAGCTTTCAGCCGTTGCGATGAGCGGGCCGTATCCGGGCAAGAACTGGTGAGAAGAGCCGGTTAGCGGTTGTACTTCGGCGTGATGCCGCGCAGGCGCTTCCAGATTTCGTCACAGCGGCGAAGAACAGCCTCGTCCAGGCAATCGCCTTCACAGGCGCAAAGGTTTTCCTCAAGCTGCTCGAGGCGGGAGGCGCCAAGAATTATGGAATCTACGCAAGGCTGCGCCAAGAGCCACTGAAATGAAAACTGGATCAGGGATTTTCCGGCCTCGCGGGCGATGGCGGCAAGCTCATCAACCGCAGTGAAATAATCCTCGTGCCAGTACCGGTTCTGGTATAGCGGGTTGCGGTCGAAGCGCCCACCGGCGGCTGGCTGGCGTTCCGCCTGATATTTTCCAGTTAACAGCCCTCCCGCCAGCGGATTGTACGTGATCATGGAAACGCCAAATTTTTTCGCAAACGCGGCGTACTCCTCTTCAATGTTGCGCGCGAGCAGGTTGTACATAGGTTGGGAGACGTAAGGAGGTTCGAAGCGGTTCCGGGCGCAGATGCAGTGCATTTCCGCTACCTGCCAGGCTGCATAGTTCGAAACTGCCGGGTAACGGACTTTCCCGGCCTTGACTAACCCGTCCACGGCAACCAGCGTTTCCTCGATTGCCACTTCATTGTCAGGCCAATGCAGATAGTAAACGTCTACGTAATCGCAGCCCAGCCTTCTGAGGCTTGCCTCGATGGCCTTATAGATGGCGGGGGCGGAAAGCCCACTCTCGGCCGGACCATCCCCCATTTTATGCCTCACCTTCGTCGCCAGAACCACTTGGTCGCGGCGCTTGGCAAGGGCTTTTCCGAGGATGATCTCTGCTTGGCCTGCGTTGTACATGTTGGCCGTATCGAAGAAATTGATTCCTGCCTCAAGGCACCGGCTGACCATACGGGCCGCCTCAGCTTCTCCAGTCTGCGAGCCAAAGGTCATGGTGCCAAACGACAGGCGAGAAACCTTGAGTTCCGTATGTTTGAGCTTTCGATATTCCATAACCACCCCGCCTGGAGATGAAGTATCCGATTATAGCCATTGGCCGCCAAGCGGTACCAGTATGGCGTTCATTTCTGATACCTGCCTCAGTTTCGGGTTCGGCAAACGGTGTAGCACCGGTCCTGCTTGGCGAGACCGGAATTTGCCGCCCGGACGTCGGCGCTACGAGCCCGAAACCGCGGAATTACACTGCTGATGCGTGTGAGGCGACCCTGGATTGATCCAGCCTCAGTGCCTGCGGTGAGGCGGTTTCCCTTTATGCCGTGAAATATAACGCGCGGGAGCGGCGGTAGTCCTTTTGCGGACTTGAGCGGGAGGGCTATCCGGGGGTGCCGGAGCCGGCATGTTCGCGATGACTTGGTCGAAAAGCGTGGCGCGGGGGCTCGGGGGCTTTTTCTTGGCTCCTTCGCCGCGGCGGAAGGGGTGTTCATTGAAGCACGTCTGGCAGATGACTTTCGCCACTTCTCCTCCCACCATGCTGGCGATCGCGTGGTTGAGCAGGAGGCGGCACCGAGGGCAATAGTCGTCAATCAAGTCGCCCAATCTCTTTACGGGTCCACTCATAAGGAACGCCCTTGTATCCGCTTCGGCTGTAAAATGAGATCCTTGCAGGGATTATAACCCGAGCCGGTTTGAAATCAACGCTGGCGTGCCTTGCGTCAGCGCCGCATGACACGCTGGATTGACAGCGCGCGGCCGTCTGCCGGGTCTGCCTCAATGAGCACGCCGGAAAGCCGGGCGTCGCCTTTGGCCACCTCAAACCGCGCCGGCATCTGATCGAGGAATTTCTTAATAACTATTGCCTTATCGATTCCAATCACCGATTCGTAGGGGCCGCTCATCCCCATGTCGGTAATATAAGCCGTCCCGTTGGGAAGCACCGTCTCATCTGCCGTAGGAATGTGCGTGTGCGTCCCTACCACTGCGGTCGCCCGCCCGTCCAGATACCAGCCAAGCGCAGCCTTCTCCGAGGTTGCTTCGGCGTGAATATCTACGATACGAATTTTGATACTGGAAGGAAGTTGCGCCAGCCACTCATCCGCCGAACGGAATGGACAGTCCAACGTCGGCATGAATACCCGCCCTTGCAGATTCAGAACGGCGTAATCAAACCCGGAGGAGGTTCTTCCTACGTAAAGGCCGCGGCCAGGGGCCGGCGCGGGATAATTCGCCGGTCGCAGCAGGCGGCCATCCGGGTGCTGTTCGAAGTAGGGCAGAATCTCGCGTTTGTCCCAAATATGGTTTCCAGAGGTCAAAACGGCGATGCCGCAATCGAGAAGCTCGTCAACGAGAGGGGGAGTAATGCCGAAACCCGACGCGGCATTTTCGCCGTTGGCAAGGACAAGATCAGGAGAAAATTCCTGGATGAGCGCGGGCAGCCTCTCTTTCACCACACGGCGCCCAGGGTGGCCAAAGATGTCGCCAATGAACAGAATCTTGAGAGATTTCGCCAATGCTTTCTCCTAGGGTGGAACCACAATGAAGCGAGATTAGGGTAGGATCAATCTCCGCCGGTGAGGGCAAACGTCGAAAGGCGGTGGGAGTCGGTGCAGAGATGCACTCTGCTGGCCGCGATACCCTCAGGGCATCAGGCTGAGCAGGCGGTCCAGCACTTGGTTACACTCATCCACTTTCTCGCCCATCCTCTGGGCAGCGGCGTCAGACTGAGCGCGCAGTTGATGATACTCGTCGGCTATGTTGAGCGCCGCGAGAATAGCGGCCCGGAGCGAATCCACGCTGCGTGTGCGGGCGGCTATCGAGCGCATCTTCTCGTCCACATAACGAGCCAGCATGCGGATATACTCAGGGTCGAGCTCGCCCCGCATGTTGTATTCCTGGTCGTAGATCGTTACCCGGATTCCATCTTGCGGTAGAGCAGCCAAGTGCGTCCCTTATCCTTCCCTCCCTCTCGCGGCGATGCGCGCGGAGGCCAGGGTTACTGTCCCGCAGAATCTTGCCTTGTCAAACCATCCACCTGGTCGAGAAGCTTTTGCACCCGCTGCCGGACTTCCTCCCGCTCCCGGCGCAGAGTTTGGACTTCGCGCTCGAGCGCTTCCCGTTGCCGGGCGCCTTCCCCGGAATCCGCTTTCAGTCTCTCAAGCTGCTCGTATAGGGATTGATTTTCGGCCTGGGTTTTCTTGAACACCGCCACTACTTTCGAAAGCTTTTCTTCTAACTTCTGAAGTTGGTCCACAGAATGCATCACGTCTATTTCGCTCACTTGCCACTCACTGGGACACCGCCTGAGAAGGCCCGCAATTGTTTCGCAGGACTCCGGGGCGAGTTGGGATATACAGATCAGCGCCACACGTCCGGCTGCGGCAAAGGCGTGCTCTGTGCCCTGCGCCACGAACGCACGACGTACCGACGAATAAAAAATTCTAACCT
This sequence comes from Terriglobia bacterium, assembly GCA_030040995.1. Classification (GTDB taxonomy): domain Bacteria; phylum Acidobacteriota; class Terriglobia; order UBA7540; family UBA7540; genus JASHON01. Next base: position 2,355 of record JASHOS010000097.1, on the reverse strand, counting down.
AAATCCCCAGTCATTGCACGGCCCAAAATGGAACCCCGAGTCGTCGATCACACCGAGCGAGCATGTCGTGGCGGGCCGGCCCGTGCCTGTGGCCCTGCTGTAGGTCCACCCGCGAGGTAGGAAGGGTAGGGTTGGGGCTTTCCGGTATCCGTGATGAATGAAATGGTATAATCCGGCCATGCCACAGCGCATCATTGTGATCGAAGACGAAAAGGATATTGTCGACTTACTGGACTATACACTAAGGAAAGAAGGATTCGACGTGAAAGGGTTCAGCCGCGGCAAAGAAGGCATCGAGGCCCTTCGCCGCGGTCCGGTGGAGCTGGCCGTGATCGACATCATGCTGCCGGACGTGAGCGGGCTCGAGATCTGCAAGCTCCTCCGGGCTGACGACAATTTGCACCGTCTGCCGGTCATTTTCCTGACCGCCAAAGGCGAAGAGATTGACCGGATTCTCGGACTCGAGATTGGCGCCGATGATTACATGGTGAAACCTTTCAGCCCCCGCGAGCTGGTTGCCCGCATCAAAGCGGTCCTTCGCCGCCAGGAGCGGGGCGAGGAAGAAAGTGGTGGCGCCGACGTTATCGAGATTGCGGGACTGCGATTGGATCCACGGACTCAGGAAGCGATCATCCGGGGTCAATCGATTGAGCTCAGCTCGCTGGAGTTCAAGCTGCTCCATTTTCTGGCTTCCCATCCGCGCCGCATCTTCCCGCGCGAAAGCCTGCTCGACCGGGTGTGGGGGCGCGACCGGTTCGTAACGCCGCGCACGGTAGACGTGCATATCCGGCGCCTGCGCGAGAAAATTGAGAACGAGCCCGAGAGGCCCCAATATCTACAAACCGTCCGTGGCTCGGGATACCGGTTTTCCGCGGCGGCCGCGATCGGAGACGGCGAAGAAGCGTAGCTCCGGACCCGCCTAATTTTTGGGGGAGGCTCGCGCCGCGCGCGCAGGAACCGGAGCGCTAGTTCTCTCGCCATGAAGTTGAGCAGCCCCATTTTCCGCAGGTGTCTCTGGTGCGCGTTTCTTCCCGCCATTCTCGCGCTGCTCTTCGCCTGCCTGTACATTCCGGCTGCTTCGACCGTCGGGCATGTACGCCTGGTTGTGACGTTCGGGGTTGCATTCATCCTCGCCCTTCTTGCCGCTTTGTGGGCATCCGGCCCCCTGATCCGGCGTATTGACCGCCTCAGAAGCTTTGCTGAAAACCTAACCGATGCAGGCTCTCCCGCCGCACTTGCGCTCGCGGGCGCTGAGGACGAGGTGGGCCGTCTTGCGAGGACGCTTAGCCGCGCCTCCCGCCAATGGCATGAGCTGCTTAAACGCCTGGAACTCGAGTCGGCCCGGCGTGAGGCGATCCTGAAAAGCATGACCGAGGGTGTCTTGGCAGTGGATAAGGATCTGCGCATCATCTTCTGCAACGATTCGCTGGCAAGGCTCCTCGGCGCAACTCTACCGGTTGCGCCGCGCCTGCCTCTGTTGGATATAGAGCGCGACCCGGGCTTGACGGAAATACTGGCGCGAGTCCTGGCTTCCCAGCAACCTCAAAAGCGGACCCTTCAGCTTGCGACCACGGACGGGCGCGTCTTCGAAGTCAACGCCATGCCGCTCGCCGAGCCCTCGCCGCCCGGAGCGATCGCCATCCTGCACGACATCACCAACCTGGAGCGGCTTGAACGGGTTCGAAAGGATTTCGTCGCCAATGTATCCCACGAGCTGCGTACTCCGCTCACCGCAATCCAGGGCTATGCCGAGACTCTGCTGGATGGAGCGCTGGAAGACCCGGGCGCCGCCCGGAAGTTTGTGGAGGTCATCCTGGCGCATGCCATCCGGCTGAACAATATTGCATCCGATTTGCTCGCTCTTTCGGAGCTCGAATTCGAGCGCGTTCAGCCGGAGCCGGAACAAATCGAAGTGCGCCCAGCGGTGGAAGCGGCCATGCGCGCCGTAGAGCCGGAGGCGCGCCTGCGCCAGGTTCACCTGGTTCCCGGTGAACTTGAGGAGTTCTCCATTCTCGGAGCGAGAATGCGGCTCGAGCAGGCTCTCATCAATTTGCTTGATAACGCCGTCAAGTTTAATCGTCCGGGCGGCACAGTCCGCGTCGAAGCTGGCCACCTGGACGCCCAAAGTGTTTACATCTCAGTTCAGGACGATGGAATTGGGATTCCCTCCGAGGATCTGCTGAGAATTTTTGAGCGTTTTTACCGGGTTGATAAAGCGCGCTCCCGTGAGGTTGGAGGGACAGGCCTGGGCCTCTCCATTGTGAAGCACGTCGTGGAGCGAATGCACGGAACCGTGAAGGCTGAAAGCCGGCTTGGAAAAGGCTCAACCTTCACGGTGGTTCTTCCTTCCTCCCC
>JASHOS010000096.1 GCA_030040995.1 Terriglobia bacterium | reverse complement strand
GGCAACCTGGATCGTAGGCAGCCCAGGAGAGAGGATTCGCGACCCAGCCTCTGGGTAAACAGTAACCGACCATCCAATCGGAATGCGGCCTGTCACTTCCGCGAATCGCCCGTTGTATGGCCAAGTGACTGGCGCTCAAAGGAAGGACGCGAGCTTCTTCACCCCCGATTCGCTCGTGCAGGATCAGGACACTAGTGGTTACAAGGCGATTTATCGCCAGCTATCGGCTAGGACACTTTGGATAAACGCCAGGTCGTTAGTTGCGGGCTCGTCGGCGATGAGAGACTCCTCGACTGCGATCGTGCGCGGCGTGCCGCACTTCCGCGGGTAGCCCGTTTCGTCCAAGTGATTTCCTGCTGGGTGGCCCTAATCACTTTGAGAATCTACCCGGAGGCCGGAAATTCCCGTGTTCACTACACGCTTATGCCGAAGCTCTTGCCGCCTCGGCGGTTGTGGGTGGACGGCACGGATGAAAACAACGCGATGAGCCCCTCAACCAAAGTCGGATGGATCAGAATCGCATCGCGCTATAGTTCACCAAATAGGCGACGGCTAGAAGACCCTGTCTTAAATGCCTTTGATCTCGCCGCCGTCGATACGTACAGACGCGCCCGTCATCCACCTCGCCGCGGGCGATACGAGATAACCCAGCAAATCGGCAATCTCCTCCGGCTCGCCAAAGCGGCTGATACCAGCTTCCTCCGGAAACTTCTTGATTGCCTCTTCGACTGTAAGATTGTGGGCAGGCGCCCACTTTTCAAAGAAGGACTGACGACGTCCAGTCATTACAGGGCCGGGCACTACGCTGTTAACCTGTACTCCATCTTTGATTCCTTGTTCGGAGAATGCTTTTGCGAGCGCAATGATCGCTGCGTTGGTCGCCGCGACTGCCGCAAATCCGGGCTTGGGATCGAGGGCCGCGCTTCCGGAGATCAGCACTACGGACCCATTTGAAGCCTTCAAGGCATCCCAAGCTCGTATCGTCAGGCGACGCGCACCGTGCAGTTTAAGCGCCATACCGTCGTCCCATTGAGCGTCCGTCATCTCGAACAAATCAATCTGCGGCACCGCACCCGCGATGTTGAGCAGTGCATCGATTCTGCCAAAGCGTTCGAGGGTTCCTTTGATGATGATCTCTGGCGATTGTGGTTGGCGCAGATCGAGAGCGTAGACCATCGCTTCGGCACCTATGGTCCTAACCTCGCCCGCGGTTTTCTCCAGCCCGTCCTTATTTCTCGCAACAAGCACAATAACTCTAAAATCGCGTGCGAGGCGTAGTGCGGTGGCTCGACCTATGCCCTGACTTGCGCCCGTCACGATGGCAACGGATTTGGTTGTCATAGCGTCTCCCCTGGATGTTGAAGCGCCCCAAGCTTGTGAATACGAGCAGCACACCCAGGAATTTCGACTACAGTGGGCCGTGCGTCACGACCTCCTGTCGCGAAAGGCTTGCACGCGCAACCTTCAAGATGAGATCGATTACGAGGTCCGGCGCTGTGAGCATCGGAGTATGGTCTACGCGTTCTGATCGGACGCTGGCGCCCATACGGTCAGCCATGAATCGCTGCGTCTTCGGGTTAATCATGCGGTCTTCTTCCGCCAGCAGAAACCACGATGGTTTCGCTCTCCATGCAGGCGGCGGGGCCGGCTCTTGAATGCACTGAAGCGCGATGGGTCGTTGCACTGCAGCCATGACGGCTGTCTGCTCGGCCGACGCTTTGTGGGCAACGGCGCGGCCAAACCCCTCTTCCGGCATCCACAGAAATCCGTGTTTGTCGGGAACCAACTTCGGAGCGTCCGGATGCGGTTCATTGCGATAAAACACCTTCGCGACCGTTTCGCCCTCATCCGGCGCGAGCGCCGCGACATAAACAAGCGACTTAACCCGGTCCTCGCACGCTGATCCGATCACGGCTCCTCCGTAGGCATGTCCAGCCAGGACAACTGGGCCACTCGTTTGTTCGAGGGCACGCCTCAAAACGGCTACGTCGCCACTCAGCGACGTTAACGGAATCTGAGCGCACACCACCTTAAGACCTCGGCGCTGCAATGGGAGAATGACGTTGCTCCAACAAGACCCGTCTTCCCACGCTCCATGTACCAAAACGATTGCGGAGTTTTGAGCAAAGCCATTCATCTTGAGGCCCTGCTTTCTCTGGTCTTGCGCTCAGTGGCGTTGCCGTCCAGAAATTCTGTAATGGCGGCAGCAATTTCAACGACGTGTGTCTCCGTCGCAAAATGCCCTGTATCGAGAAACTGGACCTGCGCTTCCGGGAGGTCTCTTCGAAATGCCTCCGCGCCCGCCGGGACAAAAAAAGGATCGTTCTTGCCCCAGATGGCAAGTAACGGGGGCCTCGATTTGCGGAAGTATTCCTGAAATTTTGGATAGAGCTTCACGTTGGACGCGTAGTTTAGAAATAGGTCCAACTGAATCTCTTTATTCCCCGGCCGTTCCATCAGCGCCGTATCCAACGTATAGGACTCTGGCGCAACACTCTCCGGAATCGCCACGCCGTGGGTGTACTGCCATCGCGTTCCCGCCAGCGTCAAAATGTTTTTGCGGATCACCTCGCGGTTTTCTGCTGTGGGCTCAGCCCAATATTTCCGAATCGGCGCCCAGGCATCACTAAGGCCCTCTTCATAAGCGTTCCCGTTCTGCGAAACAATAGCTGTGACTCGTTCAGGGTGAGCCATCGCCAGCCGGAAACCTGTTGGCGCGCCATAATCGAAAACATAGAGTGCATAGCATTTAATTTTGAGTGCTTCCGTAAGAGCCTCTATCGTCAGAGCCAAAGCGTCGAACGAGTAGGTATATTTTCGTTCAACCGGCACTTCCGTAAATCCGAAGCCTGGCAGGTCCGGCGCGATCACCCGATAATGATCGGCAAGCCGCGGAATGAGTTCGCGAAACATGAACGAGGAAGCCGGGAACCCGTGTAGCAAGAGAACAACCGGGGCGGCGGGGTCACCGGCAGCACGATAAAAGACCCGGACACCATCCGCTTCGACCGTGTGGATGGACGTAATAGGGATGCCGAGCTCTGCACCGACCGTGTGGGAAATCAAGTCAGGTACTTCTGACTCCAGCATGGAGCGCTTCGTCCTTTTCCCTGAAATCGTTTCACTCATAAAGATTCCTCCTAGCTATGGTTTTGTTGATGAAGTAAGCGCATTTATGTTTAGGCATTCAGGGGCGGCGCACCGGGTGAAATGCCCGCCGTTTGGCGTCGTTCTGGAGGCAAGCTTCTACAAGCCACCATCGTCGGATACAGGGCTTGGGGTCGAGCGTCTGCCCAGTGGAGTTAGCTTTTTGATAAGGCCGTCTATCGCCAAAGGCCCGGAACCGCCTAGCACCAGAGCTGCGAGACACGCCAGATACAGGAGATTCGTTTCATACCCTACCGGCCCAAACCGCGCCCCGGTAGCAGTCACCGCAAGAAGTTTGACCGAAGTAAACCCGTAGCGCAGATGAACAGTAAAGATCGCAACCAGCAGAACCGCGGCCATAGGTAAACTCACCAGCGTGACGAACGCGCCCAGGAATACCGCCAAACCGCCGAATATCTCTGTCAAGATGGTTAGCCATGCCATCAAATGAGGTCCAGGCACACCGAGCGTTTGTAAGATGGCGGCGAACGTATCAGGACCCCTCGATAGCTTGGCGAAACCATGCGCCGTGAAGCCATATCCAACGATTAATCGAAGCGGTATGGGAACCCATCGCGCAATCGGAAATTGGTAGAATAATCTGAAAAGGAAATCGCGCATTGAATACCTCACTTGTGCCGGCGCCCTTCTTGTGCTGACCCATCAGAACTGATCGAGTCTCGCCACACCAAATACGACATGATATCGCTCGCAGTAGATGACGGCCGCGTTGTATTCGCGGAGGTCAATGGATGCTGACAGATTGTAGTTCTGGTCTCCCTGATTGCCCTTGAGAGGCCCTAATTCGATGCCATCAAGCTCCCCTCTCACGATCTTCTGGTTCAGCTTTCCGTCGTCACTCCGCGCCAGGAGAACGTGCACGGCAGGGCCATTGGAAGTTATAAAATCAGTCAGCCGCAGATACTGCTTGCTGTCAGCGGTGGCATAGATGGTTGCGCGCCCGCTCGTCGGGTGCTTCTTCCCTTCGAAGGTCCCGGTATAAAGAGGGTGGGTATCGGTGGCTGGAGCAAACGGGGCGGGCTCATTGACCTTCTGGTTGATCCAGAGCTTCTCGGGACGGAAGGCCCACCACCCTGCGACGACCACCGGAATACCAACTGCGATCAAGATCAGCTTCCTTCTTTCGAGTGTGCGAGCAAAGAACGTTTTCATAGCTCTCTCCTTTGATTTCGTGAACCGGGCAGGCCGTCTTGCCCGGTTCGATGGAAACCGAGCGATGAGTGTCAAAACTTGTTAAGCGGCGCCGTGCCGAAATTTGCGTTGAACCGCTCGCAGTAAATCGATACGGTTCGGAACTTCTTTAAATCGGTTCCGGCAGGGATTGTGTAGTTTTGGTCCCCTTCGTTTCCCTTAAGCGTTCCCAGCTCGACCCGCTGCGTACCACTCTTGAGGAAGTTTGCGTTGTCGCCCGCATCTTTGATGGCGATGAGAACGACATGAACATCCGGTCCATTGGACGTCTTGAAGTGGGTGAGCCGAAGGATTCGCGTCCCATCCTGCTCCTGATAGATTGTCGCGCGGCCTGAGGTGCCGTGCAGCTTGCCGTGAAAAGTGCCGGTCTCGAGGATCTTTGCACTCTGGTCTGGCGACCGTGGAAGAGGAGTGGCGGCCACACTCTCTGCGAGCCACATGCTCATACCCATCGCCATCACCAGAATTAAGATTCGTTTTGTCATCGTCGTTTCTCCTTTCTGTGGTTTGTCGTTCTAAACGAAAATCCCCACTGAATTCATTACCTTTGGGGGGTTAACACTACGGCTACCACGCGGCCATTCCTTCATCACCCGCTGGAATTCCTCCGGTATCGCTAACCGGAGTGAGGCTGCCGTCAGCTTCGGCGCGAAAGCCGTGTACCCCACCTAGTGCGTCGTCGCGAACATAGAGGAAGTGGCTGTCGCTGCTCAGTGCTGCATCGGTCGGTGCGCTTCCCAAGCCGGTGACCGCAGCAGTCGGATCGAGCAGAGTGAGAATGCCCTCCGCCGATACCGCGTAGCTTGAAATGTCGGAACTACCGGCGTTTATGACATAAGCATAACGGCCATCGCTGGTCACGATTGCCCAGCAGGATGCTGCCTGGCCGTTAAGCAGCGAACCCGTGATCACATTCAGGTGTCCGTCCTCTTCGGTACTGTAAGAGGACAACGCATCGCTTGATCCCCCAGCTTCCGCGACTAAAGCAATCCTGCTGTGTGTAAATTCGAAGCCAAAGGGAGAGGGTCCGTTTGAGTGGTTGGAGATAGGCCCCGAGACAGTTCCGTCCCGGTTCACAGTGTAAGTGTCGATCAGCTGGTCTCCTTTTTCCGTCACCATCAGCACACTCCCGTCCAAGCTGAAGCTAACCTCGGCCGGGTTTGCGGCAGTACCCCCAGCGAGAGGGCGCGCGGAGCCTGCCAGCGGGACGAGCTTATTTGTGCGAAAATCGATGGTGAAACCCGAGATATTAGGCGTGCCGCCGGCATTCAGCACGTATAACAACCTGCCATGTACGGCGACGCTGATCGGCAGTGTGCCGCCCGAGGTGACTGTATTCAGCAAGATCAGACTGTCACCATCTACGGCAAACTCGGAAACTGAATTGCTACCGGCATTAACGGCGAAGAGCAGTCGGTTGCTCTCATTCAGCACCACGGATCCCTGTGATCCCAGCGGATCAACCTTTCCGAGAGGCCCCCCAACGAAGCCGGTTCCGCCCGTAGGGAAACTACCAACCAGAGTTAGCGTTCCATCCGCAGCGCGATCAAAAACAATTATCGAATTCCCCGTCGGCTGATTTGAGAGTGTGTACACTGCTCCGGAAAGCCCCGGTCCCAGCCCTGGCCCCTGGGCCAAGCTCTTTTGGGCAGAGACATCCAGCAGCAAGCCAAGCACAGCGATAGCAAACATACTGTGGATAACCAGGAAACGAATTCGATCTGTGTCCATTTTGTGATCTCCTTTTACGTTTGAATTGAAGGTGGTTCGTCAACTTCGTGAGCATGCGCGCCATGAGATCGCCGGCGCTCGACTGGAACGCGCACTAAGAATGAATTCGCGCCGCAACTCACACCACAACATCACTGGCTTCAGCCAACTCCAACTGCCCATTGTTTCTGACTGATTACTACTCTGCGACGAGCGGATGCTTAATCACGGCAGACGAACCTTGTGAATGCAGGTGAAAGACCAACCAGGAAGATCCGAACCAGAGGAGAGATTGTGGAGTTAAGTTATTCTGAGGGGGCTAGATGTGTTCGTAAGACCCGCAGACAGTCCAAGGAATTACTGACGAATTTGTGACGGACGCCCGACAATGACAGCTTCTCGTCACGCCGTCCGTCAGACAATGTAAATCCAGAGTTCTGTCGGGGAAATAGGTGGACAATTGCTCTCGCCGTAGCGCCGGCATCTTGCCGGGCAACTGCCGCCGGGCCGGGCAGCGCTACCGAGTCCACCCATTCATTGGACACTACGCCAGTCGTTGGCGGGGGGGAAAGATGGCAACTTCAAATCAACCGTGTGCTCCGCGACCGTTGGCACGGATCTCATGCGGCGCCGCTCCGCTTCGCCTTATTCGAAGCTTCTGCATCCTGTAAACCAACGATGTCCGCTTCATCCCTAAACGCTCGGCCGCGCCATTTGGACCAGCGACTACCCAGTTGCTCGCCTCAAGCGCACGAACAATGTGGTCTCGTTCCACCTCCGCAAGACCACTCATCGCGGCATCTCTCTCCTGGCGGGGCGGGAACGGCTCCAACTCGCCAACTGGGGCGCGAAGCACAGAAAGCGGGGAGAGAATTACTGCGCGTTCTATGAAATTCTGCAACTCACGAACGTTTCCCGGCCAGCGATAGCGTACTAAGGCATCCATCGTCTCTGTAGGAATCTCGTCGATACTCTTATTCATTCGTTGCGCGAAGACGCCGGCAAAATGCCGCACCAGTTGGGGAATGTCCTCGCTGCGATGCCGCAAGGGCGGAACGTGGATGGGAAAAACCTTCAACCGATAATACAGGTCCTCGCGAAATGTGAGCTGCTTCACCATGCTCGCCAAATCACGATGCGTAGCTGCAATCAGCCGGACGTCAACTCTGTTTGTGTGGTTACTGCCCAGTCTTTCGAATTCCTGCTCTTGCAGAACGCGGAGCAATTTCGCTTGAAGTTCCAGAGGGATGTCTCCGACCTCGTCAAGAAAAAGCGTGCCTTTGTTCGCGAGTTCAAAACGTCCCATTTTCTGGGCAATTGCACCGGTGAATGCGCCTTTTTCGTGACCGAACAATTCACTTTCAAGAAGTCCGAGAGGGATTGCCGCGCAATTCAATTTAACAAAGGTCCGTTCCCGGCGGCTGCCCAGATTGTGGATGGCTCGTGCGATAAGTTCTTTGCCGGTTCCCGTCTCGCCGAGGATCAGCACACTCGAATCGGTAGGCGCCACAACAGACACCAGTTTCAACGCGGCCTTCAACGCGGGACTCTCCCCAACGATTTCCCCAAACTCGGCGCGAATTTCCTCCTCGAAATAGAGTCTTTGTTTCGTCTCTTTGTCTCTGTCCTCTATTGCCTTTTCATAGTCCAGCGCGTTTTCAACAGCAATGGCAACCTGGCGGGCCACCTGTTCGAGAAACAGGACGTCATCTCGCTCGAAAGCCCTCTCCGACCGCTTTAGGGCGGCCAACACGCCTACTACACCGCTTCTGCCGATCAGCGCGACATCGCACCCCGACACCAAGCCTTCCGCCACGACACGTCGATAGAAAAGCCGACCTACGCTGTTGCCGAAACCTTCCGGGTCGTCGCGTATCTCCTGAAGGTCGTTAAAGTGTTGAGTCCTGCCGGTCAAAAAAGTTTTCCCACAGGCTGAACCATGGATCGGTACAATCGTCCCGTCAGAGAGCGAACCTCGCGCCTCCGGGTTGTACAGAGTGGTTAGGCGCAATTCTCCGGTCTCAGCATCCGGTAAGAGCAGGGCGCAAAAATCACACCGCGTTACACTCAGCAGATTCGTCGAAAGGACCTCAACCAGATGGCGAAGGTCCAGCTTTGACGTCATGCTATTGGTAATTTCCAAAAGCAGGCGCAGCCGATCGCGTTCACGTCGTACCTCTTCTTCCCTAATGTGGTGTTGAATTGCAATCCCCGCAATGTGGCTGGCATTCTCGATCAACTGCAGGTCGGCGGCGCCAGGGCTACGCGCTTCACGGTAAAGGATGGCGAAGGTACCGAGGACCTGATCTTCGCTCGTGAATAGCGGGCGCGACCAAACCGAGCGAATCCCATAAGGCAACAGACGGTGACGGTAGTCATCCCAGAGGGGGTCGGTGAGGATGTCATTCACATACACAGGCTCCTTCCGATAAACAGCCGTGCCGCAGGACGCGCCTTTCGGACCGATTGCCGTCCGCCCTACGTGAGCGCCGAATCCAGGAAGGCTCGGCGCCGCTGCGCAATGGAGATGCTTCCCGTCTTCATCGGGAAGCCAGATCGTGCAGAACAAACCTTCGCCTTGAGATTCGACCAATCGGGCAACGATCGCCAGCACCTCGGACAATGGAGATCCAGCAAAAATCAACTTCAAGAGGTTAAGTACAGACTCGCTGGAAAACAGGCCCGGCTCGATCCTCTCCGGTTCAACTCTCGATAGGACTTGCGCTGGAGATTGCGTTGTTGTCTCCATGAGCTGTCCTTTCTTGGGCGCCGCTCCATAAAAGGAGGGAAGCGTCCATTGGCTGGTCTATAGGGATCTCCCTCGGAACCGCTCAACACCAAGACCTTTAGATACGGAGGCCGGACTGCTGGTTACCAACGCCGCGGGTACGCGGATGAAGTCAGTGTGAAAATCAACTATCTTCGGCAATTTCCGAAGGCGGTCCGAGGGTACATCGATTTCAGAAGCTGATTTCATTGCCCTAACTCCCGGCGTGGTCACCAACTACTGTAAATCGGAACTGGCGAAAATGCCACAGGGCAGGCGAGAGGTGAGCGACTGCGATCGGTGATTCCTGCGCTCCAGCAAGTTACTGTCAAACCATCAACCCAGCAGCCTCACGGCAACGCACTGTCTCGCTGGGGCATACAACGTTGAGCTTCACAACAAGCGAAGCCCCGCCCGTGTCGACTTTGCCGAATAGTCGGCTAACCTGAGATGTTTCGCACACGGTCCCGACGGGTCTTTTGGCACATAAGTCCTCCTTAGTCGGCTAGCGTTTAGCCATAGCTGGCGATAACAGCACCTTCCCACAACCAACCGGCAACGAGCCGGCGCATAGGTCCTCCCCGACGGCGTAGTGTTTACTTAGCGCAGTCACCTTGATATACGTTGGCATTGGGACCAACCGAGACCACTCGCGTTAAGTTCCCTTTCTGTCTTGACCCGGCCATGCCGGGGCCCCTGGGCTCATTAAAGTGTCTTATTCGTCTCCATCTGTCTTTTTGCCTCCTGTACACTTATATTGCATGGCGAGCCGCATTGGCTGCCGTGACTGATAAGGCATGCGGCCCAGCCACTCACGCACTGTCTCAGGGCGGTGTCATCCGGTTCGCCCGAACGCGGACGTCAGGAGGGTTGATTTTTATGAGCTTAATCGAGATGCGCTCGAAGGAAGCCGCCGCGGCCAGCCGCGCCAATAGTTTAGAATCTACAGGTCCAACACAGCATCCTGGAAACTCCGCTCCCGTACTAGTGCGCTCGCGCACGGCATGCGCGCCGAGGCAGGCCTTGCGTTGCCTGAGTTGCACGAACGCGCTGAGGACCTGGAAGCATTGAAAATGGAATTTTGGAATAAGTTCCAGCCACGCGACGATTTTTGAAAATCTCCAAAACCCCCGAATTTACCGAACGAAGCCGTTAGATTACAGAAAACAAAGGCCAATTAAAAACCTCTAATGGTTTAGGGCATTGCGAGAGACCTAGACATTTGAGATGGAGATCAAACCCGCTGACCCCTCGAAGGTACGTGCGAGCAGCGCGGACGCATCGTGGATTCCCAATTCAGCCTGCCTCCTCCCAAGGCTCGTCCAACGCGTTCATCGGCGGAATTCTTGCCAGGACGCACTCGGTAATCTTCAAGTGCGCCTTCACCAGCTCGTGGGGCGTGAGGGATTCCACCAAGCCGATGAACTTCACCGAGACGGACGCAGTGACAAACGCGGCAGTCAACGCCAGAGGTGCCGCAACCGCCCCGCTATTGCGGCGAGAATGACATTCTCTACCTAACCACCAGCACCTACAGCCGCGCGCGTCTTTGCGATTCGGAGGATTGTCGCCTCATATGAGTGCCAGTAAGAACTTCCCGCCTCGCGAGATCGCAGACACTGCACCGCACAGGTCTGTGCCGGCCCGCCGAGTGTGCTGAACCACAGGAAGAAATCAAAACCGAAGGGGAAAAGGAGGGCTAACAGGGTATAATCATGAGCATGGCGCAATCCGTCATTCACATCTCTGAAGAAGAAGCCGCAAAGGACTTCGCCACGCTGCTGGTGCGCGTTCGCGGCGGCGCGGAGGTGGTGATCGAACAGGGTGCGCAGCCCGTCGCCGTGCTCAAGCCCATCGCGGCACGCCCTGGCCGCCTCCTATCTGAATCCATCGCTCTGGCAAAGAAGCACGCTGAAGAGATGGGCTACGAACCGACGCTCGAGCCGGACTTCGCCGCTGACATGGAAGAAATCATCAAGAGCCGCAAGCCCCGCGAAATCTCCTCATCGGAATAATCCTTGATACCAGCGTGCTCATCGCAGGAGAACGCCGAGGGCAAAGTGTGCAGGCTCTAGTCCAACGGGTGCAGGCCATCTGCGGAGAACAATACGCAGCGCTCTCGGTGGTGACCTTGGTGGAACTAACACATGGCATCTATCGCGCCAGAAATAGTGCCGACCGCACCCGACGGCAGGCGTTTACTCAGGAGCTTCGGCGCGATCTGGTAGTGCATCCGGTAATGCCTGAGATCGCGGAACTGGCGGGGCGCATCGAGGGCGAGCAAGCGGCGCGTGGTGTCAGCATCGGCTTCGAGGACTTGTTGATCGGAGCTACCGCGCTGTGGCTTGGCTACGGTGTTGCCACCGCCAACCTCCGCCACTTTCAGTTAATTCCCGGCTTGTCCGTGGTCAAGCTCTAACCCCTGGAAAGTCGCCGGCTGTCACACTCCTGCCGGCTTACCCTCTCCCTGACCTCTGCTTTGCGAGATCGCAGACACTGCACTGCAATCTCTGCGCCACCCCCCCACCGGCTCTTGGCTCTGCGGCTTTTGATTGAAACCCCGAAGACAAGCCGCGGACTCGCCGTGGCGAGTCCGCGCTACCAACACTGGTTACTGATCGCTGACTGCTGAACGCTATTTTCCGAGCCCCGCCTCTACACCGCGCCGCTCATGCGGCCGGCTCTCCGAAAACCTTGCCGTACTGCTGCTCCAGAAAATTATCGGTCATTCCCGCAATGTAGCTGCACACTACGGCGGCCACGGGCACGTTCTGCGTTTGCGCAAAATAGAACGCAGGAAGTGCGCGGGGGTTGCCCACGTAATGCGTAAAGAGCCGCTCGAGGTGGCTGATAATGCGCTGCCGCTCCGAACTCACCTTGGGATGCGAATAAAGATGGGTTTGCAAAAAGCGCTTCAATAGCCTGCCCTCTTCGCTCGTCCTCGCACTTAGTCCCAATTGCCTCGAATTCAAACCGCGCACCTTAGCGACGGACCGGACCCGCAGTCTCACCAGCCGCTCACGCGTTGCTTCCATCAGGTCTGTGACAAACGTATCCACCAAGACTCGAAGGGCTTCATTAAACCGGAGTTTTTCAGCCGCCTGAGGATGTTGTTTCTCGACAGGCCGGTATAGGCGGTCGAAAAGCGGAACATTCTCCCGGATCATGCCGAGGCTCAGAAGGCGCGATTCGTACCCGTCATCGAGATCGGCGCAGCTATACGCAATTTCATCAGCGGGATCAATGAGCTGCGCTTCGAGCGGCGGCTGCTGATCGAGAAGATACTCGCTAAGCTCCGGGTAGTTCCTGCCATCATAGCTGCGCGAGTGCTTGACGATGCCTTCCCGCACTTCAAAGGTGAGATTTAAGCCTGGAAAGCCAATGTATTTCTGCTCGAATTGCTCGACGATGCGGAGCGCGTGAAGGTTGTGCTCGAACCGGCCGTTGTAGCGCCGCATCAGCCGGTCCAGCACCTCCTCACCGGCGTGCCCGAAAGGAGGGTGCCCAACGTCGTGAACGAGCGCCAGAGCTTCGACGAGATCGCGATTCAGCCGCAAGCCGCGCGCCACCGTCCGGCTCACTTGCGCAACTTCAAGCGTGTGCGTCAGCCGCGTCCGGAAATGATCCGAATAGCGCCGGGTAAAAACCTGTGTTTTGTTTTCCAGACGCCGGAAGGCCCGCGAATGAATAATGCGGTCGCGGTCTCGCTCGTAGTCGTTGCGATAAGGATGCTTAGGCTCAGGATAGCGCCGGCCGAGTGATAGCTCATCAGTCATGGCATAGCGAGCGAGGTCTGGCGAGGTTGGGCGGCTCATGAATTACCCAGAAAACTTGGCTGACCAACGATTGAAGCAGCTTCAGACTATAACACGCCGCACGCCTTTCGCCGTGGCGCCGACCTTTAGGTCGGCATGTGTCGGGCTGAAGCCCGCCGTTACGTGCCCGCCACGCTTTTTACAACGTTAAGCATGCGTAAGCCATGTTTTAACAAATATTTAATGCCTACATTCAAGCGGACCGCCTCATACTAATATCGAGCCTGCATAGCTCCTTCCGTTATCCACAAGGCAGGAAACACATCGCGCAAGGACAAAAACAGGATGAGAAGACTTGAAAGCTGGTTGAAGACTACAGCACGCAGGGCATACGTTCCGTTCGGAGCCGCATTGTTGATGCTCGCGCTTGCCAGCTCCGCGTGGGCGCAAGGGGAGGCTTCCATCACCGGCGCCGTCAGCGACACTAGTGGCGCGGCTGTACCCGGCGTAACCGTGACCGTAAAGAACGCCGAGAACGGGTTTATCAGGCAGGTTAGAACTGACGAGGGCGGACGCTACGATGCACCTTCCCTTCCCCTGGGCCGCTACGACGTGACGGCGGAGAAGGTAGGTTTCAAGTCAGAGATGAAAACCGGACTTACCTTGGTCGTCGGGGAGCAAGCCGTCGTTAATCTCACGCTCCAGCTTGGTCAACTCAAGCAGGTCGTGACGGTGAAGGACGAGGGGCCGGTCGTCAACACCACCACCCAGGACACTTCCGGTCTGGTAGGCGAGCTGCAGGTTAAGACCTTGCCTCTCAATGGCCGCAGCTATGACGAGCTGATGACGCTGAACCCCAGCATTGTCAACTATACGGCAGAAAGAACCGGGAGCATTGGCTCTTCAAACTCGTCAGTAGGAAACATGTTTGTCGTGTCCGGCCGGCGGCCGCAGGAAAACCTGTTTCTTCTTAATGGAGTTGAGTACACCAGCGCCAGTGAAATCAACCTGACTCCCGGTGGGACTAGCGGGGAGCTGCTGGGCGTCGATGCGGTGCGCGAATTTAACGTCCTGGCCGATACGTACGGCACGGAATACGGGAAGCGGTCGGGGGCGCAGGTGAATATCGTCACTACTTCGGGGGGCAACGAGGTTCACGGAGCCGCTTTCGAGTTCTTGAGGAATAGCGCGTTCGATGCGGGGAATTACTTTGACGTAGGGCCGATTCCGCCGCTTGAGAGAAACCAGTTTGGCGGGTCCCTGGGCGGGCCGATCCAGAAGGATAAGACCTTCATCTTTGGAAACTACGAAGGCTTCCGCGAGGATCAGGGGCTGAGCGACGTCACTCTCGTGCCGGATAACAACGCGCGGCTTGGGCTTGTTCCGGGAGCCAACGGAACGCTGGTGAATGTGGGCGTTGCGCCAAGTGTCGAGCCGCTCCTCGCTCTCTGGCCAGTGCAAAACGGACCCGACTTGGGCAGCGGGATTGGCGAAGCGTTTAGCAGTCCTGTGCAGAACATCCGCGAGGATTTCGGTACGGTGCGCCTCGACCACACATTCTCCGCCCAAGATACGCTCTCCGGCGTGTACACCGTGGATGACAGCGACGACCGCACTCCCACCGCGGATCCTTTCAGCATTGACCTGGAAAGCCTTCGCGAGCAGGTTGTAAGCTTGCAGGAAACACACGTGTTTTCGCCTAACGTGCTCAACACGACGGAATTTGGCTTTTCGCGTGGCGGGTATTATTTTACCGGTCTGTCTACCGCGTCCGCCCCGGGGTTCATCGAAGGCGCGCCGGTCGGGGCCGTCGTGGTTGGCGGTGGCACTGCGGTCAACGCAGCTTCCGAGATCACTACCGCCGGCAGTAATGCAAGCGCCAACTTTGTCGCCGACCGCAACCTCTTTACGTACGAAGATCGCGTCGATCTGGCCAAAGGCATTAATCAGATGAGCGCCGGCGTCTGGTTCCAGCAGATCGAGGCTAACGACAATATGGCGGCAGACCAGTACGGCCAGGCATCGTTTTCCAGCCTCACCAACTTTCTCGAAGGCACGGTGGGGACGTTCACGGCCGTTCCGGTCTCCACTCTGATGGGGTGGCGTTCCCTGGAAGGCGCTCTCTATTTCAAAGACGCTATAAAGGTAAAGCGGAACCTGGAGCTGACGTTGGGATTCCGCGATGAGTTTACCAACGGCTGGAATGAGGCGTTCGGAAGAGCCTCCAATTACTTGTTCAGCTCGGACGGGGTCATCGATACTGAGCCCCAGGTTGGAAACTCGGCTTTCACCGTGAATAATGCCCGATTCCTGCCTGAGCCCCGCGTGGGGCTGGCGTGGGATCCTTTCGGAAAGGGAAAGACAGCGATCCACGCTGGCTTTGGTATCTATTACGATCTGCTCGACGATCTTAGCTATCGTCTGGATCAGAACTCTCCTTATAACACCACGCTGACCCTTAAAAATGTGCCGGTTTCGTCGCTAGACCTTGTGCCCGGAGCTCCGCTTCCTGCTGGGGGAAAAATCTCTCCAGCGGGCGTCCAGCCCAATGCGCAGACGCCCGGAGTGGCGGAGTATTCGTTTAAGATTGAGCAGCAAATTGCTCCTAGGACGCTTCTGAGTGTGGGCTATGTGGGCTCGCGCGGCTATCACGAAATGCTCCAACTGGACGCGAACGAGCCGACGCCTACCATCTGCCCTGCTGCTCCGTGCCCTGCCACACTCTCTGCCGGAACCATCTATTATCCGGCGAACGCGCCGCTGGCCGATCCCAAAGTGGCCAACACCACCACCTGGTTTTCGGAAGGTGAAAGTGCGTATAACGCCCTTCAAGTGGACGTCAATCACCGCTTCGACCGTGGACTCCAGTTGCGAGGGGTTTATACTTATTCCACAAGTCTCGATGACGGAGGTGCCTGGAACAGCAGTGTCGCTGCCAATACGCCGGCTTTCGTCATGTATCCGGGCGATCCTATGCTTGACTGGGGGCTTTCCCCGTTTGATGTCAGGCATCAGGCAGCGATCAATGGCAGCTATGATTTGCCCTTCGGAGATGGCAAAGCCTTCCTCAACGGCTCCCAAGGATGGACGGGGAAGCTGGTTAGCGGATGGACGCTGAGTGCAATTGAAACTCTTCAGTCGGGATTCCCGTTCAGCCCGCAGTTGGGCTTCAATCCCACGAATAATGGCGACAGCCGGGACCCCATCCGGCCTTCCTATAATCCGAATTTCACCGGCAACGTCATAGTCGGCAGTCCCAACGAGTGGTTCAATCCCAACGCATTCATGATTCCTGCAAGCGGGACCTATGGCGACGTGGGCAGGGATACGCTGATCGGTCCCGGGCTGGCAGAGCTTGACTTTGCCCTGATGAAGAATACCGCGATCTCTGAAAAGCTTCACCTCCAATTCCGGGCAGAGTTCTTCAATATTTTCAACCGTGCCAATTTCGATACGCCAAACGAGGTGGTGTTTACGTCGAGTTCATCTGTCCCCTCCCCCACCGCGGGCGTGATCACCGGCACCGCAACAACTTCGAGGCAGATTCAGTTCGGACTGAAGCTTACTTGGTAACGCTTCCCAATAATAGGGTAGCGCAGGGCGGCCTCCCGGCCGCAACCAAAACCAGCGCGAAGCCCTTGCCCTCTCCCCCGGGAGAGGGTGGCCCGCGGCGGGCGCTTTCTCCAGTCGGCGCGAGCCGGGTGAGGGGGTCGCTAAGAAATCCGGTTAAAAAGACAAGATTTTACGAACTTGCAATGCAGACCGCCGTCTTTGCGGTCTGCGGCTTTTCGCTCACCCGCCGGAGAAGCAGCGGAATCACAAGACCGGACGTGCTACGTCCGCTTGCCTCAAAAGTAGAATTTGGCGGCTATCTGCAGGATGCGCGGCGCTGCGGCACTCACCACTTGGCCGAACGTGCTGCTGCTGATATTGCCGTCGACGGCGGAAGGGCCGTAGAACTGCGCATGATTGAAAACGTTGAACGCTTCCAGCCGGAATTGCAGAGACTTCGATTCCGTGAGGCGTACATTCTTCAGCAGAGCGAGGTCGAAGTTATTGATCCCCGGACCGTAGAAGAACCGCCGGGCGGCGGTTCCTGGCGTGCCTAAGGCGTTTTCGCTGAATAGCGTGGTGTTGAAATAAGACCGTCCATTACGGGGGTTGGAGTTGATGTCGAGCGGGCCCGGCGTGTAGTCGGGCTCGTCGACGCCGTAGTTGTTCACCCCGTTCGGCTCAGCGCCTAAAAGCGAGTTGTCGCCGTAATTATAGAGCGTCACTGGGAAGCCGGTGGCGAAGTGGGTAATCCCGGAAACAGACCAACCTTCGCTCCAGCGGTTCCGGGTGCTGAAGAGCCGAGCGATGGGGAGTTGAACGTCATAGCTTGCGACGAAGTTATGCGTCATATCAAAGGCGGAAAGCGCCTTGCTGAGCCTGTAGTTCAAGGGGTTTATTTCTTCGCCGAGGTTTGAAGACTGGTCGAGTGATTTGCTGTAGGTATAGCCGGCAAAGAGCTCAATGGGTCCGCTCGTATGATGGAGGCTGATCTCAAGGGCGTTGTAATTGGAATTCCCCATGGTGGCCTGATTGGTGTTGCTGCCGAAATCAGGTCCGAAAGGCTCCCGTGTTCCATCGATCACTTTGCCTGAGGCTGTAGTGTAGACATTGCTTTCGCCAAAGGGACCGCAGGTAGCCGTGCCCGGCATCACCTCGTCCGGCTGACTTAGGCTCAAGCAAAGGGCTGGGTTCCCAGGATTATTTTCGACTAACACCAGAAGATGATGGGCCTGGGATCCTACATAAGAGGCGCTCAATAGCGTATTCGATCCGACCTGGCGTTCTAGCGAGAACATGTATTCATCGGCAGAGGGAATCTTGTTGGACGGAGGATAGGCCGGGATGCCGCTGATCGGCTCGTACTGCGACCAGTTGATATCGGAATCAGGATGAGACGCCGAGGAATCCAGTGGCGCGAGCTGGACGGGAAAATATTGGCCCAGATTCTGGCCCGTTGACGCGGTAACGAAGGGAGTAGCAAAGAGTGGCGGTGCCGGGCTGGTGTAGGTGGTGCCATAAGGCGCATTCGCGGCCAGAACGCCGATCGTTACGGCTTCGATATCGGTGTAGAAAGTCCCGAAGCTCGCGCGCAAGCTAGTCTTGCCCGGACCGCCCAGAAGCCTGTCGAGCAGGCCGCTCCCCTGCGCGCTGGGCGAATAGGCCAGCCCGACGCGCGGGGAAAAATCGAGGTTGCCGGCAGGCGCCAGCGTGCGTGGAATTCCCGGGTCCGTGGGGTACACGATCCCGGCCGGCGCGCCGGGGAAAACCACGGATTGCTCGCCCGGGACCATCGCCGAGATCTGATTGTATTTCTCGTACCAAGGCTCAATTCGGTCCCAGCGCAGCCCGTAGTTGAGCGTGAGGTTGTGCGTCACTCGCCAGCTATCCTGTCCGTACAGGCCCGCATACCTATTGCGGCCATAGAAGGACTGAAGGTAGCTCTGATTGTATTGGCTCGGAACTCCGAGCAGGAAATCCGCGAAATCGAGTCCCGTTTCGCTCCCGAAAAAGGAGAAGCTGCCGTTGAACTGGGCGAGCGGAAGCGTATTGACCTGGTCGTAGTGGAAATCCGCGCCTGCCTTAATGGTGTGAGTTCCTGCCACTTTGGAAAAATTGTCCAGCCATTGGAATGTATTCTCGAAATCCGCCAGCCGGTTGGTATTCGTCCCGATCGAGTAGTTATTGAACACAAGGTTTTCCACTCCCTCGGTTTGGGGCGCCAGCGGAACAATCCCGGGCGTGCCTGAGCCCACGACAAAACCTTGCGAAGCCAGACTGACGCCAACTCCTCCTATCGGTTGCCCGAGGACGTTGGCATTACGCAGAAAGCTGAAGTGAAATTCGTTCACCGCTGTCGGGCCGAGCATCTTGGTGTCACCCAAGTCCAGTAACTGCGCGCGGCCTAGATTCAAGGCATTGAAGCCCGGAACGTTGGCTCCGCCCTGAGCCACGGGGTAGGGATTGTTCTGGGAGTAATCATCCATGAAATAGTAGCCGGAGAGCAGCCCCCAGTGTGTGTTGGCATCGAGTCGTACCGCGCCCTTGTCGTCGCGAAGATCCTGGTTGTAGGCAGACGTCGAAAAATTGTTCCCGGGAAGGTTCGGCGCCGGGATGTATTGCAGCAGGTGCTGGGCCGGAGCAGACCAGACACTCGTCGGAATCTCCGCGTTGGGAGAAACGCATTGCGCCGGGCTGGCGCATCCGGGTGTGTAGTAGGGCTCGCCCGCAGTGACAGGATAGCCTAGCTTCTCCGATAACAAACTCGCCCAGTAAGATCCAGTGACCGTCGTGGGAGCTGGCTGGCCGCTCGGTAACACGGTCTGAAACGAACTGGCCTCATCCGAGAGATTACCCTCCCGGTCCTGCAGGGAGGGCACAGGAATCAGGCCCGTATCCACGCCTTCCACGAGGCGAGTACCTTGATAATCAGCAAAAAAGAAGAGCTTGTTGCGTTGAATCGGTCCTCCGAACGTCCCTCCGAACTGGTTCTGTTGAAAGCTTCCGCGCTGGGGCGAATAAAAGTTGCGAGCGTCGAAATCTGTATTGCGCAGGAATTCAAATGCGTCGCCGTGAAACTGGTTCGTGCCGGACTTGGTGACCACATTGACTTGGCCACCGCTGGAGTTTCCGTATTCGGCATCGAAATCGCTGGTAAGAATGCGAAACTCTGCGATGGAATCGAGGTTGGGGATGATGGCCGCGCCCATGTTCACGCCCTCCTCAATGTCGCTTCCGTTCACCATGAAGCCGTTGGCATCTTCCCGCTCCCCGCTGATGGAGAGATTGCCGGAGTTCAAGTCCCCCGAAGGAGGAAGCGCCGCGGCGCCCACATCCTGGATCGATTCCGAAGTGAGGCTGGTGATGGGAGTGACGCCGGGTTGCAACGCCAGCAGATCCGTGTAACTGCGGCCGTTCAAGGGCACGGCCGTCATCGTTGCGCCGGTGATGAGGTCACCCATCTGGGTATTGGAGGTTTCAACGTGAGCGCTAGTTTCGGAGACCGTGATGGTCTTTTTCTGGGAACCGACCGTCAATCGAGCGTCCACCCGCAGCGCCGTATTGACGCCAATGATCAGTCCCGTTCGCTGGTAAGGTTCGAACCCCGGATGGCTGATCTTGACATCGTAGTGGCCGATCGGTAATGCGGTGAAGGCATAAAAGCCTTCCCGATTCGTGGTGGTGCTCCGCTGAATGCCGGTTTCAACGCTGCGCGCGATGACGATCGCGCCGGGAACCACAGCGCCGCTCGGGTCGGTGGCCATGCCAGAAATACTTCCTCCAACGCCTGCCCATCCAGTGACCGGCGGCAGCAAGGACAAAGCAGTCGAAAGAGCGGCGACGATCACGAACGAGCGCCGAATGAACCTGGAGGTGGGGAGGCGGATGGAGTTAGGGAAATTAACACAAATGCCAGCCATAAACAGTTCTCCTTGAAAAACTCTGGCTGGCGGCTCTAGAATAAAGACGGTCGTCAGCCTGCGGGTTGTCGGTCACAGGCTTCCTGCGGCTTCTTCGCCAAAAGAAACGCCGCAGGAAAGCCTTCCTATCGCTTCAATCCCCTCGCAAATTGAATGAACTACCGGTGCAGAGTTTCCCGCTTTGGGAAGCTCTGCAGTTTGGGAGGAGTAGCGCAGACCGCCGTGTTTGCGGTCTGCGGCTTTTCGCTCACACGACGAACAAGCCGCGGACCTCAAAACCAGAGGTCCGCGCTATCCCGCTCTCCCCTATCAGCACTGAGCACGAAGGCCGCAACTAAACCTGGCGGAAACCTGCCCTCGCCCCCCTGGGGGGCGGGCGGCGCGCAACGCCGGGTGAGGGCGGCCCGGAAAAGCCCGCTATTCCTGCTCGAGCAGACTGCGCCCGAAATTTGAGCGCGCCGCGAAGTAGCAACCAAGAACCACAAAAAGAGCAAGCGCTTGGGCTAGCAGCGTCTCGACCGTCGGAAAAACCGAAAACCATAGCCCCATCCAGCCGGGGATCACGCGCGCCAGCCACGGAATTACAGTGGTCGGCAACCAGTGGGCTATTTGCATTTCCTGGGCTTGCTCTCCAACCATGACCAGGAGCACCACTCCCAGCATGACGCCTGTCATCACCAGCATCCTGCGATAAGGCAGCCGGCGGTGCGCCACGAACGTTAGAACCGCTACAATCCCAGAAAGCAGAAGACCCAGAAGTACTCCGTATAAAATAGGCCTATTTCCCAGCTTCAGCCTGAAACCTTGGAGGAACAACACCACTTCAAAGCCCTCGCGATAGACCGAAGTGAAACCAAGCAAGCCAAATCCGCAGAGAAGGCGAAAGCGCTTCGCGCCTCGCTCGTCTGCACTCTGCAGCAGGCTCCGCTTGCGCCGGTTGTGCAGTGAAATCCAGCCCGTCCAGTACACTTTGTGAAAAAACCAATTCATCACGACGACGAGCACAAGGACCGCAAGCAGGCCCGTGCCGGCTTGTACGTCGAGCGCCGGAATGTGCCGCGTAAGGTTATCGATAACGCCGATAGCGGCTCGCCAGGTAGCGAGTGTCGCGCCCAGCGCGATTCCCGCCCCGGCAATCACGGGCCGTTGATACGGCTGGCCGGAACCCGTCATGCTCGCCGTAATCGCTGCGAGCACCAGGATACATTCCAAGCCTTCGCGAAAGACCAGGATGCTGATGTCGAGCAAGGCAGCCGTCGAACCGGTGTGGGGCGCGAGGGGATTGGGCTGACCGCCTGACGCAGTGCCCTGCCAGACCAGCAGGGCGGTGACCAGCAGCGCGCCGAGGGATAGCATGATCCATAAGATGGCGCTCCGGCGCCCTCCCGCACGGGAAATCTGGCTTTCTTGTGCCGGTCTTACGCTGATCGCCCGAGGAAGTACCCTTTGATGAGTTGACATTAAACTCCGTTCAGCAACTGCACCGCACTGTTTAGCGCGCCGCGCGTGAAGCATCACTTTGCGAGCTGTCCGCTTGAGCCCGGCATTCTTCACACTGACCGCCGGCTTCGAGGCGAATCACCTCGATTTTGAAACCCGTTTGTTCGGAAATCTCCTTTTTCAGACGCTCAAAGGTTGGCGTGTTGTGCTCCAGGATCTTCCCGCACCGGAAACAAGCCAAGTGGAAATGCTCAGATCTGGTCCGAGGCTCATAGAAATGTTTCTCTCCCTCAAGGTGCATCAAGTCCAACTCGTCGATGAGCCTTAAGCGCTTTAGAAGTTCCAGCGTCCGGTAGACCGTGGCACGATGGATGCGACTGTCCCTCCTCTTGGCCAGCCGCAGGAGGCTGGCGGCATCCAAATGACCCGTGCTGTTCTGGATAATCTCGACAAGCATTTTCCGCTGCGCGGTCAGACGCGCCCCACCTTTGGTGAGCTTTTGCGCTAAATAGGAGCGATTCGCGCCGTTCATGCTCTCGGAGCTTTTGCGACCCATTCGCATTTAACGAGCCTTTATCCCCGCCTTCGGACATTCACAGTCGTGCACCTCAGATGCGACTATGTCGCACAAACACGGTTACGTTAACCCGACTTTTATCACCGTTCTGCCCCACCCGCCTAAAGCGACTGAGTCGCACCAAGAAGCGCCCTACCACACCCCTCTAGCGCCGGTCTGGGACCGGCGATCTCCCCTAACCGTACGCCTTGGGCCTATAACGGATACTTAACCTGGACATCTCACCACATCGAGCTGAAGGGCGGGATTGAACCCTGCCCTTCCAGCGCCAGCAACAATCCTGGTGAGAAGGTCGGATTAATCAAACTGCCTGCGACGCTGTCGCAGTAACTTATTCAAAACAAGCATTCTGTACAACGTAGTCCAGATTACAAAAGCTACCTTCGGCTGTCAAGGAGATTTGAGAAGTCCCTGCTCGCGAAACCAATTCGCGAGCAAGGGAGGCCAGAGAGAAAGCGTAGCGTCCGTCGAAGCCAGGCCTACGCCGTGCGAACCGGGCTGGAACACATGTAACTCGCCCCGCACGTGGTTCTTCCGCATCGCCATGTAAAACAGAATGCTGTTCTCGTCGGGAACCGTAGTGTCAGAGTCCGTGGTGAAGAGGAAGGTAGGTGGAGTTCGTGGAGTGACGTGCAGCTCGCTGGAGACATAGCGCACGAGCTTGGCGCTTGGATGCTCGCCCAAAAGATTTTCCAACGAGCCCCTGTGGGCATAGGGCGTGTCGAGCGCGATCACTGCATAAGCCAGCACCATGAAATCCGGACGGCTGCTGCTACGGTCGATCGGATCTGCGGCATCAGCCACGCCAGGATCAAAATGGGTACCCACAAATGACGCGAGATGCCCACCCGCCGAAAAACCCCAGACGCCGATCCGATCTGATTTGACGCCGTAGGACGAAGCATAATAACGAACATAACGGACGGCCCGGAGTCCGTCATCCGTCTCTGCCGGATAGTGATAGCGCGGTCCCAGCCGGTATGTCAGAACAAAGGCGGCTATCCCGAGAGAATTGAGCCACTTTGCCGGCTCGTAACCTTCCTTTTCCATCGCCAGCATCTGGTAGCCTCCTCCTGGACAGACCACAACGCCTGCCCCAACCGCTTTGGCGGCATCCGGCAGAAAAATCGTCAGACTCGGACGGTCTTGATCGCCATTGCCCAGCGCTCCCGGCGCGCCGCCCGGCCACAGCAAGACAACCTTCGGCGGGGCGCCTTCGAGCGCCAAGGGAAAGATCATCATCAAAAGCCCAATAATGAGAGTCTTCATCGTCCACCTCAGTTCGAGTTTCCGATTATATCCTGCGATGCATTACGTAGATCATCTTTCCGGTTATATACTGTGACGTTATTGGCAACCATCGCGAAAATCGCTATTCTTGCAAGAGAGGAAATGCCATCTCCCTGCTGGAAGTGCGGTGCCACCAAAACGGAGCCGGTTCGTAAGGGTCTCGTACGCCGACTGGTTAACCTGGCGGGCTACCGGCTGCGAAAGTGTTCCCGCTGCCATTGGTGGCGCATTCTTCCTGACAATGCCGGGGCCGTCGGAGCGCCAAAAGGTCTGGAATACAATGCGGTGCAGCTACCGGAATCCGGCCCTATAGGGAACGCCGGACCTCCGCGGCCCGCCACAGAACTAACTGACCCCGACGGATTCACCGGGTGCCCCCGGTGTGGGAGCCTGGACTTTGTGCGCACGCGCCGGCACTGGCTTGAGCGCAACGTGCGCCGGCCGCCCATGGCCCGCTGCCGGGCTTGCGACAAGCGGTTCTCATATCCACAGATCTGACATATTGAACAGGGAACACTGAGCACGAGTCAATCAGTTTGCTGAAAGCTGACCGCTGATAGCTGGACTCTTCTAGCGTTCAACACCAATCCTTCTGATCCATCGCGCCCCCCCGGCATGGAAAAAGCCCCATCGCTCAAGCGCCGCATGGTAGAGTCCGCCGGAATCGTCATGGCGAGCGTTCTGCTCAGCCGGCTTCTGGGCTTCTTCCGGGATTGGACCGTGGCGCAGCAAATCGGTTCGAGCGCCGTAACCGACGCTTATTACGCCGCCTTCACCCTCCCGGATTTTTTGAACTACTTGGTCGCCGGCGGTTCCCTCAGCCTGACCTTCATTCCCATCATTACCCGCTGCCTGGCGGAAAACCGCGAGGATGAAGGGTGGCACGTTTTTTCCACCGTGATCACATTTATGGATATCCTGCTGGTCGCGGGCATTGCGATCGGAGAGATATTCGCGCCGCAACTGGTGCGCGTGATTGCGCCGGGATTTAAGGGCGTGGAAAGGGGACGCGTGATCTTTCTCACCCGCCTCATGCTTCCCGCGCAGTTCTTCTTTTATCAAGGCGGCATTCTGAACGCGGTGCAGTATGCGCGGGCGAAGTTCCTGCTTCCGTCGCTCGCGCCCGTCCTTTACAACCTTTGCATCATCCTGGGCGGCGTCCTGCTTTCTTCGCGGATTGGCATCACGGGATTTGCCGTGGGCGTTTTAGCGGGTGCCTTCCTGGGCAATTTCGCGCTCCAGGTTTACGGAGCGAAGCACCTGGGAGCGCGGTTCCATCCCAATCTCAACCTCCGCAACCGTGATTTCAAGCTCTTCCTCAAGCTTTCCATCCCCATCATGCTCGCGTTGTCGATTGTATTTACGGACGACTGGATCATTCGCTGGTTTGGCTCCTATCTCGTGCCCGCCTCGATCACCTGGCTAACTTACGCAAAAACGCTGATGCGGGTGCCGCAGGGAATTCTGGGGCAGGCAGTCGGCGTGGCGTCTTTTCCGTTTTTCGCTCAGCTTTATTCGGAGCGAAAATTTGACGAGCTCAACCGCACCCTCGCCACTACGCTTAAAGGGGTGATTCTGCTTCTGGTACCAGTTTCAGCTCTCACCATCGCGCAGAGGTCGCCGCTGGTTTATTTTGTGTTCTCGCATACGCGCCTGCACCCTGCGGACCTGCGGGCCACAGCCGCAACTCTCGGGGTGTTTTCCATCGCCATGTTCGCCTGGGGTACGCAGAATATTCTCGCTCGCGGCTTCTACGCCGCGCGGGATACGCTCACGCCGGCGATTACCGGAACGATCATTACGTTACTGAGTCTGCCCGTTTATTGGGAGTTTTCGCGCCGGTGGCAATATCTCGGCCTCGCGCTTTCGAGCTCGCTCGCCGTCATCGCCTACGCCATAATTCTTTTCATTCTGCTGAGCCGCCGCACTCATAATGCCGGAGCCGGCAGCGTGTTGGTTTTCTTCTTCAAAGTGGCCGCCGCGGCAATTGTCTCGGCTTTCGCTACGAATCGCGTCATGCGCGTCCTCGAATCGCGTATCCATTGGCGTTCAACCCACGGCGCGCTTCTCGTGCTCGTCGGCGCGAGCGCGACAGGATTGCTCGTGGCCGTGATCCTGTTGAAGCTATTCCGCATCCGCGAGCTCGACCGCTATCTCGCTCGCCTCCGAATACTCTGAAATGCCGGTTCATTACTGCTGGGCAGGTTGTTGCGACCTCTCCGGGGAATTAATATCGACGGGTCTCGACGCAGTTTTCCGCAGTTGCTCGTGCCCTTCGCCATCGACGGCAGGGCACACGCGCACGTCCACGAAGAGGCGCTGCCCCGCGTGCCCTTTATAGACGCCGCGCATTGGCGCCGCGTCGCCGTAGTCGCGCCCATAGGCAACCCGCACGTGCCTCAACGCCACCGGTGCTCCCAGCGTGGGGTCGAGCGCAATCCAACCCGTGCCCGGTACGTAGACCTCCGTCCACGCGTGTGACGCCTGCCCGCCGATCACTTCCTCCACTCGGGCGTTCGGCTCGGCCGTCTGCGGCGGCACCAGATAGCCGGATACGTAACGCCCCGGAAGACCGCGCATCCTCACCAGGCCGAGCAGCACGTGCGCAAAGTCCTGACATACACCCGCGCCCAGATCCAATGCGTCTTTAATCGAGGAGTGGACGTGTGTCGCGCCCTTCACGTACCGGAACCGTTCGTGAATCAACTGGGAAGCTGCCCGCGCAAATCCCTCCACGCTGTCTCCGCCCGCCTGCTCGGACACTTCGAGCAGATCGCGCAATTGCGGAAGGCGAGGGACATAGGACGTCGGCGCCAGGAAATCGAAATGCTCTTCGCAGAACTCCCGCGCTTGCAAATCAAATTCACTCAGTTTCAGAGGCCTCACTCCATTGGCGACGGCGTCGTGCGCCAGCACAACGGACTCCGCCTCCACGGTCAAGCTCCGGTGTTCCGGCAAAACGTTGAACTGGTGCACCCAGTTGCCAAACGAATCGCGGTAAACGATGCTGCGCGAACGGGGTGCCGTGGCAAGCTGGAACGAAAGGCAGCTCTGTTTCTCGTCGTGCATAGGCCGCAGGCGCACCTCGTTATAACTCTCAGAAACGGGACCGTCATAATGGAACTCCGTCACGTGCACCAAGTGATACCGATTCACGCCATCACCGCGTAGTAGAAATAGGTTCTGGCGATATCCTCGCCAATCGAGCGAATGGTCCGCAGCAGATCACAGAGGTAGGAATGCAAGCCACGCCCAAATATTTCTTCGATTGTGTCGTACTGTAAACCCTCGAGAAGTTTGCCTGTGAGCCGCTCAGCTTCATTGACATAGGAGCCCGGACGCGTCCCGCTGATGGCGCGAAGCCCCGCCTGCACCTCTGTCGCAGAGAATCGGATGGAGCGCGGCAGGTCAGGGTGCAGAATCAGCAATTCGGCGACCTTCTCCGGCCGGATGGGTGAATGATACCGCCGGTGATACGCTTCGTAAGCGCCCACCGATGTGAGCACCGCCATCCACTGATGGTTATCGGGCGTAACGCCCGCGGACGGCGCCTCGAGCAGGTTGTGATATTGCACGTCCACCAGGCGCGCGGTAGCCTCAGCCCGTTCAAGGGACCAGCCGACTCTCAGGAACTGCCATCCCTCGTCGTGCGGCAGCGTCGCGTCACTGACCCCATGAAAGCGATGGCACCCAAATTTCATAGCATCACAAAAGCGATGCGGCCCGGCAGCGATTTCCTCTGCCGGATTAAACCGATTCACCATGTAGTAGAGGCCGTTGAGATCCTCCCACATTTCGCGCGAAATGCGGTCGCGAATGGTGCGCGCGTTCTCCCGCGCCTTGGCGATGCACTGTACAATCGAGCTCGGGTTATCCGCCCGGAAAGCCAGAAATTCGAAGACCGTCTGCGCGTTCGCCTCGCTGTAGATTCGCTGGAAGGGCTTTTCTTCGCCCGCCATGACGGTTAGAGGCTCCCAGCGCAAGCGGTAAGACTGGTGCGGCTGCTCGAGAATCATGTGATAGTTCACGTCCAGGATGCGCGCCGTATCCTCGGCGCGCTCGATATAGCGCGCCATCCAGAATAGAGAATCGGCAATTCGTGACAGCATCTCCGCCATGTCAGGCTTCACCGTGCAAAACCCAGGTGTCCTTACTACCGCCACCCTGCGATGAATTGACGACTAGCGATCCAGGCTGTAGCGCGACACGTGTCAGTCCTCCGGGTACCACAATCACTTTTTCTCCGTTATAGAGACAGTAAGGCCGAAGGTCCACGTGGCACCCGATGATGCGCTGGGTGGCCGCATGATAAGAAGGTACTCGGGAAAGGGCTACTACAGGCTGGGCGACATAGTTGCGGGGGCTGGCCTTGATTTGCTCGCGGAATTCCTCGATAACCGTTTTCCCCGAAGCTGGCCCGATCAACATTCCGTATCCTCCCGATTCCCCTACCATCTTGACGACGAGCTCCGGCAAGTGTTCGAGCACGTAGCTGAGACCTTGGCGGTCCGAGCAGAGATAGGTCTCCACGTTGCGCAAAATTGGATCCTCGCCCAGATAGTAGCGAATGAAGGCAGGTACATAGCTATAAATCGCCTTGTCGTCCGCCGCCCCGTTACCCACTGCGTTTGCGAGCGCAACATTCCCAGCGCGATAAGCTGCCATCAGCCCCGGCACGCCCAGCAACGAGTCGCGGCGAAAGACCAGAGGGTCGAGAAATTCATCATCCACACGGCGGTACATCACATCCACGCGTTTCAGTCCGTGGATGGTCTTCATGTAGACGACATCTCCATCCACCAGAAGGTCGCGGCCTTCCACGAGCTCGATGCCCATCTGCTGGGCGAGGAAACTGTGTTCGAAGTAGGCGCTGTTGTAGATACCCGGAGACAGCAGCACCATCTGCGGCTCGTCTCCGCCACGCGGCGAAAGGGCGCGCAAAATCCTGCAAAGCTCCGCCGGATAGTGATTAACGGGCATAACTTCGTAGGCCTCGAACGCGTCTGGAAAAGTGCGCGTCATCACCAGACGGTTCTCGAGTACGTAGGAAATACCGCTCGGCGTGCGAACGTTGTCTTCAAGCACCAGAAACTCACCGCTCTTCGAGTCGCGCACCAGGTCCACACCCGAAATAAGTGTGTGAATCCCGCGCGGCACTTCGATCCCTATCATCTCGCGGCGGAAATGCTGGCAGGAATAGACCAGCGA